>NZ_JAKKRZ010000002.1:0-403960 GCF_025653725.1 Shewanella sp. SM74 | reverse complement strand
GTTGATGGTTCAATGCCTGTTGTGGCTAGTTGGTTTACACGCACAGCAACAGGGCTGGGATAAGCATTTTCAGGCCAATACCATTGGGCATCGAACGGTACTCTCAACGATTCGCTTGGGATTGGAGGTACTCAGGCGGCCTGATTATCAAATCACGGAGAAAGAATTGCTGGCGGCCTGGGTATTATTCGCCAATCAGTTGCTCAAATATGGCTATGCTATGGCTGATTTATGAGGGGATCCTTCAGACTTTAGCCATGCCTTCTCCGGTGGTTATTCCGCAGGTTATTACGCGTATCTGTGGACCGAAGTGTTTGCCGCCGATGCCTTTGCCTATATGGGCGAGCAAGGTGGATTAAAAGCCGATAATGGTGACAAATTCCGTAAGGAAGTCTTATCTAAAGGTAACAGTGAAGATCTCATGCAAGATTATATTCACTTTACTGGTAAAAAACCGACAACAGAGGCACTGTTAAAGCGCCGCGGTTTAGTCGATTAATTGATTAATTGTAAAAAGCTAAAGGCTTGTTAGGGAAACCTAACAAGCCTTTTTTATTGATGTCAGGGCGGATTTATTAACCATTTTTTGTTTCAAGACAGGAGGTTTAGAGGATAAGGAAATCTGCAGGTAACGCTCCTAATCACAGTTCCAAAATAGTTTGTTGGAATGTTGTCGAAAGACAGTCTTAAACTATTTTTTATTGATTAAATTGTTATGTTTGATTGTCACTTATAAAGTTAGTAATAGTGTCCTCCTTACGTTGACTCTCTAATAGCCACTCAACCCTCCATTCAGTTAGGCGTTCACCTGTTTTATGAATGAATTTTCCTGCTTCTGGTTCATCAATCCATTCAAGCTGTTTAACAAGTACTAAAGGCGCTTCAGACCCGTCAGTTTCATTCGAAAATTCAAGAGCCTCATTATAAGTATGAAATGCGTAATAGTAGATTTCACCATCAAATTCATCTGGAGCACCTTGCCAAGGGCGGCACCAAACACGATATTCTAGTACTTGATCATAGAAATAACCGCCGCCTGATTTTGTTTCCGCCGGATACTCTCCAATCCTATTCTCATCGATTGAATCAGGATACATCTACAATCCCTCAATGGAATATAACGCCAGATGCAACAGCGGATAAGGTTTACCCTGTCCATCAACGGGTGAGCGACCCGTTACTGAAAAACCAATATGCTGGTAAAAACCTAATGCTTGCTGATTCTGCTCATTAACATCAACCTTTGTGGCTCCCAGTTCTTTAATGGCATGTGTCGCTAGCATGGAACCAATCCCTTTTCCGCGCGCGTCAGGTGAGATGAACAGCATTTCAATATTGCCATCATGTACCCCGCAGAATCCGAGGATTTCTCCATTGTCATTTTTAGCGCACTTTAAGTGAACGGCGTCAAAATATTGTTCGAGGATCAACGGCTTTAATTCCTGTAGATCTTCTTCTGCTAAAAAGTCATGGGTTGCTCTCACTGATGCTTCCCAAATATTGAGCAGACTAAGATGATCTGCTTTTTCTACCATCTCAATATTCATCATATAACTCTATTGAAAATTTAATGCCGCCTAAGCGGTGAATCATAGTGGGTTAACATGTGAAGCGGAAACGTACCACCTTTACGAATCCGCGTTTAAAAAGTTTAGGCGTAAGTTCCGTAACATCTTTTTCCCAAGATGTTACCTGCCAAGCTGCACTCTGTCATCTTGACCTTTCTCGCCATTTCCCTATTTGGTATCAGTAAAATAAAAACAGGGAGTGTTAGCTCCCTGTTGGTGATATTTCAAACTTCAATTTAGAGGGATGATGTTATGTTACTCGGCCAGTAATCCGCGACTACGTAGTAGCGGCTCTATACCGGCTTCTTTACCGCGGAAGTTTTTATACATCAGCATAGGATCATCGCTGCCGCCTTTCGAAAGGATATTGTTACGGAAGGAATCCGCAGTGGCCTTGTCGAAAATGCCGTTTTCTTTAAAGGCTTCGAAAGCATCCGCACCTAAAATATCCGACCAGAGGTAGCTGTAGTAGCCTGCTGAATAACCACCTGCGAAAATATGCGAGAAGTAAGTGCTGCGATAGCGTGGGCTAATTTCCTCAATCAGTCCCATTGCCGCTAACGAGTCCGCCTCAAACTTGGCCGCATCCTTTGGCGTTGTATCGGTTAGTGTGTGCCAATCTAAATCGAGTTTAGTGGCCGCCATGTATTCAACGGTAGAAAAACCTTGGTTGAACTTGCTGGCCGCTTGGATTTTCTGCACTAGCTCCTGCGGGATCACTTTGCCAGTTTTGTAGTGCTTGGCAAATTGGGCTAACACTTCTGGCTGAGTCATCCAGTTTTCATTCACTTGCGATGGGAACTCAACGTAATCGCGAGGTACGGCGGTGCCGCCCTGTGAGCGATATTCGACGTTCGATAACATGCCGTGTAGTGCGTGGCCAAATTCGTGGAATAGTGTGCTGGCTTCATCGAAGGTCAGCAGCGCTGGCTCATTACCCGCTGGGCGAGGGTAGTTTAATACGTTGATAATAATAGGTTTAGAATCAACGCCATTCATATTGTATTGCTTGCGGAAGGAGTTCATCCAAGCGCCGCCACGTTTGCTGTCACGGGTGAAATAGTCACCCATAAAGATGGCCATCAGTTTGCCGTCTTTATCGTAAACTTCCCAAGTACGGACTTCGGCATTGTATTTGGGTAAGTCGGTACGTTCTTTAAAGGTCAAACCGTACAAACGGTTAGCCGTGTAGAACACGCCTTTTAATGTACTGTCGAGGGAGAAATACGGGCGGGTTTGTTGCTCGTTAAAGCTGTACTTAGCGACACGAATTTTGTCGGCGTAGTAATCCCAGTCCCACGCTTGCACCTTAAAATTGCCACCTTGAGCGTCAATCATGGCTTGCATATCAGCCACTTCGGTTTTTGCTTGGGCCAATGCCGCTGGCCATACTTTATTGAGTAAACCGTAGACGTTTTCTGGTGTTTTAGCTGTGCGTTCTTCTAACACGAAATCCGCATGGGTTTTATAGCCCATCAGTTGAGCACGTTCAGCACGCAGGGCAGCAATCTTAGCGAGTATAATCTTGTTATCGTTGGCGTTATTGTTGTTACCGCGCTCGATATAGCCTTTGTAGAGTTTTTCACGTAACTGGCGGTTATCGGCATAGGTTAAAAAAGGCGTGATAGAAGGGCGAGACGTGGTAAATACCCACTTGCCTTCATGGCCACGTTTTTTGGCGGTTTCAAAGGCTGTGGCAATCACATCTGCGGGTAAACCTGCGAGATCGGCTTTATTATCAACCACTAATTCGAATGCATTGGTTTCGGCTAATAGATTGTCTCCAAAGGTTAAATTGAGTTTGCCGATTTCTTCGTTCAGCGCGCGCAGTTTGGTTTTATCTGGCTCGCTTAAGTTAGCGCCGCCACGGGTGAAAGATTTATAGGTATCTTCCAGTAATTTGGCTTGGGCTGTGCTGAGCTTCAGGTTGTCTTTTGCGTCGTGGACAGCTTTAACTTTTTGAAACAGTTTGTCATTGAGCAAAATATCGTCTTCGGCGGACGATAACATAGGCGACACTTCTTTCGAGAGTGCTTGCAATGCTTCATTCGTATCCGCGCCCGTCAGGTTAAAGAAGACGTTAGAAACGCGCGTCACTAGATCGCCAGAAAACTCCATGGCTTCAATCGTATTGGCGAAGGTGGGTTTTGCTTTATTATCAACGATTGCTTGAATTTGTTCGTGTTGTTGGGCGATTCCCGCTTTAAATGCGGGGAGGAAATGCTCAGGCTTGATTTTATCGAAGGCCGGAATTTCCATAAAAGTATCATAGGGTTTAAAGAATGGATTCGTCGCATTCTGGCTGATAATTTGCGCTGACACTGCATTTGGCGCCGCACTTGTTTGAACACTGGCATCGGGTTGTTGTGTGCTACAGGCGCCCAATGTTAAGGCGAAAGCGATGGCACTTAGCGTGAGCTTAGCCGTGCGGGCTTGCGGTTTGAGGGTTAGTCCCTTCATTATTTGTTCCCCGTTAGGTCGATATTGTTATGGATGTTTGCATGATGATGGCCTTGGATTTCAGGAAAAATTTGAAGTCTACGTGCGGCTAAAACCATTAAATTAAGCTTAATGTGACTGTTTAACATGTATCGGACTAGGGGTTCCATCGATTTTGTGTTTAGTTTGTAACAAATGTTTTGTTTTAGGCTTTTAAGCAAAAAATGATGGCAAACTGGGCGAGGATATTATTGCGTCTCAGGCACGTTTTCTTGGCTTAGTCGACCCTAAACCCATTGCAATTGGCGGCTCAACGAACAGTAAATTATTCCCCATTGCTTTAAGTTTTGACCCAGCGATGCTGGGCGTGGAATACACAGGCCATACCGAAAAAGAGTTCATCACCCATAAGCAATTAATACTGAACCTAAAAATGTATACCGCAGCATTTATCGAGCTATCGGCGGTTAAATAGCGCTCTTTGTGAAAGTGATTTTGGGATGGCACAAAAGTGTTGGGTAGCAATAAAGTCTGTATCAAGTATTAAGCCAAGTATTAAGGGTTAATAGAACAATGGCGGTTAAATCTTAGATTTCCGCCATTTCAACTCTAAATACTCAAAGGCAGAAAGGCTCAAAGCTAGTGAGTGATATCGTCAGTTGTGCTGCATGAATTGTCATTGTTTCCCCAGTGACTCGCCCCCTTTCATTTAATAAGAAGTATCCCTGAGGGCTCTACTTAACATGCCCCAACGGTCACTGTTGCAACAATGCCAATCCTCACTGACCCTTTCGCTGTTCGTTTAGCTAAAAAGCTATTGCCCCAAAGCAAGACAACTGAGTTACGCAGCATTAATTGTCATTGTTTTCCCAGTGACACGCCGTAAACTCATCCCTGAGGGCTCGACGGCGACATCCATGTCGCCAACGGTCACTGTTGCAACAATGCCAATCTTAACTAAGTCCCTAATTCATAAGTCCATCCTAAAAAGCTTTTGCCCCAAAGTAAGTTTCGCAGTTCAAAAGGGAAATAGGCCAAGTAAAGCTTTGCCTATAGAAAAGTTGATGTGAAAGGGTCTCGTTCGACCTAGAAGTTATGCATGTCCCATCTTTTCACCGAGTTTGGCAAGCTATTTCATGGCCCAGTAGGTATGCTGCAAGAACTGACCGATTACTGTGAACACTTAGAGAAACGACGACGGCACTTTGCTAAATGCTGCCAGCACTTTCACAGCAATTAACTGTAATCCTGCTTAAACATACCAATCACTGCCCATTTGTTTTATTGGGTGGGTTAGCATGTCTGAAATACGCCGTTTTTTAAGAAATTAGCTCGATTTTATGCTTCAGCTTTAGCCCTTTAACTTTTGATGACTCTAGTTTAAGCAATTTTAGCTCGTACAAGTTGTAGACAAACCAAAAGTGCATTATGTTGTTGATCTATAATGGATGGCCAGATTTTTTCCTTTCAGAGTCCATTCTCTAAATCGGACATGATAAATGTAGTGATTTAAGAAAGTATCATGCTTGATGAAATAGAACTATAAATTCACTATTCAAATAGTTATTAGGCTGCGCTAGGCTGATTTCCTAAATTAAATTAAAAGGTTAGTCTTATGTCATATCAACTGACAGACTTATTAAACGATTGCCGTCTAGACAGATTGTTCTCATCAGAAAAATACCCCTGCGCCCTTCAACTATGGGTTTTGCAGCTACAGTATGAAAATGCAGTAGAAAACCGTGTGCTGTATGGTCGGTTACTACCGTATAGCTTTTCAACAAACAGTTGGTCCTTTAGCCACAAGAACGATTCCAAATCTTTCGGTTCATTCAGAGCAAGTGTAACTAGACTAAATCTTTATGTGGATAGCTCTATATGTCGCGAATTACTCAGTATGGCATGTGATAGGCAATCTATTGATAATATTAGTGAAAAATTAAATATAAAACTTCCTGAAAATATAAGAGAACGTTTCGGAAATACTATAGTTGTTGATGATCGTGCCATTTTTAGACCAATAACTTACTTGCTTAATAGTGATGCTCATTTGAAAGATTCATTAGCCAGCCCACATGGAAGTGCAGGGGCTCTAAGTGCTTCCATAAGTAAAAGTGATAAACAATCTCTGTTTCTTTGTGGGGAAAAGTACGATACAGCTTTTACTACAATGATAGTGGAGCAACTTAATACTGATACTGGGATGAGCTTTGGGAGTAAGGACATTGCTAGGTTAGGTGATATTGAGTTACTAGTATTTCCTACACTTGACGATAATGAAAGAAACCTCCTTGAGGTTAATTGGAATAAAGATAAAGACCTAAATGTACGGTTTACTTCTACCCAACTACCCACCTTTAATCGCTTTCAGTTTCACTTGACTGTTGAGAACGACAATCAAGTCCTGTGTTCTAGAGTAGCGGTAGCAAAATTTATTAAAGAGAGAATATTTGAATGTAGTTTTAAGCTTGAGGAATTGTTATTTGATATAGCCGACAGTGCTAAAATTGATATTTTTTCTTTTACAGATGATTATGAAGAGGGGTGTTTATGCTGTAGTTGGAAAACAAATTATGTACGAGAGATTAATTTCCAGATGCAACTCGTCGGTAACAGCACAAGTCCAGTTAAATTTGATTGGCTTGAAAAAACTACGATACCCAAAATGGCCAACCGCGTATCGCAAGCTTTGTCATTTTCAGCTAGAGAAAACCTCTCTCAAAATAGAATTAGTGGGCGCGAAATTGATAAATGGGTGCCCGAAAATCAAGCGCTGAAATCATTGTTCTCGAAGCTTTATCCTCCCAAGTCAGAAGGGAGATTTTTCCCAAGATGGGGGCAAAGTAATGGTGAAGGAAGACTTCAATTTGTCGAATGGTTTCAATGTTTGATGAAAAAAAATCAACAACAGCATATCGCAATCTTTGATCCATATTTCGAAGACGTTGGCTTAAGTTTGTTGACACTCTATGCCTTGCCCGATTCTGAATACACAATATTTAGAAGTATACCGAAACCAAGAGGCGAAGACATACCTAGACGCAGAAAAACAGATAATATGGTTAGTACAGGTATTGATAACCTAATTGCTAACTGTGAACGCAATAGAAGGTTATTGCAACGATGTAAGGTCAAAATATACGGCTTGAAAGAAGAACGTTTGCACGACCGATACATATTAGTTATTGGTAAAAATGGACTTCCAGTCGAAGGCTTTCATTTGTCTAATTCATTCCAGAAAGCAGCCGAAAATTATCCATTGCTAATAACTCCAATTCCCACTGATGTTTTATATAAAACCAATCAATATACATTTGAAATAATTCAAGAGGCAAGAAGCTCACCAAACGAACAAGTCGATCAAGGTTCTGTCTCTATACTTTTTGACTCAACAGTCTCAAATTCCAAGACTAAGCTATATGAGCCTCTAAGTATCTTGAAACATGAATGTTCAGGAACGGTATTAAGTGTGTGGTTCAAGCAACCATTACTAAAAGAGCTATGTGGTAATGAATTGAAAGATAAGTTGGCAGAGCTAGGAATTCTTCAAAGCGAATCACTAAATGGTTTATCTAAAACAGGTTTATTCAACTGTCTAAAGGAGATGGATGGTGAGCTTTCTGACTTTATAGTGGCATGGGAAGTTATAGGTGATATTTTGGCGCACACTCCCATTGACGACTCAAACATTGGTGAGTTTCAATCCGATATTAGATTTTTATCTTTCTTGTCAGAGTTTTTATCTTGTGCATTTCAGAGAGAAACCAATTGCGATGAACATGAAATTTCAGTGATTGATCCTAGTTATTTCAAAAAATCGTTAACTGAATTTATCCATAGTTCGACTCAAATACATCATTTTCTTCAGTCTACAAAATATAGGATTCTAACTTGGGCTGAATTTTACGCCGTTAAGTATTTGTGGCGTTATTCGCCGGAGTCTCTAATTTTTTTAATTGAAAGGGAATCAAAACTCTTAACTAAAGAGTATCAACCGACAGAAGCTGTTAGACTATCTTTACTCGGTCAATCTGTTAGTGAAATATCCTTGTCTTTGGAATTTCATGATATCTCAGATAAGCAGCAAGAGAAGCTAATAGAAAGCGATATCGCACTTTTGAATTGGTTTGGCTGGAATTCTCTTGAGCAATTACTTTTGTCATCAACTGAATTTGAATTAGCTGAAGGTAAGTTGTTAGGTTTTAGCTACACAGAGAAAATTCAGTATATTGGTTGGGCTCTGAATAGAAATGCTAATATCCCTAACAGCCGAAGTTTTTATGATAACCTTATAGTACAGTTACAGAAACTATTGCCAGAGCAGGTTTCATTTAATGCCCTAGAACTATTGATTGACTCTTCAAGGGGGCACATGCACTATCTTGGTTGGGCTGAGCCTTGGTTATTTAGCGACGTAGTAGAACCAATATTACGTAAAAATCGTGTTAATTTTGAGGATGTGTGTGAGATTTGGTTTCGAGATCTAATCGATTTATTAAATAACGAAAATCCACATCGATCACTTTTGTTTTCTCCAGAAAGAGAAGGGAAAACAACGAACCTAAGCTCTTATCTTTGGGCTCATAGTAACCCAAGCTATCAAAAGAAATGCATTGGAATAACCAGAAAAATCCTCAACAAACAGAAAAGAATTATTCAACAGCCATTGGCTAGCACGTCAAATTGGTCTAGGTGGGATGAAGCCCTGAAGGTTTCATTGTGGATTCTGGTGTTTGCTAAATTGAGTAGATACTATCTGAACACCTTGAACATCTTGCATCATGAAGATTTAGATTCTTTGTTGGAGGATTCATTTAGTCTTGCTATGGTGCGAGCATCGACTGAATGGATGCCTCATAGTGAATTATTCTCTTACCTAGAAAAAGTAGAAGAGCTATTGAATGAGCACGATGGGAAATGATCACCTGAAATAATATTAATTAGAGGTCATAGTAATTTTTTACTTGACTATGTGTCTGTATGTTGAAAACAAGATCATAGAGGAATTAGCTAAAAAGTAAATCCAGGTGACGCCTAAGGCGTACCTGATTTAGGCATTACCCATAGAAATATTAATCCGAAACAGACGAGTTAGAGCAAAGGGTCTATCACGCTTTTGTCCAAAAGCGTGCTGGGTATATCCTTTATACAGACAGGTTACATTAGTGCCAAAAAGGTGATCCATGGTGATTTGCGAGACGACCGTACGCCCCATGGATGGGGCGGTCGAGCATCCACGGACGGACTGGCTGCGAGTCGGAGAGCGAATGCCATGGTAAGCCTATATGAGTGTATACCAGCCAACCACTAGGATCCCAACGATTGAAATAACAGGTCACCCAGTACAGATTGCTTATGCCACTAGAGTCTAAAGGTCAGCTATGTTCAGTACGATTACTTGTTTCCACGCAATAAAAAGCCCTGCTTATACAGTGATGTATAGCAGGGCTTTTTGATTGCGAGTTTGTATTCGTTGAGCGGAAGGACAAGCTTTAGTCAGGGTTTATGACCTAGATCGAATAGGTCATAAATCCTTTTATCTCATCCACCTATTTCTCTCACTCATCTCTTTACACTCATCTCTTTCACTAAAATCGGCATCATGGAGATGCTAGTAGCCGATAGCTTCGCTACCCGAGTGGCGTGGATCAGACGCACCAAAAATTCCTTGTTCGGTCACCATGATTGATTGCGTACTGCCCATAGCGGATTGTACTTTCACTTTGTGTCCTTTGGCTTCGAGCAGGGAAATGGTATCGCGATTAAAGCTGGACTCGACTCGTAATTCATCGGGTTGCCATTGATGATGAACCCGCGCCGCATTACTGGCTTCGGCAATGTTTAATCCATGATCAATAACATTCATGATGATCTGCAGTGTGGTGGTGATAATGCGCGAACCACCTGGACTGCCAGTGACGAGGAAGGGTTTGCCATCCTTCATCACTATTGTTGGGCTCATTGAGCTGAGTGGGCGTTTATTGCCCTCGACCGCATTGGCATCACCACCTACTAAACCGTAGCCGTTTGGCACGCCGGGTTTGGCAGAGAAATCATCCATCTCGTTATTGAGCAGAATTCCTGTTCCCTTCGCCACTAAACCTGAGCCGTAGCTGAAGTTTAAGGTGTAAGTATTTGAAACTGCATTACCCCATTTATCGACTACCGAGAAGTGAGTGGTTTGATCGCTCTCATAGGGCGCGAGCTTGCCGGGCTTGATTTCAGCACTCGGTGTTGCCTTATTCATCGCAATTTTGCTGGCGATTTTTTGGGCGTAGTCCTTACTGGTTAAGGCTCTGACGGGCACCTTATAAAAGTCGGGATCGCCTAAGTATTCGCTGCGGTCGCTATAGGCGTACTTCATGGTTTCCGCCATCAGATGAATCGTCTGGGCGGTATTGTGACCGAGTTTGTCTATTGGGAATTGCTGCAATACGTTGAGCATTTCGATGATGTGCACGCCGCCCGATGATGGCGGTGGCATAGACACAACCTCGTAACCGCGGTATTCGCCGCGCACGGGTTCACGTTCCACAACTTTATAATTTTTAAGGTCGTCTAAGGTCATAATGCCGCCAGCTTCTTTCACCGCATTGATGAGCTTAGTGGCGGTTTCACCTTCGTAGAATCCTTTGGTGCCTTTTTCTGCGATAAGACTTAACGAATGGGCAAGTTCAGGTTGTTTAAGAATATCATCCACTTGATAGTCACTGCCGTCAGCTTTGTAGAAGATAGCGGCAGTGGTTGGCCATTGGGCCATGCGGCGTTTGAGGCCTGCAAGGGATTGGGCAAGATCTGGGGTGATGCTAATGCCTTCCTGCGCCATTTTAATCGCGGGTGCCGTAACTTGGGCGAGAGTCATAGTGCCATATTTTTCAAGGGCTAAGCTCATGCCCATCACTGTACCTGGCACACCTACGGCAAGACCGTGTTCGCGGCTCAGTTTTTCAACTGCGTCGCCATTTTCGTCGAGGAAAATGTTTTTCTTGGCTTTAGACGGTGCCATTTCACGGTAATCGATAGCGATGGTTTTGTTTTCTTTGGCAATATGCACCAGCATAAAACCACCGCCGCCGATATTGCCTGCACGGGGTAAGGTGACAGCCAAACTGAAGGCGACAGCCACGGCGGCGTCAACCGCATTGCCGCCTTGCTTTAGGATCTCAACGCCGGTGCGACTGGCGAGAGCTTCTTGGCTTGCGACCATGCCATGCTTAGCCCACACAGGTTGTGCGGTGGCCATCTGGCTGAAAATTGGCGATTCATCGGCAAGCAGACTGGGAGATGATAGTAGGGGAAGCGCCATCGCAATGGCGAGAATAAGAGGTCTAAAAGGTTTTGTTGGACGCATACTCAATCCTGAATTTATTTTAATTATGGCTATGCAATGTGCCGAGAATTAGGCTTAATTGCAACCTCGTATACTTGTTCACACCAGTAAAGGACGATAATTTACCCAATGAGACAGCTTATCTTGGCTTTTGCGAGCTCAATGTCGGATATTTCGACCAGTGCGTGGAATGCCGCCATGGGTGAGGCGAATCCCTTTTGTCGCCATGAGTTTCTGTTGGCACTCGAGCAAAGCCGCTCCGCCTGCACTGCAACCGGTTGGACGCCTCGACATTTATGCGTGTTCGATGCGGGTGACACATTAAATGATGTCGACAGTAAGGATAAAAGCTTGTCGCCTTTGGCTGAAGGAGGGTTTATCAGTGTGCAAACGGCTAAGCACTCCAATCAGTTCCCACTTATTGCCGTCATGCCCTTGTACCAAAAATCCCATTCCTACGGTGAGTATGTGTTCGATTGGGCGTGGGGCGAAGCCTATGAGCGCCATGGGCTCGATTACTATCCCAAATGGGTGAATGCGATCCCTTTTACCCCAGTGCAAGGTCAACGGATGGGCATTCATCCCGCATTGGAGCGCGCCGAGCAACTGCGCGTGGCGGCATTACTGCTGCTGACATTGAATCGCCGACTAATATCAGCGCAGGATAATCTCGTACTTGAGGAAGCTATTCTTAATCAGCCAGGGCTGGGCGATAACCCGATTTCCTCATGGCATAGCCTGTTTGTTACCCCAACACAAACGCCGTTATTTGAAAGTTTGCCAAATTCGCTGTTAAAACGCTTAGGCACTCAGTTCCATTGGAATAATCGCAGTTATCGGGATTTTAATGATTTTCTGGCGGGCTTTAGTTCCCGTAAGCGTAAGAATATCTTGAAGGAGCGGGCGCAGTTACAGCCTTTTAATCTTAAGTTTCAGTTTGTCGAAGGGGAGCAGATCACCGCTTCGCAATGGCAGACGTTTATCCAATGTTATCAATTAACTTACCTTAAGCGCTCCGGTCATCGCGGCTATTTAACGCCAACCTTTTTTCAGCAGTTGGGGGCACAACTCGCTGCGCAAGTCCTACTCTTGGTGGTTGAAGATGCAAAGGGCGAGATGGTCGCTGGCGCCTTGTATTTAAAAGGTGAGAATACCCGAGGGCAGAAATGCTTATATGGTCGTTATTGGGGGACGACGGTTGAGCTCGACGGTTTACATTTTGAGGCCTGTTATTACCAAGGTATTCAATATTGTATTGAACATGAGTTTCAAGTGTTTGATGCGGGCGCGCAGGGGGAACATAAGGTGCTGCGAGGCTTTGAACCCGTAGCAATGTATTCATACCATAACATCGCCCATTTGGGATTTAAGGCGGCGATTGCCGACTTTGTTGAGCAAGAAACACTGCAAATGCAGCAATATATGGCGCAGATGCAGGATGTGTTGCCCTACAAAAAAGCGCCTTCATAAAGACCGAGTTAACGGGACTTTATTGGGCTCATTTTAGGTAGAACGGCTTACATTTAAGCGGTTAGTTCAAACCGTTAGCTCATGGCTAACCAAACTCCTACGCCTATCATTAGGCTGCCCGCAATGCGGTTTAACCAGCGAATATTATCACCACGGCTCAAGAAGATGCGCAGGCTTTTGCCACCACTGGCGTAGGCGAGCATAGAGGTAAATTCGGTCACCATGATAATGCTCAGTAAGGCGAGGAGCTGCGGCGCGACGTCGCGCTCGGCATTGATAAAAGGGGGCAATAGCGACACCATAAATGCCCAACCTTTAGGATTGGCAATGGCGGTAATAAAGCCTTGGGAGATCAAGGTAACATTGTTGGCTCTGGGGTTAGTGTCATCATCGTTTAATATGGCCATCTTGCCGCGCGCGCGCCACATCTGTACGCCGATATAGCCTAAATAAATCCCGCCGATCCATTTAAAAATTTGAAAGATTTCGGGATAGTTGAGCATGATACTGGCAACGCCCATCACGGCGGCTGTCGCCACCAACGCCACGCCTACCAGTTCACCCAGCATCATCCACAGGGTGCGGCGCACACCTATACTCATGCCCAGGGTCATGGCGAGTGTCATGCACATGCCCGGCGTGATAGAAACAAAGAAAAAAGTCGGGATAAACACAGCGAGTAAGGCAAAATCAGGCATGGTTTGGTCATTCTTGGGTGAAGATGAGAAGGCCGATAGTGTAATGAAAACGGCGGATTTAGCCAATCTGCTTATTTTGAACTTGCTCTCTTTAAATGTAATCGGTTGTGTTGGCTGGCGATATTTCACGCAAAAAGCATACTGTAGTTATTATTAACAATATGCTCACTAACCCCATTGTGATTAATTCTGCAGTTGTTCGGTTAACAGCGATTAACCTCATAGTTTACAAGATAAGACATTGACTGTAGGTTCTACATCAGTATCGATCAAGTAGACACTATCGGCGCCCACCATATAATAACTGTATAGGTCTTGGTAAATATGTTCGCCTAAGTCACCATAATAAGGACGGCGAGCATTTTTTACCGACTTCCATATTGGCCAAGGTAAAGAAAAATAATCGGCATTAGATTGATTCGTGATATTTAAATCTGAATCAATAGGGAATGGCGTATTGCTTTTATCATGATGTTGAATATCGCTAAAGTTATCACTTATGTTATCTAAGAAGGTTTGATAACTTGACTCATCAATTACTTGTATTCCAGATATCGTTGGGAAATATAATTCCATCGTGAATGCATCGTTATCAAGTTCCTGCCACAGTATGGTTAAAGATAAATGGTCTAATCTGCAACTCAGGTTTGGGTGTGGCTTGAGGTTTCTGTTCACGGGAAGCCAAGGTTGATAAGCCGCTTTAATCATAGCGAATCCTCGTTATATTATTGTGTTACGAACATATCTTAGTCGTGTGGCTGTTACTTTTTTGCATTATTTTTGCTGAAAGTACGATAACCTAAAAATAACTGAGAAGCATGTTGAGATTATCCAATATTTTTTGAAACTCATATCAACCAAATGCGCCTTATCAATCATAATTTGATTGATATGCTAACCCACATTCTCAAATCAATGGTTAATGACTGTTCTAGGACAGTTCAAAAATGGGTTCAGCACATTATGAAATCGCCTTATTTCTCCTCTTTTAAAAAGACTCTCTTGGTGACTGTCGCTTTGGCCGCCAGTATTAATTACGTTATGGCTGACGACAGTGCCTCTGCGTTTAGTCTCGAAAGTAATTTAGCTGATAATTCAAGGTTCCCTCCTGAGTATTATTGGAATCAATTTGGTTGTTCGGGCGAAAATATTGCGCCGCGTTTAACTTGGCAAAATGTACCTGCCGGTACCAAGAGCTTTGCTGTCACTTTATATGATAAAGATGCGCCTACTGGCAGTGGTTTTTGGCACCGTGTTGTGTATGACATTCCGGCACAGGTGTCGACTCTCGCAGGTGGTGTGAATGGCGGAGCACTACCCAGTGGTGCCATTGAAGCTAATACCGATTTAGGTAAACCTGGATTCTTTGGACCTTGTCCACCAGAGGGACGTGAACACAGTTATGTATGGACAGTGCATGCTTTGGATGTGGCGCAGTTGCCGATAGACAAGGGATCAACACCCGCTTTGGTGGGATTCTATCTTTGGCAGCATAGATTAGGCGAAGCAAGTTTAACGCTTTTAGCTGGTCCACGTTAGGAGGAATGAAGATGACCATATTATCTACGCGCATTACATACCCAATGTTATCAAAGGTTTTTACACTACTGGCAACCAGTTTGTTGTGTTCTCACTCATGGGCGACACAGACTGAGCCGCTGGCAAAAATGGAAGTCTTTGCCGAACTTGATGGGGCTGTGGGTGGTATTACTTTCACATCAGATGATCGATTGATTTTCAGTTATCACCCTTTCTATCAACCTAACATTAAGGTGGCAGAGCTTTTAGCGGATGGTAGTACTAAGCCATTTCCTAATTCGGATTGGCAGCAATGCCATGATCCGCAGGGTAAAGCGAAAGAACCTGACACTTGCCTTAATTGGGTGTTGGGGCTGCGAACCGACGATCAAGACAGAGTTTGGCTATTAGACTCTGGTCAGCAGGCGCCACGTATTGAGCCTAAATTAGTGGCGTGGGATACCAAGAAAAACCAATTAGATCGCATTATTCATTTGCCCGCGCCAGTCTCTCTTCCTGAGTCACAACATAATGACTTTGTAATCTCATCTCGACATCAAGCGATTGTAATTGCTGATGAGGGGATTGGCACGGGTCCCATTGGTGAAAAGGCTGCGCTGGTGGTTGTGGACTTAAATACAGGGAAAAGTCGGCGACTATTACAGGGTGATAACAGTGTGATGCCAGACTTACAGCGGCCACTGATTATCGATAAAAACTCAAAAGATAGAAAGCAGATTGAAGTCTATGTGGGTGCCGATGGCATTGCTTTAGATAAAACCCAAACATGGCTCTACTTTGCCCCGATGAATAAAGACAAAGTTTACCGTGTGCGGATGACAGATCTCATCAATCCTTCGTTAACGCCTGCGGCACTCTCTGCCAAAGTGGAGGCTTATGCCGATAAGCCCGACAACGGTGGTTTAAGTATTGATGAAACGAATAATTTGTATCTAACGGAAGTGGGAGAGCGGGCCATTGGCGTGATCCCTGCTGATTCTCGCCAGTATCGCACTTATGTCCATGATGAACGTATGGTTTGGCCCGACGGTGTGAGTTATGGCAAGCAAGGTTATTTGTACTCTGGGGCTGCGCAATTACCGTTATCGGCACCATTAAACAATGGCAAAGCTGAAAACAGTCCACCTTATTATATTTTCCGTTTTAAGCCGTTAGCGGCGGGCGTTCGTGGTAATTAACCTTAACCATTAATCTTATAACCTTACGCCAAGTGCTTATCTTAACTGAATTTATTCACACGATTTTTGCGGATTAAAACGGTTTGGATTCGCACTTGGTTATACCGAGTCAGTACTGCCAGAGGATGACAATATGAACATTATCGGATTGGATCACTTTACCATCAGAACCCCCAAACTGGTTGAAACGCTGTTGTTTTATCAAGTCATCCTTGGATTGAAATTAGGTTGGCGGCCACAGTTTGGTTTTCCTGGACATTGGCTCTATGCCTCAAATAAGCCCATTTTGCATTTGGTGGAAGCGGGCGATCAAGCGCTAGATGCCTACTTAGGGGAAAGTAGAAATATTTATGGATCTGGACGTGTTGACCATTTGTCGTTTCGTGGTACGGATTTACACCAGATGCAGCAGCATTTATGCCAGCAGAGGATGATTTTTCAGGAACGAATTGTGCCTGAAATTGGTGAGCATCAGTTGTTTCTTGAAGATCCGAATGGCATCAAAGTAGAGATGATATTCCCCTATGCAAAGGACAACGCCATCGTTGGAATTGTGATGGATAGGCTCGCTATTTCTGACACCAAGGAGCCTGAACATGGCGGAGATTAATGTCTTCAGAAGGCAATTATTGCAAACGCTGGGATTGGGCAGTTTGGCATCATTGGCATTATTTCCTCGAGGTGCGATAGGTATGAATTCATTGAATAAGAGTACAAATATGGAGAGCTCACAGGGTAAGCCGATGATTCGCATGGGAGTGACGGACTTAAGTTTTCATCGAGTCACCGCCGCAGTGGTGGCCCATGTGATAGGGATTATGGGCAAAGAGGTGCAACGAAGCTATGCATTGCACGAGGCTAATTTTGAGCAGCTAGGTGAAGGCAAAGTGGATATGCTGTGTTCAGCATGGCTGCCCCATAGCCACGGGATTTATCGACAAGGTGTCGAAGAGCGAGTTGCTACGCGGCAACTCGGGCTACATTATGAGCCCTATGCGCTCTGGGGCGTACCCGATTATGTGCCTGCTGAGCAAGTGTCGAGCATTGAGGATTTACTCAAACCTGACGTGCGGCAACGTATGCTGCCCATCATTCAAGGGATTGGTGAGGGGGCGGGGATCACGCGATTTTCTAAAAATATCATGACGCAATATGGATTAACGGCGGCGGGTTATCAATTTAGAACTGGCACTCAGGCCGACTGTGTCGCCGCTTTTGAGTCTGCCGTAGCGGTAAACGATTGGGTGATCGTTCCTTTGTGGCATCCACAATTTTTACACCATCAATACGGTATTCGCGATCTTCAGGACCCCAAAGGTTTACTCGGGGGAAAAGATAAAGCGGTATTGCTCGCCCGTGAACGCGAGTTAGCGGTTAATTTCTCGCCCGCACAAATTCAGGTACTTGATAACATAGTATTATCGAATCAAATGGTTGCAGAACTCGATTATGCGGTTAATCGACAAGGAATGACGGAAGATGAGGCCGCTGCGAACTGGCTGACAGCCAATCCTCAGCATTTGACAACCTGGCTAGCCCCGCTGCTTAATCCTGCGAATGCCTCATCTCAGGGGGTGACATTATGATGATCACACCTGAATCGCGGCTAGTAGCGGCAGGGCTTGAACTACCTGAGGTTGCTGCGGCTCTTGGGAATTACGAACCCTATTCAATTGTTGGCAGTCAGTTAATGACCTCGGGTCAGTTTCCCTATTTAGAGGGCGAGCTTCAGTATCAAGGACAATTGGGCGCCGATCATACTGTGAGCGAAGGCTACGCTGCCTGTCGTCTTGCGACCCTAAATGCCATTGCCCAATTGAAACAGGCTTGCGGTGAGCTTTCGCGGATAAAACAAATTTACCGCTTGGAAGGGGTGCTAAATGTGCATCAATCTTGCTTTGAACATCCTAAAGCACTCGATGGGGCTTCGGATTTATTGCTTGAAATCTTCGGTGAAGCAGGGCGTCACAGCCGGATGATTTGGACAAATCCGGTCATGCCGCTTAACAGTTTGTGTCTAGTGTATTTATTTGCAGAACTCTATTGTGATGACGAACAAAGGCAATGACCTTTGTCTCGATTGAGATTGAATGCTTGAATGTGACTCACATTGGCTGTTAGCTAAATGTTCTGTCAGCAAGACGGATAGTTCATTCAAGAGCATATAAGGCAGTTCTTGAACTTTCATCAATCGATTGTTAGGGTTAGGTCATCATGGACTGAATGTTGGCAATACGATGACTGAGAAACAAAAAATGTTGGCGGGCCAGCCCTATAAGGCTTGGGATGATGAGTTATTGGCTGAGCGGATGCGGGCGAAATCCATTTGTCATCAGTTTAATCTGGCCGAACCGACCCAGCTTGATGCGCGTATGGAGCATCTTCGTGGCCTGCTTGATATTCAACACTGCGCTCATATTGAGCCTAATTTCTTTTGCGATTACGGCTATAACATCCATATTGGCAAACAATTTTACGCCAATCATAATCTAACCATATTAGATGTTTGCTCAGTCTCGATTGGCGATAATGTGATGTTTGGTCCCCATGTGATGATTTCTACCGTAACGCATCCTATTAATCCCATTGCGCGGCAAACGACGGAATACGGAGCGCCAATTCAAATCGGCAATAATGTCTGGCTAGGTGGAAACGTCTCTGTACTGCCCGGTGTGACCATTGGCGATAATTGTGTCATTGGTGCTGGTAGTGTCGTGAATAAGAGCATTCCCGCGAACTGTGTGGCGGCAGGTAACCCTTGTAAGGTTATCAAACCTATCAATGTTGACTAGCGCAGGAAAGTTAAAGCCGAGTGATTGCTGTCAAAGCTGATGGTGATTTAGATGGCGATGTAGATATTCGTAGAAAGAAAAACGGTACGCAGTGCGTACCGTTTTTTATTAGCGGGATGAATACTTATAGTACGCCGCGGCGCATTTGGTCCCGTTCAATTGATTCAAACAGGGCAGTAAAGTTGCCTTCACCAAAACCTAAGTTATTCTTACGTTGGATGATTTCGATGAAAATCGGTCCAAACAGGTTTTTAGTAAATATCTGCAATAAATAGCCTGTATCATCACCATCCACCAAAATTTGGTGATGTTTAATGCGCTCACGATTTTCTGTGACCTGTGGTAACTTATCGAAAATAGTGTCGTAGTATTCAGGGATGATGTCTAGGCATTGGATTGAGCTGCCTTCCATCGCATCCAGAGATTTAACGATATCGCGGCTTCTAAAGGCTAAATGTTGCACACCTGGGCCATTGTATTCCTTCAGGTATTCATCAATTTGGTTTTTATCGCTGCCTTTACCTTCGTTGATCGGGATACAGAAGCTGCCATCGGGTGAGCGCAGGGCGTAGGACACTAGCGCGGTTTGTACGCCGCTGATGTCAAAGTAGCGCACTTCAGTAAAACCAAAAATGTTTTTATAGAAGTTAGCCCAATGTTCCATTGTGCCTTTGTAGACGTTGTTGGTTAAGTGATCGACCTCGATAAAGCCTTTCTCTTGGGTGATGACTTGCTCGTCTAAATCTTCAAAATCAGCGGCATAGATATTGTTACCTGCGCCAAAGGTGTCGATGAAATAAATTAAGCTGTCGCCAATGCCGTAAATCGCAGGATAAGGCAGATCTTTGTTGGCATCATCGGCGGGTTTTGCACCACGTTCAACGGCAACGCGATAGGCAAAGCCGGCATCTTCTACACGCCAGCCCATAGAACAAATGGCTGGGCCGTGGGATTTAGCAAACTTAGCTGAGAAACCTTCGCGCTCTGTGTTGAGCAGAAAATTAATGTCATTCTGTTTGTAGTACAGGATGTCTTTGTTCTTGGCTTTTTTCAGCAGAGAAAAACCAAAGTCGATAAAGACTTTGTGCATAAAATCAGTATCAGGGCTGGCGAATTCAGTGAATTCGATACCTAATAAGCCCAGTGGATTTAGTTCGCTTGCCATGTTGTTTTCCTCGTTATTTTAGTGCAACACGCCGTCACTCTAATGACTCCCGCATGGGAGTGCTGGTGGCTTGGGGCTAGTCTTCTAGCCAAGAGCGGTTGTAGTCTTTGCTCATGCAATTTTGTACATGTTCGGTTAATTTCAGTGGGGCGAACGTGTCCACCATCACTGCATATTCATAGGTTTCTTTTTTGCCAATCGAGGCTTCAGTTCGGCCCGGTTGTGGTCCGTGGGCCACACCTTTTTGATGTAAGGTCATGTAACCCGCTTCAATGCCCGTGCGGCTCATAAAGTCGCCATCGACGTAATACAAGACTTCGTCGCTATCTATGTTGTTGTGGTAGTAAGGCGCCGGAATCGATTTAGGGTGGAAATCGTAGGGGCGCGGCACGAAGTTACAAATCACAAAGTTATGTGCGGTAAAGACTAAGTGATCAGAAGGGGGTAGATGGATTTTGCCTACCTTTGGTGCGTATTCTGTGATGTTGAATGCCCAAGGATAAACGCAGCCATCCCAACCCACTAAATCAAAAGGATGCCATTCGAGCGTGGTGAGTTGGTACTTATCACCAAACTTACACACTAAGGGGAAGGTGCCGCGCTCAACCACAGCCTCTTGCAGTGTAGGTACGCGCAAATCGCGCTCGCAGTAAGGTGCCGATTCTAATAGCTGACCATACTCGTTACGGAAATGCTTAGGCACTTCCACCATAGAGAATGACTCGATGACGAAAAGTCGCACATTGCTGTAATCGTTGAATTTAAGCTGATAAGTGGTGCCTCGTGGGATCACGAGATAGTCCCACTTTTGGACCTTAATTGTGCCGTACTCGCTGTAGAGTGTGGCTTCGCCTTCGTGGACAAAAACCACTTCATCGGCATAGGCGTTACGGTAAAAATCGTCGGTATCAGCGGTGACTTTGGCGGTATACAGTGCTAAGTCATTGTTATAAAAAATCTTGTTACGGGCGCTGAAAAAATTACCTTCACGGTCGGCGTCGCGGGAATCGAGTTTATAGTTTTGGACCAGCGAATCTTCCCAATTGGCACCATGGCCTAGGCTGTAGGGCGCCACTTCCAATGCTTTGGTTGGCATGTTGTGGTGATATTTATTGGAATAAATATTGGAAAAACCATGGGTTGAGAACAACTCTTCACGGTAAAGCTCGCCGTTTTCCTTTTCAAATGCGATATGGCGCTTATGGGGAATCTGGCCTTGTTTCACATAAAATGGCATGGAGGATCCTTGGTTTTTACAGCGGCGTGAGATTAGCTCTACTTCGCTTGTCGTTATGGTTATGTGATCTTGTTATCAATTTAGTTGCTTGAATGAACAAAAAAAAGAATAATAAATCCGTTATCTCAATCTAAAAATTAGATGGTATTCTAATCTTTACGAATCGTAGTGTTTCCGTGACATGTTCATTAGAGCCAAGGAGTGACCATGCGCATCGATATTGATGCTTTTAATGTGCTGCAAGTGCTGGTGGAAGAGGGCAGTTTTGCCAAGGCGGCGGAGCGATTACACAAAGCGCAATCGGCGGTGAGTTATCAAGTTAAAAAGTTAGAAGAGCACCTAGGCGTGCCGCTTTTTAGCCGTGAGCAATATCGTGCTGAGCTGACGCAAGAGGGCCGCGTGATTTTGGCCGAGGGACAAAGATTACTGCAACACCTTGCAAACATTGAACATCTTGCCAGTCGTTTCAGTGAAGGCTGGGAGCCCAAGCTAGAGCTAGTGATAGACGGTGCCTTACCGATGGAGCCTATCATGACGGCCTTAAAGCGCATGGCTGAACATCAGATCCCCACTAAAATTCAGCTGAATATGGAGTTTTTAGGCGGTGTACAACACAGATTTGAGCGTGATAATGCTGACTTGATGTTAGTGAAAGATTATCGCACTGGCCCCTATTATCATCCGCAGCCTTTGCCTGCAATTACTAGCGTGCTGGTGGCCAGTGCTTCGCATCCTTTATCTTTTATTCGCGAAATTAGTTTGTCTGAGCTGCAGCAACATGTGGAATTAACTATCGAAGACTCTTCACCCAATAAAAGTTACCGCGATGAAATGCAATTTGGCGGCGATAAAGTATTTTATCTTTCTGGCTTTATCATGAAAAAGAACGCCTTGTTAAAAGGCTTAGGTTTTGGCTGGTTGCCGGACTTTTTAGTGCAAGAAGAGTTGGCTAAGGGCGAATTAGTTGAAATCGACTTCGTCGGTGGCAGTCGTTTTACGTTTATTCCACAGCTCGTCTCGACCTTAGAGCGACCGTTAGGTCGTGCGGGACAACTTTTTACCGAGTTGATATTAGAGGAGTTTGCTAAGGCTGAGCAGTTTAATGGTGTGGGTTTGGGTTGATAAGTCTTCGCTTGTCATCTTTTGATACAAGTTACCGCATAAAATAATCGCATTTTGACATTTTATGTCATAGATTAATGCCTAGGTCAGATTAAGGCTTAGATTGAGAGTTAAAATAAGGCCTAAATTCAGACTGAGCTAAGATCTAGATTAAGGTCGAGATGAAGAGTGAAATTGAGCCGCGATAGGTAAAGAGTCGTCCATCGGGGTCAATCTAAAGGATAGTAACAAGGAACTGACAGTTAAGGGGAACAGTATGTCTAGACGTTGTCATGAAGTGGATTATGAAATTATCGGCCACAGTATGCAGTTGGTTGAAGTGGAACTCGATCCTAACGAAACCGTGGTCGCTGAAGCGGGCGCGATGAATTATCTAGAGCAAGATATTAGCTTTGAGGCCAAAATGGGCGATGGCTCTGAGCCTGAGTCAGGCTTTTTTGGCAAGTTGGTGGGCGCGGGTAAACGGGCATTGACGGGTGAGAGCATTTTTATGACTCACTTTACCAACCAAGGCAATCAAAAACGTAAAGTCGCTTTTGCCGCCCCTTATCCTGGCACTATCCTAGCGATCGACTTGGCCGAACATGGTGGTGAGCTTATCTGTCAGAAAGACAGTTTTTTGGCTGCGGCTTTAGGTACACGCGTGACGATGAAATTTAATCGCCGCTTAGGTACCGGATTTTTCGGTGGTGAAGGGTTTATTCTGCAAAGTCTACAGGGCGATGGTATGGCGTTTATCCATGCGGGGGGCACCTTAGTGAAAAAAGAACTAAAAGGTGAAACCTTAAGAGTTGACACAGGTTGTCTTGTTGCATTTACCTCAGGGATTGATTACGACATAGAGCGTGCAGGCTCATTAAAGTCTATGGTCTTTGGCGGTGAAGGTTTGTTTTTAGCCACACTCAAAGGCCACGGGACGGTTTGGCTACAAAGCTTGCCATTCTCACGTATGGCGGACCGTATTATCGCCCATGCCCCATCTGCGGGAGGCAGTGATCGCGGTGAAGGCTCTGTGCTTGGTGGTATTGGTCGCATGCTCGATGGGCGCTAAATTATAAGCTGACATGCTGTCTCCTGTTAAGGCATTCCAGACTATCCTCTGGGATGCCTTTTTAGTTGAAACCTGTCATTTCCTTTATTGTTTTAAGCATTTTCGCCGTTGTTAAGGCTTTGTTGAATGCGTCTTTCAATTAGTTTAGATATGAGATACATCATCAAATAGCCCGTGCCTAAGGCTAAAATCACCGCGACGACATTCTCCGTATACAGGCGGTAAGCGTAGAAAGTACCGACCAGTACTGCGATACCAGCAAGGCGAATAAGTAGGCTTTGAGTAAAGTAGCCATGAGCTTTTATATAAGCTAGCTGGTAGCCATTGAGCATCATAAATATAAAAAACATGGAGAAATGCATTAATACTGGGGCCGCTTTAATGTATTGCTCGGGGAATAACCAAGCGACTAACGGCTTGCTCGCAAAGACCATAACGACAAAAAAAATACCGCTGATCCACAAAGAAACTTTTGTCAGCCATGACTTAATTTGTTGCACTTCGTCAAAGCGTTTTTCTCGTACGCACACTGCGACTTCGGGCAGCACAAAACGGTAGATGGGAAAGACAAAAAGCAGGGTGAGGTAAGTGATCATCGGCCGCACCACCACTTGGAAATCACCCAGTTCATCTATGCTGAAATAGGCAATAGTCAGCAGTACGGTGATGTAAATCATCAAGATACTGGCCCCCGCTTCCATGGATGCCGTCAGGCTTTTCTTCATAAAACTGCGTAAACCCGTATCAAAATGCACCGCACTTAAGGGCGGAGTGGCAATATCTTTGCGCCGTTTTAAGTACATATATAAGGCAACGATGAGCGATGACAGTGTCATGCTGTAAAAGAGTGATGCAATGGCGGTTTGTTTTAAGCCATAGAAACATAATAAAAAGCTAGTCACTTGCGCGAGCGGCTCTAACCAAGTGACTCGATTGGAGATGGCATATAGCCGGTACATGGCAATTTGATTGGTAAAATAGACCTTGAGCCCCATACTCAGAATAATCCCAACCAATTGAAAATATTCTACATTGAGCTGAAGTTTGTGTTTGATATAGGGTAAAACTAAGCCCCATGTCAGTAGTACCATAGCGATCAAGCTGTAGCGGAATATATTAGTGATATCCACATCTTGCTTGGTCTGGGAGTAGGTCACCACCATAGAGGAGCGAAATCCCGTCATTAGGATTAGCGACAGTGAGATAATGTCGATCACTGTGTGATAGAGCGCTAGATCGGCTTTGGCAACCCATTGTGCTAGCCAGAGTTTAAATAGAAACCCCACAGAAATACTGGCGAGTGATGCCCAGAACCCCGCAATAATTGCCTGCTTAACCCGTTGAAGTGAGGTGTTTTCCATTATCAAAAATCCAGCGTTAGTCTACGGTCATTATCGGAATGCTATGAATTCAATTAAGATTTTGCCTTAGCCGCATGAGTATTTTTAGGTGACACTTATCTTGTTCTGTTCGATATCTTTTCACCCTGCATGAGTCTAGCATTTAGTCAATTTACGACCAATAGCCAGATAGTAAAGATATGATAAATATCAATATGTTGCGTTATTGTAAGTTAGAACGTTATTGAGTGAGGACTGGGATGATAAATTGTCTTACTGACAACGTTTTTTGATAGATCAAAGCAGTATTAAGCAGTACTCAACGCCCAGATAAGCGCTGGGCGTAGTTGTAAAAGTGTCAGTTATAAATGCCATTTTGCCATGGGAAGTTAATCGGTAATGATATTGACGATATCGAGGATTTTACGGCTGTTATTATCGAGTTTGATTAGTGCACCTTCGACTTGAATGCTAATGATGCCATTTCTGTCTAAGGGTACTACGATGCGGCCGCGATCATAAATATCATGCTCAAGCACATCACCACGGTGGAGTTTTTTCTGCCAACCGGGTGGCAGTGGCTGACCTTGGTCAATTTTTTTCTGTAATCCCGGCGGTAGGCTTTTATCCTTTTTGTGGTGCTCATGGTCATCTTTAGCAAAGGTTGAGATGGACATCGTTAAGCTGAGGACAAGTCCTGTGATTACCACTGAGGTCAATTTATTCATCTGTACTCCTAAGGGGCATTGAGTTGATGTTGTGTCCAATGCTGGATGTGGCCAACAATAGGTGATGCGAAATGAACTATAGCTGAACGTTCTGGTTCAAGATTGCTTTCTAGCGGGTTAACATGAGTACGGCTTGCCATTGTTCGGCGGTCACAGGTTGGATACTGAGTCTTGACCCCTTAGAGACTAAATACATGTCCGCCAGTTGGGGTAAACTTTTTATCAAACTTAAGGGAATAATCTCGTTAAATTTTTTGACAAAGCGGATATCTACTCGTAGCCATCTTGGTTTGGTTGGATCTGACTTAGGGTCAAAATACTTCGATTCTGGATCGAAGGCCGTGCTGTCGGGATACGCATTGGTCACAACTTCAGCGATACCGACAATACCGGGCACTTTGCAGCTTGAATGGTAAAAAAATACCTTGTCGCCAATCTGCATCTCATCGCGCATAAAGTTACGCGCCTGATAATTACGGATCCCATGCCAAGCTTCAGTTTGGTTAGGGCAAGCCTTAAGATCATCTATGCTAAATTCGTCGGGTTCCGATTTCATAAGCCAGTAGTTCATCTTGTTTCCTTTACTCATAGTTGCCGTTAAGCGCTTCAATACCGCTGAGTTTATCTGAATTTTGTCGAATACCCCAGTTCGTCACCCATATCAAATATTGTGAGTTTGATTAAGTTTCCGTTCAGATAACGTGGCTTAGCCTGTTGACAGTAATCTTATTTGGTATGCCTTATGCAAATTCTCGTTTCTAAGGCAAAGCGTCAAATTCGATCTCGGTTTGTGACTGGTGTCGTACAAGTTGTGGCAGCAGAGGCAACCAAAACCTGTGAGGTGTGTTATGGGGACTTCAACAATGACATCCGATTGTGGCTTATACACTAAATATCTTAAGGATTTTACGGCGGGTGATGTGATCTTAAGTCATGAGCGAATGCTGGAATTTATTAATGACCTGACAACGCAAGGTTGGTTATTGGCTAATTTCACTTGGGACTATTGGTATAACAACAGTTACTTAGTCGATAAACCTGCCTATATTCGTGATGCGAGCATCGCACAATGTAAGTTGCTGCTAACCGCCATGACGCGACTCGAGGTTTTTAGCCCCGGCGTGTTAGAAAATATGCGTCGCCAAGGGGTGTTACTGGCCATTGTTGAGCGGTTACAAAGCTTAAATGTGCCTAAGTCGAGTGCTCATTTTGAGTTTATCAGCCGTTAGCACTGGGCTTTAATGGATTGTTATCTAATAGTTTGTCTTACTCTTTAGTCTAATAAAGTGCTTTTTTACTTGTGACATGATCCGTGGATTGGTTAGTTTGGACCTCGCTAACCATAATAATAAATGCACGGAGGCCTTAATGTCAGTTCCTACAAGCCAAGTTATAAGCCCGCTCAACGTTAGCGAGTTTAGAGGCGAGTCATCACCGAAACTCGTTGAGAAGACCATAGGTCAATATCTTGATGAGATTGCGGCAACGTATCCCGACCAATTAGCTGTCGTCGTACACCATCAACATATCCGCTGGAATTACCGCCAATATCTTGCCCAAATCGATGCGCTCGCCACAGGACTATTAAAACTCGGTATTAAGTCTGGTGATAGGGTAGGGATTTGGTCGCCTAACAATATCGAGTGGTGTTTAACCCAATATGCGACCGCTAAAATTGGCGCCATCATGGTATGTATTAATCCTGCGTATCGTCCTGAAGAGTTGCAATACGCGCTGAGTAACGTGGGTTGTCGCGCGGTAATTTGTGCTGATAAGTTTAAATCCAGCAATTATCTTGAGATGCTATATGAATTGGCGCCTGAGCTAACTTCTTGCCCCTCGGGTAAATTACAAGCTAAAGCCGTACCTGAGCTTGAATTTGTGATCCGTATGGGCGCGGAGAAATCCGTCGGTATGTTGAATTTTGATGACTTGATCGTTGATGTGACCGCCGCTGATAGGATAATGCTTAAGAGTATTGCTAAGGAATTAAGCCCATACGATGCGATTAATATCCAGTTTACCTCTGGCACGACGGGCAGTCCGAAAGGTGCGACCTTATCACATCATAACATATTGAATAATGGCTATTTAGTCGCAGAGGCGATGAAGTTTACCTGTCACGATAAACTCTGTATTCCAGTGCCTTTATACCATTGTTTTGGCATGGTACTCGGCAGTTTAGTTTGCTTAGCCAAAGGCGCAACTGCTGTGTTCCCCGGAGAATCCTTCGATCCACTGACGACATTGCAAGTGATTGAGCAAGAGCGTTGCACCGCTTTGCATGGCGTACCGACCATGTTTATTGCCGAGTTGGAACACCCAGAGTTTGCTCGTTTTGATTTGAGTTCCTTACGTACCGGCGTGATGGCGGGGGCAACTTGTCCTGAAGAAGTGATGCGACGTGTACAAAACCTGATGTATATGAAGGAAGTGCTGATTGGTTATGGACAGACCGAATGCAGTCCGCTCAATCACATTACTGAAATCGACTCACCCGTAGAGAAACGTGTGCTCACCGTTGGCCGTGCTTTGCCCCATACCGAAGTGAAAATTGTCGATGAATTTGGCGAAGTGCTGCCAATTAATCAACCCGGTGAAGTTTGTAGTCGCGGTTACTGCATTATGCAGTGTTATTGGAATGATCCTGAGAAAACGGCGGAAACCATAGACAGTCAAGGCTGGCTACATTCGGGCGATATTGGCCAAATGGATGAGCAAGGTTATGTGCAAATTGTGGGGCGCATTAAAGATATGATTATTCGCGGCGGCGAGAATATTTATCCCCGTGAGATTGAAGAGAAACTTTACACCCATAAAGATGTGCAGGATGCGGCGGTCTTTGGCGTTCAAAGCGATAAATACGGCGAGGAAGTGTGTGCTTGGATCAAAGTCCGCTCAGGCTCCGCGATTACAGAGGCTGATATTCGTCATTTTCTCACCGAGAAATTCGCCTACTTTAAAGTGCCGCGCTACATCAAGTTTGTGGATCAGTATCCAATGACAGTGACGGGAAAAATTCAGAAATTCAAAATGCGTGAGCTGATGTATCAAGAGTTATATGAAGATATTAATGCTTAAGTCATTTGGCTTTGAGTTGATTAATACTATTGATATTTGACTTCCAAGCCGCGCAATGCGGCTTGAATTTTATTCTGTCTAGCTATTTCGGTTAGCAGATAAACAAACAAGCTAATTGGCTAATGAAAAAGTCGGCGAGTCACACCATCAAGCCAAGCTGTACTTTGAGTTAGCTTTTGCTGCTAATGTCGTTATTCTAATTGTAACAAAACTTCACTTCCCCACTGTGGCTTGATGGCTATACTAAAACCAGTCATAAAATCTAACCAATCATAAAATCTCGGCAGATAAAAACGAAAGCGTTGAGTTGTCGATGATGTAGTCGTAAATCCATGCAGGCAAAGGAGTACTAAATGGTTCGATGGCGTTCAATGCTCCTTGTGTATTGTCTTTCCTTTATGGGATTAAGCGTAGCTAAAGCGGATACCTTAATGCTCACTTCTTTACTTTGGCCGCCTTATTCAGGAGAGCAATTAACGGAGCAGGGTGCCAGTATTGCCGTGGTACGGGCGGCGCTGAACGTTATGGGACATCAATTAGACGTGGATTTCTATCCGTGGAGCCGCGCTGTCAAACTTACGACTATGCCAAACTCTGACTACATAGGTTATTTTCCTGAATACTATGTAGAAACTGAAAAGTTTATCTTTTCAAAACCGATTGGCGAAAGTCCATTGGGGCTGGTGGAGCAAAAGTCCCATCCAGTAAGTTGGAATTATATTGAAGATCTTAATCGCTATACCTTAGGTGTGGTGAAAGATTATGTGAATACTCAGGCCTTAGATCGCATGATCGTTTCCGGTGTTCAGCGGACTGAAGCTGTGACTTCGGATGAGCATAATGTCAAAAAAGTTGCCGCAGGTCGGATTGATGCCGCGGTGATTGATGTCAACGTTCTGCACTATTTACTCAAGCAAAAGCCCTTACAGCCGCTGGCGACAAAGTTGCAAATCAATCGGCAAATTCTGGCGAATAAGCAGCTCTATATCGCGTTTCGTAATACAGAAGAAGGACGGCGTTGGCGAGATATTGTTGACCAAGGTTTAGCGCAGGTTGACGTAGAAACCATCATTGGAGAGCTACTTTATCGTGAAGACTAATGTAGGGTTTTAGGATAGTTTATTCTTTGTTTTACTCGTTATTTTTCCGCTTATTTCCCCGTAAAGTCACTTCTGATATGCAGTTTGTCATCATTTTGTCTTTGTTCACTATTAGTATCACTTTGACGGCATGAGTTGTTCTCTCATTTTATTGATTAAGGTGACATGAAGAAACTTCCTTTTGAGCTTCCATTTGAGTTAGATACGCTGCAGCAACTCATTGATACTCATCATCTTAAGTTAGATTATCAGATCCTTGCCGACATTCCATTCCGCCAAGAGCATTTCCCCCTTTACAGTGTTGAGTTAGGTGGTACAGATACGCCTTGTCCGACAGTGCTCTTTGTGGGTGGCGTGCATGGGGTTGAACGTATTGGATCTCAAGTTATTTTGGCATTGTTAAACAGTTTATTGCAGCGGCTTGTTTGGGATAAACACCTACAACAGATGTTAACGGGCCTGCGGTTAGCTTTTGTACCTGTAGTGAATCCTGTTGGGTTATTCATGGGAACGCGGGGCAATGGTAATCAAGTGGATTTGATGCGTAACGCTCCGATAGAATCCCGTGAAAAAGTGTCCTTTATGGTGGGAGGACAGCGTATATCGTCACGGCTGCCCTGGTATCGCGGTATTGGGGGAATGGAGCTGGAAACTGCGGGCTTAGTTGCCTATGTACAACAACTGTTGAGTCGCAGCACAAGTTTGATTTCGCTCGATGCCCACTCGGGATTTGGCTTGAGTGATCATATCTGGTTCCCCTACGCCCATACCCGTACCGCCTTCGAAAATGCCAATTATATTTTTCATCTAAAACAATTATTTGAACAGAGTTATCCCCATCACGGCCATTATCGGCTCGCGCCGCAGAGCCAGTTTTATCGCACTCATGGTGATATTTGGGATTATCTCTATCGCCAGCACCAAGTGGCTGATCCTTCTGCTCAGGTGCCATTTTTACCTTTGACATTAGAGATGGGATCTTGGGCATGGATAAAGAAGAATCCTAGACAAATATTTAATTTTGCTGGCTTTTTTAATCCACAAAAAACACATCGTCACCACAGAATTTTACGCAGGCACACAGTACTCATGCAATTTATGATGGAAGCGGCCTATGCCCAATCGTTAGAGCAGTTAACACCTGAACGTTTGACTGAGCTGACAGAGCGTGCGCGGCATTATTGGTATCGGGAGTCTCAGTCATGACCACTTGGGTGTTATTAAGGGGATTAATGCGTGATCAGCGCCATTGGAATGGTTTCGATCAGCGTCTGCGACAAAAGGGATTGCGAGTGCTGACACCGGATCTTCCGGGCAATGGGACGCTATCCCACGAATTAAGTCCGCTTAAGATTGCCGATTATGCCCATGCCGTGTGGCAGCAATTGGATGAGCAGGTACAGGAAGGGGAGACTATTTATCTCCTCGGCTTGTCTATGGGCGGTATGTTGGCGTTGGAAATGGCATGCCAGCGACCTTGGCAGATAAGGCATGCCTTTGTATTAAACAGCAGTGCGGCGAATTTATCGTCTTGGTATCAAAGATTTAATCCGCTGAATGCATTGAAGGCTTTTTTCATGCGTGCTCGGGGTAACGCTTTACATCCAATCGAGTCGACGATAGTGCGTTTAACCAGTTTTCGTCATCGGCGAGACCGAGAGTTAATTGTCAAGTGGAGTGAGTTTCGCCGCGATACTACACCAAGTCGACGTAATGTGGGGCGACAACTTTGGGCGGCTTTTCAATACCAATGTCCATTGACAGTGGAAGTGCCGATAACTGTGCTCTGCGGTGACCGTGATGCGCTGGTGAGTATCGCATCGAGTAAGGCATTAGCACGGCATTTTTACACCGATTTGATTGTACTTGCGTATTGTGGTCACGATGCAGCTATAGATGCACCCGCAAAACTGGCGCATTATCTGTTGGACATTGTGGGGGCGACTAAGCCGCAAGTGCAGTTTTCTGCGGATAGTGAGCCTGCCAATACTCAATATGATTGCAACGATTTATTGGAGGAAGAAATAGCCTTAAACGAAGCGATATTTGCTGTATGGGATGACAAAGCGCTATCCACTCTTGAAACCAAATAATCGAGAGTGAATAGCGCAGTTAACGCATTGTCTTATTAAGCTTTAGCCACTACGGTTTGGCCTATCGGTGTGAGGCTGAGTAAAGCCAACTTAAGATGCTGTATCCCAAAGGGAATTCCGATAATCGTCACAAAACAAGCTAAGGCGTGGACCAAATGCCCTATGGCTAACCAGATCCCAAACAGTAAGAACCAAATGATATTTCCTACCATGCCTAATGCACCTGTGCCTAAGTCTTCACGTCCAGTTAAGTGGCGACGGTTCATTTGTTCTTGGCCGAAGGGCCAAAAGGTCATTTCGCCGATAACAAAACAGGCGCGGCCGAAGGGAATACCAATGATACTGATAAAACACAGGATACCTGCGAGCCACCAAGCGAGTCCCATTACAAATCCGCCGAGTACAAACCAAGCTATGTTGAATATTAAGCGTAATACAGCCATTGAAAACTCCTTGTGTTTACCCTGTTAGCCTTTACCGTTAGCTTTGATAAATTGAATATATGTCAATGTCTAAGCGATAACTATGCCAACTATTTAACTTATTAATAATCAATGGTTTAAATTTATGCATTCGAGATTCATGTGTCATTTTCACTAGTTTTTCGCCAAATTGATAATTTCTTAAGGGCGTAACAGGAAGGTCGGAGTTACACTAGCCTTCCCTTAACTGGCTTAAAAACCAGAGAATTTAATCGTTTGAGTAGCTTGATGTTTGCAAATTCCCCTGTCGATACATTTGCCTTTGCTGGCAGAGACATATTCCTAAAACGTGATGATTTACTGCATCCGGCGTTTAGTGGCAATAAAGCTCGCAAATTCGGCTATTTTTTAGATCATGAGTTTGTAGGCATCAGCAAGGTGATAGGTCATGGCTCGCCATTAGCTAACTCACTGTATTCATTGTCAACATTAGCGAAGATGAAAGGCTGGCAATGTGATTTTTATGTAGATCATATTGCCAGTCAAGTGGTTAAACATCCTACGGGCAATTACGCTGCCGCTTTAGCGAATGGCGCTAATATTATCGATTTAAGTGTGTTAATAGCACAAAAGCAGGCGTGCACTCAGTCGCAATCTGAACCTCACGTTTTGTCAAATCTTAAGGCTAGTCCTGAGCCTACTGCGCAAGTGGGCGATGTGCGACTGAGTTGCCCTGATTATATCGAGGCTCAAGTACTCGTGAATGAGCCGACGGCGCTTTTTATCCCAGAGGGGGGGCGCTGTGCTTACGCCGAATACGGGATAAATAGATTGGCGCAAGAGATAGTACAGTTTGCGCAGGCGAATGGATTGGTTGATTTAACGGTGTTTTTACCTTCGGGGACGGGAACGACTGCGTTATTTTTAAATCAGTATTTTATCCGTCAGCAAACGGATATTCGTGTCGTGACTTGTGCCGTTGTCGGTGGCGATGATTATTTGCGCTTGCAATTTTCGTTGCTTAATACCAATACCAGTGAGCATCCACAGATTGTTAATGTCGGCAAGAAATATCATTTTGGTAAACTTTATCCGGAATTTTATGCCATGTGGCAGCGGGTCTGCGCCTCAGGCGTGCAGTTTGAATTACTCTACGATCCCTTAGGTTTTATTGTGCTTGAGGAATATTTACAAGGCGGAGGTTCTCGTCCTGTGATGTATATCCACCAAGGTGGCTTACTCGGGAACGAGACCATGTTGCCACGTTATCAGCGTAAATTTGGGCAAAGTGGCTCATCCTGTGCCTCTGATCATTGACTTAGTGACGCTAAGACATAATATGTTTGAAGCTGTGTAATGCTAAGTTAAGCTGATGATTTGGAACGATGAGAAATATCAATGACTGAAGCGGAATATCTCGCCAATTACGATCCTAAGGTTTTTAAGGCTCAGCTACTGACAGTGGATGCAGTATTGTTTACCTATCACGATCAGCAACTTAAAGTACTCCTAGTACAACGCTCAAATCATCCATTTTTAGGTTTATGGGGATTACCTGGAGGGTTTATCGATGAAAATTGCGATCAATCCCTTGAGCAAACAGTATTACGTAAACTGCATGAGAAAACCGCGGTAGTACCACCTTATATTGAGCAGCTCTGTACTGTGGGTAATCGTGGTCGCGATGTAAGAGGCTGGTCCGTGACTGTGTGTTATACCGCCTTGATGAGTTATCAAGCTTGCCAAATTCAGATTGATTCAGTGAGTGATGTTAAGTGGTGGCCATTAGCAGATGTGTTGCAGATGCCCTTGGCGTTTGATCATTTGCAGTTAATTGAGCAAGCGCGGGAACGCTTAACACAGAAAGCCTTATATTCTTTAGTGCCAGGATTTGCACTGTCTGAACCTTTTACCTTGCCAGAACTGCAGCATGTTCATGAGGTTTTACTGGGCAAGCCTATCCAAGGTAAATCTTTTCGTCGGCGGGTTGAACAGGCCGATTTATTGATCGATACGGGATTAAAGCGCACCGAACGTGGTCGTCCTGCTAATTTATACCGCTTGAAACCCAATACCGCATCGTATCGCTTCTTAAGAAATTTAGAATGTTGATCACAGTGAATGTGGATTTAAGCAAGATATTCGCCTTGCTCAATATGAGTTACGGCGACTGCTTATGCCTTATTCATGGTGACTTTGAATCAGTAAAGGCTGTTTAATTACTGATTTTGCCTTAATGTCTCCGGTTCTTGTATTACTCGATACCCATATTGTAGCTTCTTAGTTGTCGCGCCCACCAATAGTGTCCAAAAGACACTATATGCCATTTAAGCATAACATTTTAGGTTGCGGCGTCTGAAATAGTCTAAAAATCAACTTTACACAATAATGTCTTTAAGACACTATTGTTCATGTAGACAACAAGGGCGCCGTCAATTTCGGCAATCTTGCCACAGACAGGAGGTTACTATGTCTCAACGTATTCAAACGTCTCAAGATGCTTCTCACGCTCAATGTTCGCAAGCCGATTTTTATCGGTTACCCGCAGCTAGCGATGAGACTCACTACCGTTTATTTCAATTTGGTGCGGGGGAAAACCATGTTCAGCTGCTTGTTCCTCCAGCTAAACGAGTAACGATCTTTTTCAGTTATCGGGGCGATCATTCCATCATGCAGCTCTTGTTGTTAACTGATGCACTGCGTCGCAGTGGTGCCGAGCAAATTGATCTGTTATTGCCTTATATGCCGGGCGCTCGCCAAGATAGGGTATGTAATGCTGGTGAGGCCTTGTCGGTAAAAGTCTATGCTAGCCTGATTAATCAGCAGCAATATGCTTCAGTCACCGTTTTTGACCCGCACAGCGATGTCACCGCCGCATTGTTAGACCGAGTTCAGGTAATAGACAACCACAGCTTTGTCGCCGCGATCGCAGCCCAATTATCGGGTGAGCTAGTGTTAGTCTCACCCGATGCAGGGGCGAATAAGAAAGTATTCGGCTTAGCTAAAGCGTTACAGGGAATGCCGGTGATCAGGGCTGATAAACATCGTGATGTGGTCAATGGCCATATTATCGCTACCGAAGTGTTCTGTGATGACTTATCGGGTAAAACCTGCTTAATCGTTGACGATATTTGCGCGGGTGGCAGAACCTTTATTGAACTTGCCATCAAATTAAAGCAAAAGGGTGCACAAAGCGTTATTTTGATCGTGTCACATTATGAAGATAAGGCCAGCGAGTTGGTACTGCGAGAGTCGGGCATAGACAGATTATTTTGTACCGATAGTTTAGGTGTCCCCACACATATTTCGAGCGAGTTCTGTCATTGTCATGCTGTTTTGAGTTATATGAATCATTAAGGAAAATATTATGTACTTGAATCCCGTTACCGCCATTGATGGCTATAAAGTCGACCACCGTCGTCAATATCCCGATAATACTCAAGTGATTTTTAGTAACTTAACCGCCCGTAAATCCCGTCGTGGTTATACTGACCAAATGGTGTTTTTTGGCTTGCAATATTTTATCAAGCATTTCTTGATCGACAGTTGGAACCGTGATTTCTTTCAACAACCTAAAGAGCAGGTCATTCGCCAATTCTCCCGCCGTATCAATAACTATCTCGGGCCGAATAATGTTGGCACTCAGCATATTGAGGAGTTGCATGATTTAGGCTATTTACCAATTAAAATTATGGCATTACCTGAAGGCTCAGTGTATCCATTAAAAGTGCCTTGCTTGATTTTGTACAATACCGATGAGCGGTTCTTTTGGTTGACCAATTATCTCGAAACCATCCTTTCCGCTAATGTGTGGGGTATGTGTACCAGTGCCACTACCGCGCTGCAATATCGCAAAATATTTGAGGCTTATGCGCTAGAAACCGATGGTGACATCGCGTTTGTTGATTGGCAGGGTCACGATTTTAGTTTCCGTGGCATGTATGGTGCAGAGGCCGCGATCATGAGCGGCGCCGCACATTTACTCAGTTTTACTGGGACTGATACCATACCCGCCATTGATTTTCTTGAGCAATATTACCTTGCCGATAGTGATAAAGAACTTGTCGGTGGCAGTGTGCCCGCAACGGAGCACAGTGTCATGTGCGCGGGTGGCATGGAGAATGAATTAGAGACGTTCCGCCGTTTGATTGAAGATATTTACCCAACGGGCATTGTCAGCATTGTTTCAGATTCTTGGGATTTTTGGCAGGTGATGACAGAATTCACCTTAGCGTTAAAAGACCGCATTCTTGCCCGCGATGGCAAAGTGGTGTTTAGGCCTGATACGGGTTGCCCTGTGAAAATCATTTGTGGCGATCCACAAGCACCAATCGGGAGTCCTGAATATAAAGGCGCTATTGAGTGTCTGTGGGACGTCTTTGGGGGTAGCACAACTGCCAAAGGTTACAAAGCGCTGAATAACCATGTTGGACTGATCTATGGCGATTCAATCACCATTGAACGTGCTGAAGCCATTTGTGCTGGCTTAAAGGCCAAAGGTTTTGCGTCAACCAATATTGTGTTTGGGATAGGCAGTTTTACCTATCAACACGTGACCCGAGATACTGACGGTTATGCCGTGAAAGCGACCTTTGCGAAAGTTGATGGTAAAGACAGAGAAATATTTAAAGATCCTAAAACTGATGATGGCACTAAAAAATCCGCTAAGGGTTTAGTAGCGGTATTTAAAGATGAGCAGGGTCAATTTTATCTTAAAGATCAAGCCAGCTGGCAAGATGTCAACAATTGCGAGTTTGTTCCCGTATTTGCCGATGGTGAACTATTAACGGAATATTCTTTAGCAGATATTCGCGCAAGGTTGGCAGAGTCTAGAAGTTGAGCCTATCGATTTATGATTTTTAACGGCTATCGACAATAGCGAAGATAAAACTGGCAATGTGATTTCTATTAGGGTCATATTGTCAGTTAAGTTTTGAATTTATTTTAAGTCGCGTAAGTAAAACGCCCCATAAATAGTCAAATGCAAATACAAGCGATTAAGACAGTAACTGGTTCCGTTTAAGAATTTTATAGGTACGACGGCCAATGTTTTCGAGGTTTTTTAAATCTTTTAGGCTAGGCGCCACCTCACTAAATTGCCAATAACTGATTTCGGCATCTAACATTTCCAGCATTTTCTTCGAACAACCTAAACATTGTCCCTGGCACAGTTGTGCTTCTTCTAAATTGAATGGAATAGTCTCTTTGATCTGGTTTATCAAGGTTTGCATGGCAATTTGAGTATTGGGTTTTGGCATAGATGATGTGCTGAACAGTATTCATGTGTATGAATATTAGCGGATGCTGCAATGGAAAGAGGTGATCTAACGCTGGATTTGACTCATTTGGTTCGGCAGGTATCTGTGTGAGAGAGATACAGCCTGAACCAAATGTGCTCGTCATAATGACGTAAAAAAGGATAGCGTGTTCGTGACATTCGGCTATCAGTCTACTTAAGTGCTCGGTACTGCGAAGATAATGGAAACCGATTAAATACACTTGAGTAAACGGGTACTGCGGTATTAATTTTTAACTTATCGTTTTACTTACTTTTTGACTTATTTGTTCGCGGACAATAACCATTTCATAAAGCTGATGGCTTCTGTACGTTTAGAAAAAGTCTGTCTGTTTTTACCTTGACGATCGGTAAAAGCAATTGAGGTTTTATTTACTGAGATTGAATCTACAGGGAAGTTCACTGTAATTTCATGTCCATTAATTTTGTATGACATATGCCACACTCCTTTTTGTTAATTCACCCATAGGTGAGATAGTTGTAACTATAAAATATCCTTAGCAATTGTGCGAAAGATTCGTTCTATTGAGTATCGAGGTTACCCCATCTTTGATTCATTAATCAAGAGATGCTTAATCGATAAATATTTCATGTTGTCGATTACGTCAATGGAATAACTCGATTCAACCAGTTGACCATAGCTTAATGACAATACTATGACAACAAGGAGAACGGTAAGTTCACAGACATAACCACATGATTTTAGTGATATCGAATGATTGAGCTTATGGGGTTTTGCTTGTAGTAGGCTTTCTTTATGAGGACCGAACTCTGATTGCTAAATATCAGGCTGGGTTAAAAAGGTAAACAACAAGGTGTATCTCAAAACGACGTGTATTATATCAATAAAAATGGCTTATGCAAGTTTAATTTTTATTCGATGTCATTATTTATTTGCTAATGTTGAATTAAAGTGTATTTTTCGTGGCTATTTACTTGATTTAAAGAGGAATAGTCAGGTCTGTTTATAGGTTGGTTTTTATTTTTGTGGTAATTGACTAAGGTTAATATTGCCGTTTTATAGGTAAATGTTATAAAAAATCCCACTAAAATAGGTCATTTTAATGGGATTAATCATAGTCATTTATGTAATGGAATTATTAAACTGAATTTATAAATGAATCTATGCGTTTGCTCTTGTTTAAAAACTCAGTCAAAAGGTTTAATAAATCAGTTCACCTATGGGATTGAGTAGCTTACTCAGACCTTTGGTAAAATGCAGCGGTGCATCTAATACTGTGTAGCATAAGCAACCGTTAATGGTTTTCGGTGAGTGATGATGTTGGCCGTCAAGCACGATAAAATCACCTGGCACATAGTCACCATTAAGATCGGAAAACTCTCCGGCTAGCAATAGTGTTAGTTCATAACCTTTATGGGTATGTTGGGGGATTTCACCTTGGGCATCTATATGCAATAGGCTAGCGCGGGTGTTCGTTTCGTCGACATCAAAACGCATGCGACTGACTTTGCCTAATATTTGCCATGGACGGGCCAAATGCTGACGAAACACCGATGGCACAGTGTAATGCTGTTGCTTTATGTCGACATCGATAGGGGCGTTATTAGGCACATTTGTCGCTGCCGGTTGAGTCATGATTTGCGCCATCATAGCGTCAATGTCCAATGCCGATTCTTGATTGCCGCCTGAGTGTTGCACCTCAACATACTCTCTGTGCATCAACTCTTCGCCCGTATCATTTGCAGCATGACCGCCATCAGGATTTAATGCTAAATTTGCAGCTTGTTCTGTGAATAGGGCAAGCTGCTCACGACAAGCCTCACATAGGTCGCAGTGTGCGGATATTGCTATTGCCATTGATAAAGGTAAGTTCCCATTGGCATGGCTGACGAGTAATTCTTGTTGGGGATGATGCTTAATCATTGTGTGTCTCCAAGAAGCTTTTCAACTTTTCTAGCCCTAATCTTAAACGGGACTTTATGGTCCCTATCGGTACCTTTAGGGCATCGGCTAGCTCTTGTTGAGTGAGTTCTTGCATGTAAATGCCTTGCACAACTTGTCTTTGTGCTATTGGAAGGGCATCAAGATGTTGGAGTAATTTAGCCGTCAACTTGTGATCAGTGAGTGTGTCTTGAGCCATGGTCGCATCACACAGCGGCCAAATATCATCACCGAAAGTATCTTCTCTATTGTGTTGTACCCGTCTAAGCATATCGAAACATTGATTACGCATAATGGTAAACACCCAAGTTGTCACTGACCCTTTTTCTGCATTATATAGATGAGCCTTAGTCCAAACGCTGGTCATGGTTTCTTGTACTAAATCCATCGCCAACCCTTGTTGATTCAGTCTTTGTAAACCAAAGGCTCGGATCTTGGGCATGAAATGCTGGAATAAGTGACCAAAGGCGGCTCTGTCTCGGTTGTCTGCTACTTGTAGCATAAACGTGATTAAAGCATCCGCTTGAGGCTCGCAGGTTTGGGAAGCTGGAATTTCGTTATCCATAGCCGAATTAGTCAGAGACGTGATTGGGACATGATACCGAGTTTGCCTGCTTTGTGATTGAATATTTTCCATTATTTTCGCTCTTATCCCAGTCGTGAGTGCTGAGTGTGATATCAGTAACGACAAAATTGAGAAGTGTGTTGCACTTCGGAGCCCAGTTTTGCTGTCAAACTTTCAATCAATACGAAGTGGCTTAAATAAAGGATCATTCACAGTATTATTTAATGACGGCCCGCAATAGATCTCGGGTCATAATATGATCTAAGGCATTAATGCAGGTGTACTTTTCGGATGCTTGTACGGGTAATATTTCTAGCCAGCGCTGGCAGACCCAAGCGATATCATCGAACTGTTCTGTTTGATAGTGCTTGAGATGTTGCGGATATTCCTTAAGAATGTTTTGTAACATTTGACTCAAGTAACGTTCATCGGTCGCAATACGTACAGCAGGCCAATTGTCGATTAAACTGACGTCTCCGCGCTTTAAACCATCAGCTTCGACACTGATTTTATCAAGTTTAAAGCGTTTTGAACCTTGAATACTGATCCCTAATAGTCCGTCTGGTAAGGTTTCAAAATCAATAATATGCACTAAGGTGCCTATGGGCTGAATGGTTTTACCATCTTCTTCAAGCATACATAAGCCAAAGCCTTGGCCTGACTTTAATGATTCGGCGACCAAGCGCTTATATCTAGGTTCAAATACCCGCAGTTGTGTGTAACCTTCGGGCAATAAACAAATAGGTAATGGAAAAAGAGGTAATTTCATCGTGGCCTCTGGTGAACTTATGTTCTTATCATTACGTACCATAATGGCAGTTCGATCAGTAAAATTATTCAATAGTAGTTTACCCATAGTGAGAGGATGGCATGAAATTAAATCCATTTGAGAAAAAGATCGTTCAGCATCCATTACGTTTTTGGCTACAAAATCATCTCGAAGCGCCTTTACTAACCTCTATGATGCCAAAACCTATGGCTTTGTGCGAACGCGCATTAGAAATAGGCTGTGGGTTTGGTAATGGCATTCAGTTGATCCGCGAACATTTTGGCGCGGGACATATCACGGCCGTGGATATCGATCCTGAAATGGTTGCCTCCGCACAATCCCGTTGGCAATCTCGGCCGCAAGGGTTAAAAGGGCTGAGTTTCTCGGTTGCTGATGCAACATGTTTACCCTTTGGCGATGGCGAGTTTGATATGGTGTTTGATTTTGCCGTATTCCACCATATTCCAGAGTGGCAAGCGGCCATTAAGGAAGTTGCAAGGGTGCTGAAACCGAACGGATACTTTGTGATAGAGGATTTATATCGTGCCGCAATTTGTAATCCATTGAGCCGACGCTTATTTGAGCATCCACAGCAGAATCGCTTTAATCATAGTGATTTGTTAACGGTATTGCGCCAGCTTGGATTTGAGATTGTCCGCGATAGAAATGCCTTTAATCTTGCGGGTATGGTGCTCGCCCAGAAAATATTGCGTTAACACTAAGACCAAATATTAGCAATGTCGCGTATTATCTCAAGATATAAGCTTAGGGATGCAGATATCTGAGATGCGCTAAACGAAGTTTATGGCCGAACTTTGCGAGAGTGGTTGTAATTTTTAGATAAAATAGACTCTCGGCATGGTTCTTCATGGGAGTTTACCGCTATAATTTGAGCTAATCCGTCGCATGTGGGGAAAGGATTTTCCTCAAGAGTAGAGAAGCAGCATTATGGCAAACGTACTTGCAACCGTAGATCAGCGTACCAAACTCGTTGGTGAGAACCGACTTGAGTTGTTGCTCTTTAGCATTAATTCCACGCAGTTATTTGCCATTAACGTCTTTAAAGTCAAAGAAGTCGTCAAGCTTCCTCCCTTGAATGCGATGCCGGGTAGTCATCCGCATATTTCTGGTGTTGCTAATATTCGCGGGATTTCTATCCCCGTGATTGATTTACGTTCGGCCATAGGGTTTAAGCCCGTGCCGCCTAACGAAGATGCCAATATGATCATCACAGAATATAACCGCAGTGTGCAGGGTTTCTTAGTCGGTAAGGTTGAACACATTATCAACATGACTTGGAGCGATATTATGCCGCCGCCGAAAACGGCTGGACGTAATAATTATCTAACGGCAATTACTCGCATAGAGCATCAAGGTCAGTCGCAGTTAGTGTCTATTATCGACGTAGAAAAAGTCTTGGCGGAGATAATTCACTACGATATCCGTTTATCTGAAGGTGTACTCGACGAAACCTTAGTCCATGAAATGCCAGGCAGAAAAATCCTGATTGTGGATGATTCATCGACCGCCAGACGTCAAGTGCGTGAAACGTTAGGCCAACTGGGTATCGAAATTATTGAGGCATCTGATGGCTTACAAGCGCTGACGTTATTGCAGAAATGGCGCGATGAAGGTAAACAAGTTGCCAAAGAATTATTGATGATGATTACCGATGCCGAAATGCCCGAAATGGACGGTTACAAGCTCACTTCTGAAGTGCGTAGCGATAAAGCTATGTCGGATTTATTCATCACCTTAAATACTTCGTTGAGTGGCAGTTTTAACCATGCCATGGTTGAAAAAGTGGGCTGTGATAAGTTTATTTCTAAGTTCCAACCGGATTTGCTGGTGGAAGTGGTGCAAGAAAGATTAAGACAAGTGATCAATCACTGATCGCATTTTGAGATACGAACTATCGGTGATTGACCTTGAGTCGATCATCGATAGGTTCAGCGCTTTGAATGAACGCTTTAATAACAGTTTTAAATACGGTTTTTGAATCACATTCTTTCAACTGCTACTTTTTCAACTGCTTTTCTGCAAACATCTGCCAACCCACTACCTATAACTCGCTCGATTATAACGCTAATTCGGCTGCTACATCGTGTAATACTTGGCGCTTCATTTCTTTGGCGGCGGCGATATGGATACGGGCGAGCCTTAAGGCATAGTTGAATCTTGCTCGACCGACGAGGCGCACAAGTTCGGCAAAAAACTGTGGATCTAAAGTGAATTGCGTCGAATAGTATTGGATAGCGGCATTGACTGAATTAAAAGTCACGCCATCGAATTCAAAACCTGCGTTATAACCTTGGTCGTCAATTTCTTCGCCCTCTAATACCAGTGGCCAACCGGGCGCATTGATACGGTCGCGGGCAATTTGGTACATCATCCAAGCACTTTTTTTAAAACCTTCAAACACTTTGCAGGAGAATTCGGACTCAGCAAGCTCTTCTTCGGTCCAATTAATCCCAATGGCGAGGTGTTTCGCATAAATACGCATTAGTGCATCTTTGACGGCCATACGACAATCCCAAATGGAGCTAAGAGTATGTTGTTTGGCTAATCGCAAACATTCGCTGCAGGCGGGCACAGCTAATGAAGAATGTGGTGTATGTGTGTGTGCAATATATTCGAAGTGTTGATGGCTCGGTTCGCCACAAAACCAGCAAGTATGGCGTTTGTCGAAGGGAATATCGATAAGCGGAATAGCAGACATCAAGGAATGAGCACCTCAGTCCTTGATGTCATCAATGGCATACTGAAGCGATTAAACTTCTTCAACATCAACCAAATCTTTTGCTAAAACAATCGGATCAAGTTCAAGACAATCTTCATCGGTTTGCCAATCAACACCGATCAATACACCATCGTCGTTTAGATCTGAGACCCAATATTCTAGAAATTCTTCTAATGAAATAGAAACGGGTTGATAGTCGTGCCATTCGTCGCTGCAATGGGATTTTGCAGTAGCTTCATTTGACCATAATGGCATCACATCAGTGTCTTCAAATTCTGAAGAATCACAAACGACCCAGCCTTCGCCAGTTTCATCCATTAGACCCCAAAGCGTCTGATGTTGTTTTACATTTTTGATAAAGCCAGCCAAAGCCGCATTGATTTCAGTCATGATAGGTCTCTTTGATGTGTGCTGTTAACTTATCCATTATACGGTAACGTGCTGCGATACCAAGGGATTCTTTGTTAAGAATTTTTTTGTGTTGGATAACTGAGCAATAAGCCTATGCCGCAAGGTATTTATGGCGATAAGGATTGTGTTACGTGTCACTATGGGTCAGGATTATTGGTAATGAGTCGCCTTGGTACTGGCTATTTTACTGACTAAATGTGGCTCAGATAGGGGCTTTACGTGGCGGAGAAACATGTCTTCTATGCTCTTGGCCGTTAAAGGTGTTTTGGATTCTAACCTTTCACTCGTTATGCCAAGGCGAATATCTCTCTAGGGCAATTCCCTCTCGAAGACGGAATATTGTCGTGTTTAGCCACAGCAGTGTGATTACTGTGTCATTGTTGTGAGATCAAATATTGGAGTTGTTGATTTGATTAAAATTAAAGGGTTAACTTATCTATTTGCGAGTATTGCCGCCTGTGTCAGTCTGAGTGCCTGTTCAAGTGCGCCAACGGCGAGTGCTAACGCAACCAGCACTAACGCAAGTGGCATTGCTGCTGAAGTCAATCAAATGCCCGATATCAGTGCTAGCGTACAATCTAATGCAGAGGCGTTTCCAATGTGCTTGACTGGACTGCAAGCGCGGGCACGTGCAGAAGGCCTGTCTGAAGCGACGATAAACTCTACCATTGCGAACTTGAAATTTGTCCCTCGAGTGATTGAGCTGGACCAACAGCAACCCGAATTCAGCCAGACATTTGATAATTATTTCAGTAAGCGCGCGACCGAATGGCGGGTCAATGAAGGCCGCCGTTTACTGCAAAAGCACAGTGTCTTACTCAATCAATTAGCGCAAAAATACGGCGTTCCGCCGCAATATATCTTGTCTTTTTGGGGACTGGAAACGAACTACGGTTCCTATAAAGGCAAAATGTCGGTATTGAATTCGCTGGCGACTTTGGCCTGTGAGCCACGCCGTAGCAATTATTTCACCATAGAGCTGATGCAAGCCTTAAAATTGAAAGAAAAGTATCAGTTCGATGATGACACTATGGTGGGATCATGGGCAGGTGCTATGGGACATACGCAATTTATGCCTTCTGCGTATGCCAAATATGCGGTCGATGGCGATGGCGATGGCAAGGCCGATTTATGGAATAGCACCACAGATGCGCTCACTTCTGCCGCGAATTTTTTGCAGCACTTAGGTTGGCAGCGTAATCAGCGTTGGGGGCGTGAAGTCTTGTTGCCAAAAGATTTTAGTTATAGTCATTTAGGTGCGAAACAGCCCTTGTCGTTATCGGAATGGGCTGCGCTCAATGTCACGCAGTCGAATGGGCAACCTTTGCCTGCCGTCGATATTCAAGCTGCGCTGTATTTGCCTGCGGGACACACAGGCCCAGCCTTTTTAGGCTATGAGAACTTCAATGTGATCATGCGTTGGAATCGCTCCGAGTATTATGCCATTACGGTAGGGCACTTGGCCGATCGTATTAATGGTGGACAACCCTTGACAGTCAGTCCGCCTGAGCAACCACGCCTAAGCCGTGAGCAAGTAAAGCAACTGCAAACAAAACTGAACGAGGCTGGATTTGATGTCGGTAAGCCTGATGGTGTGTTGGGACGTAACTCTATGGCAGGGTTGCAAGCCTTCCAACGTAGCAAACAGATGATTGCCGATGGCTTCCCAAGCCCAGAGGTGTTTAGCGCTTTAGGATTATCACTGTAGTTACTGTCTCTGTAGCCAAAGAGCGCTCGCTGCGGGTTTTGAGTACTTTGAGGCCGGATAAAAAAGTGGAGTGAAAAGCACAGTTTTGTTAAGCTCGGCCCACAATTGAAATCGAAGAAAATCAAAGGATATTCGATGAGCATTAAAGACGATATGGTTGTGCAGTTTAACTACACACTGCGCGACGAGAAAGGTGAAGTGATCGAGACGAACGAAGGTCGCGATCCGATTGCCTATTTACACGGTCATGACAACATGATGCCAGGTGTAGAAAACGCGATAAACGGTAAAGCTATAGGTGAAAAGTTCACTGTGACTTTGCCTGCCGCTGAAACCTACGGTGAGCGTGTAGCGGATGCTGACGCACACCAACGTGTGTCAGTTAAGCATTTACTGGGTGCGACTGTGTGGAAACCAGGCATGACAGCAGTGGTTAATACCGACCAAGGTCAGCGCCAAGTGACTATCGTTAAAATGGGTAAGTTTATGGCGACTGTGGATGTAAACCATCCATTAGCCGGCCGCGAACTGACATTTGATATTGAAGTCGTAGGTGCCCGTGATGCGAGTGATGAAGAAATCGCCCACGGTCATGCCCATGGTGCAGGTGGTCATCACCACTAATCTTTAGGCTTCGGGCTCGGCTTCGAACTTGGCTTTTATCTGACTCAATGTGAGTGGAGTATAAGTTCAGTATGAGTTGAATGAATCGAGGCTAAAGATTAAATAGCAAAAGCCCAAACCTAGGTTTGGGCTTTTTGTTTTTATGGTGCTAATGGCTTAATGATTGTCGCAACCGCTTATGGCTCTTTATCTTGCTAATGGCTATGTTCATGCTCGAGTGGTTTGTCGGCAAACATCATATCTAGGCTTGCTTGGGTTTGGGGATGGTAGCCGCTGTGAGCCTTGAGATAGACACTCTTGGCCCAGTCGTATTTATCAGAGCTTGCTAGCTTTTGATATAAAGGCACGATTAAGCGCATGCGGCCAATATGGGTTAAGTGTTGTTTTAATGCGGGTAGTACTGCGTAATAGCCGTTGTCTAGGGCGAGTGAATACCATGCGAAAGCAATTTCACTGTTGCCAGTGCCCGTAAAATGGAACGCCTTATCTAGCTCGGCAAGTTTGGTTTGATCTAGATTGATCCTTGGCATTTCATTGATGAATCTTAACCACTGGTGGACTGTCCAAGTGTTGGTTTTCAACTCGCTTGCACTGAGTTTACCCTCGAGCCAAGTTTGTCTTTGGGCATCGATATCATCGAAGGCATGGGAATTGGGCGGCACAAGAAATGACGGTAAACCTTGACCTTCAATCCAAGTATCCACTTCGCCTTCACTGACAAGATGGGGATATTTGTTTAATAGATTCAAAGATAAATATTCACGGAACTGCGCCGTAGTAATACTCTGAAACGCAAAATGATTGAAGTAGCTTTTCACAAAAATGTCGAAGCGTTCACGGCCAAATTTGTGCTCTAAAAATATTAAGAACAACTGGCCTTTTACATAAGGGACACCGCTGAAGGCTTCGTCGGGCGAACGTTTACCGAGATCGAGATGTAGCACTGAATCGGCAGGAGTGAGCTCTTCAAGTTCGGCAAGCAATTCAGAGTAGCCGATGGTTTGCTCCATCAGTGCCCGGTCGCGGCCATAGAGGTCTTCCATGATGCGATTCTCAACATAGGTCGTAAAACCTTCATTAAGCCAGAGATCGCGCCAAGTGGCATTCGTCACTAAATTACCCGACCACGAGTGCGCAAGTTCGTGGGCGATGAGGCTCACTAAGCTTTTATCACCTGCGATCACTGTGGGTGTAATAAAAGACAAACGCGGGTTTTCCATGCCGCCAAAGGGGAAACTTGGTGGCAAGATAAGCAAGTCATAACGTCCCCAAGGGTAATCGCCATAACGTTTAGCCGCGATTTTGATCATTTCTGGCGTGTCGGCAAATTCTTTGCTCGCTTTGTCGAGTATCTCTGGCTCAGCCCAAATGCCCGAGATGTTATCTAAGGGAGCAAACTTTAAATGTCCGGCCGCAATGGCAATCAAATAAGCTGGAATAGCCTGCGGCATAGTGAATTGGGTCTGACTGCTCGACAGGGTTTTGCGATCGGCACTCATGACCACAGTTATGGCTTTATCGGTAGTAATTATTGCGCTATAGGTTTGGCGAACGGCTGGCGTATCTTGCAGTGGGATCCAACTGCGGGCGTGAATCGCCTGACTCTGACTGAACATAAAAGGCAACTGTTTACCTTGGGTTTGCTCTGGAGTTAACCATTGAATACCAGACGGATTATTCGACGTGTGGTAATTGATTTTAACTTTTTGGGTATCTTCATCGGCAAGTTTGATGGTCAGTGCCGCACCTTTTACAGCGTTCGCTTTAGCTAAGGTGAAGGGCACGCTTTGCCATTTTCCCGCTGTATTTAAAGCACTTACGCTGTTAATCGTCAGATCTCGAGTATCTAAGATGAGTTCTGTCCCCGCCTTATGCCAAGCTAAATCGAGGGTGACTTCGCCGGATAAGCGGTTGTGTTTAAAATCGACGGTAAGGGCTAGTTCCAAATGACTCACGCTGACTTCAGTGTAATTGGCGTAGGTCAGTGCATCTTGGTTCTGCTGCGTATCAGCTTGTACAACAGTTGCAGTAGGCTCAGTGGTTAAGGTATTTGGAGTGCTATTGGCATAAGCGCAGGGAAGTAGTTGCAGGGCAAAGACTAGGGTGCTGCAAAGGACTGTTCGGCGAAGTGAAAGCATTATTTATAGTAGCCTAATGATGAAGTATGTTAGTTCGAGTTTGGGGCGATAAGACCATCAATTCAGCTTGGTTTTCTGTTAACCCACTCTATTAGCGCAAAAGTTTACCTGATAATTCACTGGATTTGTTATCTCACTGTTAGCTCAAATGTAATCAAACTTTAATGGCTTGAATGCTGGTCAGGAAATGCCATCGGTAAAAGAGCACAAGTTTGCTATGATGACGGCGTTTTCACATAGGGCGGTTATCATAATGGTGTTAGATTTTTCGCAGGGTAAGTTAATCGTTACTGAGTTCGAGGTTCAAGTGCGCCTCAATGTTGCCAGTATCGTACTGCAAGCGAGTGCTGAGGATATCGGCTTGAGACGTCAGCCTCCTATGCTGATCGCCGATGGTGGCGGTGTACGTTGGAGCTTAGTATTGGACTCAAATGCTCAGTTACGTGCGATTCAAGATGTGCTGGGCATGGATGCTGAATAACCTGTGCCCGAGTGGTGATGAGTGTTTAACGTATAGATTTATCATCATTTTTTAGTTGATGAGTGTTTAATATCGAATTGGGAATTTTTAGTATGTCAGTTTCTCTTGAGCGTATTGTTGTCGAACCTAAGACTCCTGCTACGGCTGTGGTTATTTGGTTACATGGATTAGGGGATTCGGGGGCCGGATTTGCTCCCGTAGTGCCTGCATTAGGCTTACCTTCAGATCATGCTATTCGATTTATTTTTCCCCATGCACCAGAGCAAGCCGTGACCATTAATGGTGGCTACGTTATGCGCGCTTGGTACGATATTAAAAGCATGGATTTGCATGACAGAGCCGATATGCAAGGCGTGCTTGAGTCGGAGAAAATGGTTGCCGCATTAATTAATGAACAAATCGCGGCGGGTATTACGAGCCAACGTATCGTATTAGCGGGATTCAGTCAGGGTGGAGTCATGAGTTTATTCTCTGGACTGCGTTTCCCAGAGCCACTTGCAGGGATTATGGCGTTGTCTTGCTATTTGCCGACGGGCGATGTGTTACCCGCTGAATTAAGTGCGGCGAATCGCAATACACCCATATTACAGCAACACGGTCTACAGGATGATGTTGTACCATTATCCGCTGGAATGTTAGCAAAAGAAGCCTTAACGACGGGCGGCTATCATGTTACGTGGCAGACTTATCCTATGCCACATTCTGTCATTCCTGAACAATTGAAAGCGATTTCTAAATGGTTATTACAGCGATTTGAAATGTAGACAAGTCTAATTGCTGATAAAAACAGCATGCGGTAAGTTGGAATTTACCCATGCTTGTTTTTTTAAAGGAACAATCGCGATGTTTTTTCATATTTCCTAAGTTATTTATAACAAACGATTAAAATCCATTTATTCTATTTTTATTTTGTATTCTCTAAATATATAAAAATCAGTCATTCAGCTTATTTTTTATATGAAACAAATCCTTCTTAAAATGCCCGCCAAATTTCATATAAATGTCAAGTTTTTAATAAAAATGACACAATTTATCTTTATTATTTGCTATTATCCGTGACGCTGAACTTGATGGAGTTCACGGCAATCTTTCTATGATAAAATAATTAAAATCAAGGGGTTGATGTAATGAGACATATGCTTATTAAAGGATTAGTTGCAACTGCTGTTCTCGCTGCACTTGCGGGTTGTAATAATAGTGATGACGATAAAGTTCCAACAACGTGTGCTGAAGCGGGAAGTGCTTGTAAAACGTTTACCGTTTTACATACCAATGACAACCATGGCCGTTTCTGGGAAAACAGTGATGGTGAATACGGTTTAGCCGCTCAGAAAACTCTGGTTGATCAAATTCGTGCAGAAGTGAGTAAGAATGGCAGTCAAACCTTATTATTATCTGGTGGTGATATTAATACGGGTGTACCAGAATCTGATCTTCAAGATGCCATACCAGACTTTACGGGCATGAATAAAATTGGTTACGACGCCATGGCTGTTGGTAACCATGAGTTTGACAATCCGTTATCAGTACTTGATATGCAGCGTCGCCTTGCTGAATTCCCTATGTTAGCGGCGAACATTTACCGTAAAAATGCCGATGGTACTCTTGGTGAGCGTTACTTTGATGCCTATAAAGTATTTGACGTTAATGGTCTTAAAGTTGCTGTTATTGGTTTAACGACAGAAGACACTGCTAAGATTGGTAACCCAGAATACATTAGCGATCTAACATTCACCGATCCCAAGGTGGAAGTTGCTAAAGTGATTAAAGAAATTAAAGATGCCAAAGCGGCAGATATCATTTTCGCTACCACGCACATGGGTCATTACGCGGATGGTAAAAATGGTAGTAATGCCCCTGGCGATGTAGCTATGGCTCGCGCATTGAAAGAAGGGGATTTACAAGTTGTTATCGGTGGTCATTCACAGAATCCAGTGTGTATGGAACCGGGAACTGACAACAAAGCTTATGCAGCCTTTAAGCCTGGTGATGCATGTGCACCTGATAAACAAAATGGCACTTGGATCATGCAAGCCCATGAATGGGGTAAATATGTTGGCCGTGCAGATTTTGAATACTTTAACGGTGAACTCCATCTAGCGAGCTACAAGCTTGTCCCTGTGAATATGCGCAAACTGGATGATGCTGGTAAGAAAACTGCTGACTTAGCAGGCACTAAAATTGAACCGGATTCAGAGTTAAAAGAGCTGCTTTCTTACTATCAAGAGAAAGGTCAAGCTAAGTTAGACGAAGTCATTGCGACAACGGATGCCCTGTTAGATGGTGAGCGTGCAAACGTGCGTAATAAGCAAACTAACTTAGGCCGTATGCGGTATGTTAGCGATGGCACAAAGTGCTAAAGTGACTGCTGATTTTGGTGTAATGAACTCAGGCGGTGTACGTGCATCTATCCAACCAGGCAACATTAGTTACCGTGACGTGCTGACTGTTCAGCCATTTGGTAATATGGTTACCCTTAACGAAATGACGGGTACTGAAGTTGCGGTTTATTTAGGCGCAGTCGGCAGTCTTCAAGTTGGTTCTGGTGGTTATGCACAAATCACTGGTGTGAAAATGACCATTGACTGTGTGGCTAAAACAGCCAACATCAGCGACATTGGCGGCAAGGATTTTAGCCCAACAGCCACTTATAAGTTCACTGTACCTAGCTTTAATGCTGCGGGTGGTGACGGTTATCCTAAACTAACCAGCCCAATTCAAACGGGTTTTGTTGATGCTGATTTACTCTATTCTTTCTTGAAAGAGAAACAAGTGATTAAAGCTGCTGACTACAATCCTGTAGGCGATATTGTTTATGAGAACTCAAAAAGTGTTGAAGGTTGCCAACTTTAAGTAATCAATCATTACTCAGTGTTTCAATATTAATGCCACTCAAATGAGTGGCATTTTTTATGGTTAATTAATATTGAACTAAGTGTAAATTAATATTCAGCATTTTATTTACGATACACTTTGATTCATTTGTGGCGTGAGTTTCTCGGTGTTCTTTTGGTTAACAATTGATATTTATTGTATCAAATTAAATATTTAATATATTCAACAGGTCTGCATTGCTTAACCCCATGATGTATATCCGGATGCCTTATATTCAAGTTGATTTATTTTGTGTCAATTTGTTTTAATTTGATATTAATTGTTTTTAATGGTTGACTTAGATGTTGCGCATTAACATTATCCCTACAGCGAAATAGAGTTCGCTTGCCAAATATAAAAATAACAAACATAGGGTTTTATTTACCTCAAGGAGAGATTAATGCGCTATTTAAGTTTAACGGCCAAAGCCGTTCGTACTAGTTTAATTACAGTGGCGACAAGCAGTGTGGTTTTTTCTGGAATAGGCTTTTCTGCAGCGGTAAATGCAGCAGAAGAAAATGCAAAAGTTGAACGCATTGAAGTGACGGGTTCTCGTATTAAACAAGTTGATATGGAAACTGTTTCACCCGTGACTGTCATTAATGCTGCGGATATTGCCATGACGGGTGAAAAAACCGTTGCTGACGTATTGAATAACTCTGCCATAAACAGCTTTGGTTCTTGGCGTGGTATTTCTGGCTATGGATCAGGAGCAAGCTCAACCAGTGATGTCAATTTACGTGGTTTAGGAGCGTCTGCGACATTAGTGTTATTAGATGGACGCCGTATGCCGGGTACGAGTTCGAGCTCTGGCTCTGTGGCCGATACATCTTCTATCCCTATGGCTATCGTGGAGCGTATTGAAATCCTGCGCGATGGCGCCTCGGCAGTATATGGTTCCGATGCGGTTGCGGGCGTGATAAACATTATCACTAAGAAGGAGTTTGAAGGGTTTCAGTTTGATTACAGCACTGAGCAGCCAAGTGTGGAAGGAGGCGATGCCAACCGTTTATCACTTGCAACAGGCTTTAATACTGATAAAGGCAATATCACGCTAACCTATGAATATTATGATACTAAAGCGGTAATGGATCGTGATATTTGGCGAATGGACGATTCAAGTTATAACGCATATAGTGGATATAGCTCAGTACCAAACGGTAAATATGGACCAGGCAATGGTAGCTGGTATAGTAATTCAGATATATGTGAAAAAACGGAAAATACCATAGACTCAGGTGATGGTCGTTGTTTATATAATCATGGTAATGTCACTAAGTTATTTGGCGATCAAACTCGTAATTCGCTGTTATCTAATTTCTCCTATGAGATTTCTGAGAATATAAAATTCCGAGGCCGTGCTTCTGCTTCATTAGCCGAAACTGAAACCCGTTATGCGGGTACGCCAGTATCAACGAATACCCCTGTGATGAGTGCCGATAATAAGTTTAATCCAGTTGGCGAAGAATTAGTGATTTCTATGCGAGGCGCGCAACTTGGCGAGCGAGATACATTAACTGAAACCAACAACTTTGATATTCTAGGTGGCTTTGTTGGTACAATAGATTCAGGGAATGGCATCGACTGGGAATTAAATGCCCAGCACGCAACATCGACGACAAATAGTTTTAACTATAATTTACTCAATGACGATATTATTCAGCAAGAAATTGATTCAGAGCAATATGATATTTTCAATACCTCTGGAATGAGTTATGAGCAGTGGGATCAACAGATGACAGATCTGTATCGTAAAGCTGCGCATACTGGGGTTTATCAGGGAAAGTTTGAAAGTACTCAATTGGATGGTCTTGCTTCGACCTTACTGCTCGATGACGGTGATCTTTCGGTCGCTATGGTCGGTGGTCTTGAATATGAAATGATCAAGTTTAAGCAAACCAGTGATCCAGAATCGGCCGCGGGTATTATCTCCGGCGGTTCGGGGGGTGATGATGTGGATGCCACACGTGACCGTAGCGCCGCTTATTTGGAACTCCAAGTAGGCTTACCTGCCAATGTTGAGTTTTCTGCCGCAGTACGTTATGAGCGCTATGAGCAGGAAGGAACTCTCACAGGGCCTCAGGGGGAAGTTGTTAATTCATCGACCTTCGATGCCGTAGTGCCTAAGTTTGGTTTAAGCTGGCGTCCTATAGACACGTTATTACTGCGTGCTAGCTATGGTGACTCATTCCGTGCGCCGAATATGAGCGAAATGTTCTCGTCTCAATCCTTGAGTTTTGAGAAGGGTGTTGATTCTTTATGGTGTAATGAACCTGGTAACGTGGATGCCATATATTGCGCGACTAATAATCAACATAAAACCTGGTATGGAGGGAATCCTGATCTAGAGGCTGAAGAGGGTAACTCGTTAACCTTTGGCGGCGTTTGGAATGTCACTGACGCATGGAACTTGGAGTTATCTTATTACTCAATCACCTATGACAACAAAATTGAGTCAATTGATGTGGATGATATCCTGCGTGATGAAATCAAGAATGGTTCTTCTCCCTATGTGACGCGCGGCCCTGATGGCAAGATTGAATATATTGAAGCCGGAGTTCGTAACTTAGCTACAGTTGAGACCTCAGGTATCGATTTTGTTACGGCTTATAACTTAGAAACAGGCTTTGGGGATTTCAATTTCAAACTTGATTTAACTCATGTGCTTGATTTTAAAAAGCAGGATAACGCTGAAGCAGACATGATCGATTATGCAGGGTCGACTGACTCGCCCGATTGGCGCGGTAACTTTGCGACCAGTTGGAAATACGATGATTTCTCTGCCGCATGGACAGTTGTTTATATCGGTAGTCAATCAGCAAGTTATTTCAACGAGTTAGAAGAAACCGACCGTTATGTTGATTACGATAATTACTTTAAACATAACATTCAGTTTGGTTATACCCATGCTTATAACGGCTCTATCACAGTAGGGGTGAATAATGTGTTTGATGCTGAAACACCAAACTATTACACCTACGCCGATTATCGCGATGTGAATGTGGGTTTATATGATGTGTTAGGTAGAACGTATTACCTGAGAATAAACCAGAAGTTTTAGGTTGTCCGCCCTCCCTGGATAACTCAAACCTCCGCTTGCGGAGGTTTTTTTGCTTATAAGGCAGTTTACTGGATGTCGAATGAGCGCTATCAATGCGTGAGGCGCAGTTCGTGGCGGTGTTCATGCTGATAATGCTCGGCGCAGGAGGTGCAGCGTTGTTCGGTGGGATCTTGACTTAAGCGTTCGGTTTCAATTTCTGCCTCACAATCCGAGCAAAGACCGTAGAGACCTAAGTCGAGCTGGCAAAAGGCGGCATCAAGTTTATTTAATCGGCAAAATAGTGGGTGTTCAGCCAGTGGTGTCTGAGCCAATTTATCAATTAATTCTGCCAGACTCAGGCTAGCGTAATGCTCCCCTATGGCTTCGAGGAACAGAGGGAGCGCGCCTATTTCTTTCCTTAGATTAGCTTCAAGCTCTGACAATTCATGTCTGATATGGGTGGTGCTCACGTAAAATCGCCTATTTCATTTGACTCTAGGCGTCCAGTCTAATAGTTCCACTATCAACGACTATGATAAAGATCAAGTATCTGCCACATTTTCGGTTTTTTAGCCGTTAAAAATCGAAAAAGTACTTCATTCTTATCGCATTATATGTGCTACGGCAAAAGCCCTTTTATCACACATATCGTCGCGATTATTCGTCGCATAAGTTCCGTTGCGCCGTTTCTAATACGCGGACTATTTCTTCCGTTGTTTTAAAGACTCGCAGTTCCCTAAACAAGGTATCGGCTTCGGGATATTGACGGTTGAGATAGGTGAACCACTGTTTGATCCGGGCTGGATAATAGTCACTCTTACGGCCATTGAGTTCCCTTTGGGTATAACTGAGCATGAGCCCTAAGGTTTGCGCCCAAGTATAAGGAGTGGCTCCTGTCTTGATAGTATCAGCCAAGTTCGGCAATGAAATTGCCCCGCGGCCGATCATGATACTGTCGCAGCCCGTGACCTCGATACAACGCTTAGCATCGTCATTGTTCCAAATTTCACCGTTGGCGATCACCGGGATCGGCAAACGTTTGCGCACTTCGGTGATGTATTCCCAGTAGGCTGGCGGTCTGTAACCGTCGACTTTACTGCGCGCATGGATGGCAAGTTCAGTTGCACCGGCTTCATACACTGCAATGGCGTTTTCCATAAACAGTGACTTATCTTCGTAGCCCAAACGTATTTTGGCCGTTACGGCATGTTCTTTTGGTACAGCTTGACGCATGGCTTTGACAATATCGTGCACACTCTCAGGATATTGCAATAATACGGCGCCACCTTTACTGCGGTTAACAATTTTTGCTGGACAGCCAAAGTTTGCATCAACACCGTGTGAGCCTAGCTCAATGGCACGCAGGGCATTTTCGCCCATACATTGGGGTTCTTGACCAAGCAATTGTACTCGTACTGGCGTACCTGAAGGGGTGTTGCCGTTGTTGAGCAGTTCAGGACACAGTTTGAGAAAGACCTTTTCAGGCAGCAGTTGGTCTACCACTCGCACAAATTCGGTGACGAGCAAATCGTAGGGATTGATGGTCGATAGGATGTCACGCATCAAAGCGTCTACTACGCCTTCCATTGGAGCCAAAATCACACGCACTGCAGTAAACCCATATCTGTTGCAAAGGGCGAGCATTCTACCTTATCAGCCCTAAGTTACAAAGTGGCCTTGTGAAGGAGGATGAATAGGTACGCCAATAAATAAAATCCAAGCTAAACTGATTGTCCTAGCAGGATATTTTTACCATTTCTGTGACTTAGTGATATTTTTTGCAATAGAATCGAAATAAGGCAGGTCTTTTGTTGTAAGCCAGCTACTTAAACTGTTGTTGGTCATTATTACTCAATAAACAAGAAGGGATTATTTATGAATTCAGTTAAAAAAACAGCAGTTGCAGTAGCGTTAGGTTCAGTTGTGATGAGTTCAGCTTTTGCTGTCAATGCACAAACTAACCCATTTGGTTTTGAAGCTATGGATGCGGGCTATCAAATTGTCGGTTCAGAAGGCAAATGTGGTGAAGCCAAATGCGGCGCAGACATGAAGAAAGCCGCCGCTGAAAAAGCCAAAGAAGGTAAGTGTGGTGAGGCTAAATGCGGTGCTGAGATGAAAAAAGCGGCTGCAGATAAAGCTCATGAGGGGAAATGTGGCGAAGCGAAATGCGGTGCTGACATGAAGAAAGCCGCTGATAAGGCCCATGAAGGTAAGTGTGGTGAAGCGAAATGTGGCGCTGATATGAAGAAAACCGCCGAAAAAGTGGATGCTAAAGTCGAAGCCGTTAAAAAAGAAGTGAAGTAAAGCGGGTTTGTTTTATCCCTGCAGTTATTGGGATAATTGAGCTTAAAGAGGCCAGCCAGCGCTGGTCTCTTGTGTTTTATTCTTAAGCGATTACAGGTTAGCGTTCGTGAGGTTCTATGAATGATCAAAAAAATACGGCACAGGTAGGGCTGGGATTAAGACGAGAAATGCTCAGTGAATTTTGTTTGCAGGTGCCTGATGCTATTAATTTTTTTGAAGTGGCGCCTGAGAATTGGATGACCTTAGGTGGTAAATTTGGCCGCCAATTCCGTGAGTTGACTGAGCAACATACTTTCTACTGCCACGGTTTGAGTTTATCCATTGGTAGCCCTGAACCCTTAGATCTCGCGTTTGTAAAAAATATCAAAACCTTTATGGATTTACACCAAATCCAAGTCTATTCCGAACATTTAAGTTATTGCTCAGGGCAAGGTCACTTATATGATTTAATGCCTATCCCTTTTACCGACGCTGCAGTGAAGCATGTGGCGGCGCGGGTTAAGCAAGTAGAAGATATTCTAGAGCGGCCGCTTATTTTAGAAAATGTGTCTTTTTATGCCGCTCCAGGTGCGCAAATGACAGAACTTGAATTCGTTAATGCCGTGCTGCAAGAAGCCGATTGTAAACTGCTACTGGATGTGAACAACATCTATGTGAACTCGATAAACCATCAATACGATGCCGATGCCTTTTTACAGGCCATGCCGACGGAGCGCATCGCCTATTTGCATATTGCTGGGCACTACAAACAAGCTGAAGATCTGCTCATTGATACCCATGGCGCCGCCATTAACGATCCCGTCTGGACATTATTACAGCGCTGTTATGCTTTGCATGGGGTAAAACCGACTTTGCTTGAGCGTGACTTTAATTTGCCGACAACCGCTGAATTGTTGCTCGAGATAAATCAAATTCACGGTTATCAAATGGCGGCGTCCAGCTCCCATGCCCAAAATAGTGCTCATGCCGTAAAGAGGATCGCCTAATGGATTTTAAGCAAGTGCAGCAATCCTTTATCGATTATATCCGCGATCCATCTTCGCCATTGCCCGTGGATACTGATTTCCGGCGTATGCAGGTTTACCGCGAGTTATTTTTTAATAATGTGCTGGGATTTGTGTCGAACGGCTTCCCCGTGCTGAAAAGTTTGTATTCTGAGGAGGATTGGCTGACTTTGGTGCAGCGTTTTTTCAGTCAACATGATTGCCAATCGCCCATCTTTATCGATATCGCGGGTGAGTTTTTAGATTTTTTACAGCAGGAATATCAGCCCACGGCAAATGATCCTGTTTTTATGCTCGAATTAGCGCACTATGAATGGCTGGAGTTGGCCGTTGCGGTCGCACAGGCGAGTGGGGATGAATCTCAACTTAGCCTAGCGCAAATGTCGACGCAGGCTTTATGTTTGTCGCAGACGGCGAGGGTGGCGCAGTATCATTTTGAGGTGCAGCACATTCGTCAGGATTATCGGCCGCAGCAACGACTCGATACGCCAGTGTTTTTTTGTCTCTATCAAGATGCCGATTGTGAAGTGTGCTTCTTACAGTTAAATCCCTTAAGCGCGCAGGTGCTGGCATTTCTTCAAGCTCAAGGCCAAGCGGGTTTTAAAGAGATAGTTGATTGGTTAACAATCACTTACCCTCAAATGGCGCCAGAGATTATTGAGCAAGGTTGTATGCAGTTACTCGAGCAATTAGCGGCCAAAGGGATAGTGCGCGGACGTCAGTCTTAAGGTTGGGTTTATTGCCGAAATAAATGCAATAACCCTACATTTAGAGGGTTTTTATTAATTTGACAAACCGCTACAATGTCGGCCGTTTTGTGATCTCAATCACTGTACGATTCCTGCGCACTTATACTTGCACATACTAGAGGAGCTGTAATGAGTAGTCAGCCGTTTAAAGACCCATTTAATTTTTTGTATTTTATTGGTTTTATTTTAGTTTTACTGTTGCCGACTCTGCCAGCAAGTCTGTCTTGGTTAAAGCATTTAGGTTTAATTTAAGCGAGCGTTAATCTCTAGCGCGTAGCCTATTGGCCACTCTTCGAGTGGCTTTTGTTTTTCCGATAAAGGGCATTTAAACCTATGGTATTAAAGCGCGGATTATTTTTACTGTTAGGCTTAACCGCTTTAGTCTTAGGTTTAGTTGGTATCGTGCTACCGATATTGCCGACCGTGCCTTTTATCTTGCTTGCTGCCTTTTGCTTTGCCCGCTCGAGTGAACGTTTACACCATTGGTTGATGACACATCCCTGGTTTGCCGACGCCTTAACCCAGTGGCAAGAGCAGCGAGCAATGCGTAAGGGATTGAAACGCAAAGCCATGATAGTTAGCGCACTCAGTTTTAGTGTCAGTATTATTGTGGTCCCTATCCTTTGGGTAAAAGGTCTGCTGTTTGTCATGGCATTGGTCCTACTTTGGTATCTTAAAGGTATACCTGAAATAGAGGGATGATTGAGTGATTGAATGGGCTCAGGCGCTGTGACTGAAAGTTTAGTCGTGTTCTTGTTGAGGCTATTTAACTGAGTGCCAACAGGGTTTGATCTAAGGCACAAATTGATAACCTTTCCATCACTTGTGCATTGTGATTGTTGCAACTAAAACTAAAGCGGCATAAGCTTTGTCCGACTTTCGACAATGCGTCCACCCAGTGTGGACGTTTTGTTTTATACCACCACCGCTAGGTTGGTGAATTGATTAAGTAACTTATTAAGCAAATATGATGGCTATGAATACAGAAACCTTATCCTTGATAAAGCAAAGCATTAAAACGATTCCTAATTATCCTAAGGAAGGGATTTTATTTCGAGATGTCACCAGTTTGCTTGAGAATGCAGCAGCCTATAAAGCGACCATCGACTTGTTAGTTGAACATTATCGTGGTCAAGGCTTTACCAAAATTGTGGGCACTGAAGCCCGTGGTTTCTTATTTGGTGCACCGTTGGCTTTAGAATTGGGTATCGGTTTTGTACCTGTGCGTAAACCCGGCAAATTGCCGCGTGCAACCATCAGTCAAAGCTATGAACTAGAATACGGTCACGATAGCCTAGAAATTCATACTGATGCGATTAGCGCAAATGACAAAGTGCTCGTTGTTGACGATTTACTCGCCACTGGCGGTACTATCGAAGCGACCGTTAAACTGATCCGCCAACTCGGCGGTGAAGTTAAACATGCGGCCTTTGTGATCTCATTACCTGATTTAGGTGGTGAAGCACGTTTAACCGCATTAGGGCTTGAGTTGGTTAAACTTTGTGAGTTTGAAGGCGAATAAATCTGCAGCTAAAGGCGCCTTGGGATAGTTTGATGGCATGTCAAATCATGGCATGTTATCTTTCAAAGTTCTCGGGGCGCATGCTCCCGCTTTTGTATCACATACTCTGGGGAGTTCCATGTCATATCAGGTGTTAGCCAGAAAATGGCGCCCTGCCACATTTGATCAAATGGTTGGCCAAAGCCATGTTTTGCATGCCTTGACCAATGCGTTAAGCCAGCAGCGCTTACACCATGCTTACCTGTTTACGGGAACGCGCGGTGTCGGTAAAACCAGCTTGGCGCGACTCTTTGCCAAAGGCTTAAATTGCGAACAAGGCGTGACAGCCACTCCCTGTGGTGTTTGCGGTAGCTGTGTGGAAATCGCCCAAGGTCGTTTTGTCGATTTGATTGAAGTCGATGCCGCATCTCGCACTAAGGTCGATGATACCCGTGAGCTGTTAGACAATGTGCAGTATCGTCCAACCCGTGGCCGCTTTAAGGTTTATCTCATCGACGAAGTGCATATGCTGTCGCGCAGCAGTTTTAACGCACTGCTAAAAACCTTAGAAGAACCCCCCGAGCACGTTAAATTTCTTCTGGCGACAACCGATCCGCAGAAACTGCCAGTGACTGTGTTATCCCGTTGTTTGCAGTTCAATTTAAAAAGCCTGACCCAAGCTGAAATTGGCACTCAGCTCAATCATATCTTGACCCAAGAGCAGTTTCCCTTTGATGCAGAAGCCCTAAAATTGCTGGCTAAAGCTGCCAATGGCAGTATGCGTGATGCCTTGAGTTTGACAGATCAAGCCATTGCCTTTGGTGGCGGTAATGTGATGCTTGGCCAAGTGCAAACCATGCTTGGCAGTATTGATGAGCAGCATGTAGTTGCCTTGCTTAACGCCTTAACCGATGCCGATATTGGTGTGTTAATGCATACCTGTGCCCAAGTGCTTGCGTACGGCGCAGATGCCCAAGAAGTGCTACGCAGTTTACTTGAGTTGTTACATCAAATTACCTTGACCCAATTTGCCCCCGCTTGCGCGCAGCAATCCTTGTATAGCGCACAGATTCGCGCCTTTGCCGAACAGCTTAAGCCGGAACAAGTGCAGCTTTATTATCAGATTTTATTAACCGGCCGCAAAGATTTACCCCATGCACCAGACCCTAAATCGGGTCTTGAGATGGCACTATTACGCGCTGTGGCGTTTGTGCCTGAAAAGCCAGTAAAGCGCTGGCAGCCTGATGCGGTCGCTGAGATCAGTTTATCCGAAGGGCAAACGCCAGTTGCGACAGCGCAAGCTCCTGATGTAAAAGAACAAAAGTTTTCTGAGCCACATACTGCGGAACAACTGCCTGCTGAAAAAAAAACGGTATTAATTGAGCCTGCCGATACCGCAGAGCTGGCACTTGATGCTGAGCTCGAAGCGGATGCGGCATTAATTGCCGAACAGGCGGTGATTCTAAGTCAGGCGCAGAGTCAGGGATTTAACGCTGGCAGCTTAAACGTTGAGATAGTGAATGCTGAGGTCGAGCCACAAACTCAAAAAGTATCAACCGCTCAAGCGCTTTCTCAAGTTACTGAAGCTGCTGCTGACATTGGGGCATCGGTTGCGAGTTTAGATGCTCAGAATAGTGAAGTTCCTGAATTCATTGGGGCAACTGCCGAGTCGAGTATTGTTAATCCAGCAGCGGCTGAAATGGTTGTTGGTTCAAGCGCTGTGGCTGTTGGTAGTGACATTGCAGAGAAAGACAGTGCTGTTCAAGAGACTGTTGATGAAAACACTGCTGTTGACTCCCTCAACCATACTCTTACTAATAGTACGCTAGAGCAAAAGGAGCTTGATGAACATAGTCCCTATGGAACTGAAGTCGAGCATTCTTATCCAGTGATGGGAGCTTATGCCCAAGAGTCAGCGCCGCTCGATTCCTATCAAGATGCTTATGTTGAATTCTCCTCCGGCTCTTACAATGACGATGATTTTCATCACAGCTTTGACTCTCATGCTGTGCCTGATGATGTTCAACACTTAGATAATGTTCAAAATTCTGCTGATATTCAAAGCGCTGTAGGCATGGAAGGCTCAGTTGATAGTCAGTCAGTAGTAATGGCTCAAGTGTCTCCTCAGACATCAATTCCAATTCCAACACTAGCCTCCGCATCATTAGCCGACGATGATATTCTCTCGGCGGTGTTGGCGGCGCGGGATTCACTGTTATCGGATCTTGACGCCTTAAGTGCTAAGGACGGTGATGAAAAAAAGTCGTCATTGGACTCAAAACTTAAGACGCCAAACACTAAATCACATGGTGTAACCTTACCTAAATCGGTGACTAAAATTGAAGCGAGTCAGTCAAGTGTGGCATTTTCTGTTGATCCAGCATCTGATTTAGACCCTGATTTAGCGATAGATTTTGATGATGACTTCGACTTAGATCTTGAGCCTATCGATCTGCACCAAGCAGTATCTTCAGTCGTCATTTCAACTGGAATTGTCTCTGAGAAGCCTGTCAAACCGTCTGCTACATATGATCGTCCGCCTTGGGAGGCAGCGCCTGAAGCTGAATCTATCGAAGTGACGCAAGTCGATAGCAATAAGACTGACAGTGTTCAGCCGGTGAGCGCGCAAGCTGCTGATATAAAGAATTTTCAAGCCAGTCATGCTCAAGAGCTTTTAGGCGTGAGTTACGCACCTAATCATGCACAAGATGACACTCTATCCCTGAGTGACGGGCAGGTCGCAGCATCAAGTTTAAAGTCGGAAATACTTCAAAATCAGGCTGTACGTCAAGAAGAAATACCCGCCTCAGAGTTTGCTTTGGCTAGCACAACAGCACTGACAAATGCGTCAAATACAGTGGAACACACGCAGGAGACACAAGTCGCGCTCAGTTCGACTCAACCTATTAGCGGTCATCCATTAGATTTACATTGGTACAAGTTGATGGCGAGCTTAGAGATCGGCGGGCGAGTGCGGCAACTGGCGGTTAATTCTGTCTGCCAAACCTTGAGCGATCCTTTGCCGTTGCTGCTTAAACCAAACCAGAAGCATCTAGCGGCCGATGTTGCCATAGTGCAGCTTGAGCAAGCCTTAACTACCGCGCTCGGGAACCCAAGACGGGTGCAAGTGGTCATAGGAATCGATGAACAGCGGGAAACGCCCTTAGAGTTACGTAAGCGTTTCCACCAAGAGTTGCTGCAACAGGCGCATCAATCATTGATTCATGATGACAATGTGCAATGGTTGATCCAACGTATGGGCGCCGAACTCGATGCCGATAGTCTAGTATATCCGCCAGAGTTGTTGAATTTACGCAGTCAGCAAATACAAGCGTTACCTGAGTTAACTGAGGCCGCGAGTTAGCCATTATTGGCGAGTCTTTGGGTAAAATTTTCATCGTTAATTTGTAGCGTTGTGGTTTAAATTTAGGCTTCGAGTGCATATTTATAGTGATGCTGCTGAGAAACTCTGCATCGAGATCATAAGTTTATTAACAAGATAACGGCATTGATTGCCAATCCCATTTATTTAAGTAAGATTAGCCGCGTTAATGCTTGCGACTAACCCTAATAGAAGAGAAATGACTATGTTTGGAAAAGGCGGTATGGGCAATTTGATGAAACAGGCCCAGATGATGCAAGAAAAAATGGCCAAAATGCAGGAAGAAATCGCCCGTATGGAAATGGTGGGGGAATCTGGTGCTGGTTTGGTGAAAGTGACTATGACAGGCGCGCACACAGTGCGTAAAGTCGAAATCGACCCAAGCCTGATGGAAGACGACAAAGAAATGCTGGAAGATTTGATTGCTGCGGCCTGTAATGACGCTGCTCGTCGAATCGAAGAAAACCAAAAAACTAAAATGGCTGAAGTTACTGGTGGCATGCAATTACCACCAGGCATGAAAATGCCATTTTAATTGAGATAGCCGATGAAATTTAGTCCATTGTTAGATGAGTTAATTCAGTCCCTGCGTTGTTTACCTGGGGTTGGGCCTAAATCGGCGCAACGTATGGCGTTTCAGTTACTCGAGCGTGACAGAAAAGCAGGGCTTAAGTTAGCCAGTGCGCTGTCCAGTGCGATGAGTGACGTCGGTCATTGTCAGTCTTGCCGAACCTACACTGAAGAAACCCTCTGTCCGATCTGTGCTAGCCATAAACGCGGAACCTCCTCCACCATTTGTGTGGTGGAAACGCCGGCTGATGTGTTAGCCATTGAAGCGGGTGGACATTTCACTGGCCGTTACTTTGTGCTTTTAGGCCATTTATCGCCCCTCGATGGTGTAGGGCCAGAAGAGTTAGGCTTAGCGTTACTCGAGCGCCATTTGGCATCGGGTGATGTCACCGAACTTATTTTAGCGACAAATCCAACAGTAGAAGGTGAGGCTACAGCGCATTTTATTGCCGATATGGCCAGACGTCACAAAGTGATGATAAGCCGCATTGCCCATGGCGTACCAGTGGGTGGCGAGTTGGAATACGTGGATAGTACTACGTTGGCGCTGTCCTTTAATGGTCGTTTACCACTTTAATTAAACAGTTTATATTAGAACCATACTATTGATTGTATTGGATTAATTGAAGGCTGAAGTATTCAACTCGATTATCACCTTAGTGCCTGAATCTTATAAACCCGCCAAGCTCTTATCTTGAGCGGGTTTTTATTTGCCCAGAGTTTCAACCTAGGTGTTGAGGCTGGGTTATGGAGACAGGGCGGTGGTTGATTCAATTCCTATATTGATTGATATCTATCTGTATAAAATTCATGTTTATCAATAGTTTTTTAAATTTCATACTTGTCTTATGTGAGCTTCATCCGTAAAGTCGGTTTGATAATAATCGGGTTGAGTTGCTTAATCACAGTGATCCACTGTATGTCTAGTCAATTCGTTGGGCTTAGTTCTGTGTGCTTAGTTCTGTGTACGTTTAATTGGCCACGTCTTTTTTATTTGAAAACCAGGGAGGGGACTCATTGGGAAATATTACTATTAGGTATGCAGAGAAGCGTGACGCCGCAGCTATTCAAGACGTATATGCCTGCCCGAATGCCTATACAGGTACCTTGCAACTTCCTTGGCCATCGACCGATAAATGGGAGTCACGCCTTGCTGCAACATCGAATAATATTCATCGTTATGTCGCAGAGATTGAAGGTGAAATTGTCGGTGAGTTGGGTTTTGAAGTGTATGAGCAACCCCGCCGTAGGCATGTTGCCTCCTTTGGTATGGGTGTAAAAGACAGTTGGCAAGGCCGCGGTGTAGGCAGTGCCTTGATTAACGCGATGCTTGAGCTTACCGATAAATGGATGAATATAAAACGAATTGAATTAACGGTTTATACCGATAATCATGCCGCCATTGGTCTATATAAAAAGTTTGGCTTTGTAATGGAAGGTGAGTCGAAGGATTTTGCTTTTAGAAATGGTGAGTTTGTCAGTGTGTATCATATGGCGCGGTTAAAATAACATGCTGATTTATATGTCATTTTATCTGTTGCTTAAGGCTCTCACTCTAAGAGCGAACTTTAAACACTCACTCTAAGTACTAACTGTAAGAATTTGCTCTAAGCGCTCATTTTTAGAGCTCGCTTTAGGTGCTAAGTGTATGTCTGTCTCAACTTTTAAGGATAAAAATGGGACTCATTTTATTGCCGCTGCTGATACTTTGGTTGGGTGTCGGTATTTATGCCATTCGTATCGGCTATCAAGTGTTGGTCGGGGCATCGGAGTTAACTTATGCACTCAGTGTCTGCGCTATCGCCTTAGTGGCATTACTGCTCTATCTTTACTTTGGTTTTGCCCAATTTAAGGAAAATAAAGAGTTGTGGGCATTCGAAATCTCGATGTTTTTTGCCGCGAACAAGCTCGCTTTTGGCGTCATGATCCTTGGTCTTTTACTGCACTGGTTCGGTCAAGGTGTTCTCACTTCTGCTTATTTGAAACCTCTACCTTTCATCATGATTTTCGCCGTTTCCTTTGGTGCTATGGCAGGAGTCATATTGTCCGACACTTTTATGGCGAAATTTGACATCCAAAAAATGCATTGATGTCAGTTGATCAGTTTAAATCTTATTTTGGACGCTGTTGTTGAAGATGATTTGAACTGATGGCTTTCATCGGTTGTTTATAGGTCGTTGAATCCGATGAGCGCTACCATAGTGATCTGGTTAGGATTTTACAGAGGGTTATTACGAATTTTAGATACAAAAAAACCAGCTTGTGTTGGTTATTTTTCTCTTTCATAAAGAGAATTGGTTGCGGGAGCTGGATTGCTAATGTTAAATCAGCGACGACCTTCATCCTTTGTTTATAAAGAATTGAGCCCGACGAGTGAGCATGTTGCTCTGTTCTGTATTTAACTGTGGTTTTCTATGAATTTTAGATATAAAAAAACCAGCTTATGCTGGTCAATTTTCTCTTTCACAAAGAGAATTGGTTGCGGGAGCCGGATTTGAACCGACGACCTTCGGGTTATGAGCCCGACGAGCTACCATGCTGCTCCATCCCGCGTCCGATTGTTGTTAATAACTGTTTTAATTCTGTCATCAAAGAATTGGTTGCGGAAGCCGGATTGCTAATGTTAAATCAGCGACTACCTTCCCTGTTGTTTATAAGGAATTGAGCCCGATAAGCTGTTTCTCTTTATAAACACATATATAAAGTGGTTGCGGGAGCCGGATTTGAACCGACGACCTTCGGGTTATGAGCCCGACGAGCTACCATGCTGCTCCATCCCGCGTCCGATTATTGCTGTTAATAACTGTTTTAATTCTGTCATTTAAGAATCGGTTGCAGTAGCCGGATTGCTAATGTTAAATCAGCGACTACCTTCGCCTGTTGTTTATAAGGAGTTGAGCCCGATAGCTGTTTCTCGTTATAAACACATATAGAAATTGGTTGCGGGAGCCGGATTTGAACCGACGACCTTCGGGTTATGAGCCCGACGAGCTACCATGCTGCTCCATCCCGCGTCCGATATCTATCTGTTTTACTTTACTATTGTACTTTAAATTGGTTGCGGGAGCCGGATTTGAACCGACGACCTTCGGGTTATGAGCCCGACGAGCTACCATGCTGCTCCATCCCGCGTCCGATATCTATCTGTATTACTTTACTATTTTGCTTTTAAATGGTTGCGGGAGCAGGATTTGAACCTACGACCTTCGGGTTATGAGCCCGACGAGCTACCATGCTGCTCCATCCCGCGTCCGTCTTCAAAGCGGGGCAGACTATAACGGCAGCGCCTTGGCATTGCAAGGACGAAGATCGAAAAAGGTGGTGAACGCTTAAATATAAAGCGGAGTGGGGGGCTTTCATACAATTTAAACATAAGTTAGGGATTTTTCGTTGATTATCTTAGGTCGAGGATGAGACTAAATGGGGTTTCGACTAATAACTGTTTATCTTTTATGTATTCGAGCAGGTATAATGTCGCTTTGATTTTGACTGCGTACTGATTATCCCATGCTTAATTTTTTTGCCGCCGCCCCTAAGGGCTTTGAATATAGCTTAGCCCAAGAGCTGACAGAATTTGGTGCGACTGAAGTAAAAGAGAGTGTTGCTGGTGTGTATTTCACTGCCCCCTTAGCTTTAGCGTATCGGATTACTTTATGGACACGTTTAGCCAGCCGTATCGTGTTGGTTATCTATAAAGGCAGCTGCGAGTCGGCAGAGCAACTTTATAATGCCGCTTATTGTGTCGATTGGCCGGCGCATTTTTCCAATAAAAGCACTTTTAGTATCGATTTTCATGGTACGGGTGGTTTTATCAATAATACCCAGTTCGGCGCACTCAAGATTAAAGACGCGGTTGTGGATAGATTCCGGGACGATGACGTTGAGCGCCCTAATGTGTCACGCGTCGATGCTGACTTTAAAGTCGATGCCCATTTCCGTAATGGCGTGATCACTATTGCGATGAACTTCTCTGGTCCCTCACTGCATCAACGTGGCTATCGTTCTACTACTGGTGAAGCACCACTGAAGGAAAACTTAGCCGCCAACATGTTAGTACGCAGTGGCTGGCAAGCAGCGCCTTCGACCTTGCTCGATCCTTTCTGTGGTAGTGGAACTGTGCTGATTGAAGCGGCTTTAATGGCGGCCGATATTGCCCCAGGCTTACAGCGTAGCCGTTTTGGGTTTGAACATTGGCGTCGTCATGATAAAGCCGTGTGGCAAGAAATTGTTGAAGAAGCAAAAGCGCGTGCCTCATTAGGCGTGAAACGTTGCGAGATTAAATTCTACGGCTCAGATATCGATTCGCGCTTAGTCGCGTTAGCCAAACGTAACGCCGAAAATGCCGGTGTGCTCGAGTTAATCGAGTTTCAAGTTGCAGATGCGTTGACGATAACGCCGCCTGCAGAAAGTGGATATTTGATCACTAACCCACCTTATGGTGAACGTTTAGGCAATGTGTCTGAGTTATTGCAGCTTTACTATCAGCTAGGTGACAAGTTTAAGAAAGAGTTTGGCGGCTGGAAAGTGGCCATGCTGTGTAGTGATATCGAGCTTGTATCATCACTTAAGCTTAAAGCCGACAAACAGATGAAGATGTTCAACGGTGCCCTAGAATGTGCCTTTAACATTTATACCTTGCATGCGACCAGTACGCGTCGTGATACACCAGTGCTGCCAGACGGCGTCGACATTGCCGATATCGCCCCTGCATTTGCTAACCGCATTAAGAAAAATGCCAAGTTATTAGAGAAATGGGCCAAGAAAGAAGGCATCGACAGCTATCGTATTTATGATGCCGACATTCCTGAATATAACGTCGCAGTAGATAAGTATTTAGATTACGTGATTATTCAAGAATATATGGCGCCAGCAACTATACCTGAAGCCGTAACCAAGCGTCGTTTAAGCGATGTATTGTTAGCACTGCCGTCTGCCATTGGTATCAATCCGAACAAGATGATCATGAAGACGCGTGAGCGTCAAAAGGGCACGAGTCAGTATCAAAAGCTGGATGAGCGTAAGTTAGAGCTTATCACCACTGAATATGGCGCTAAGTTCAAACTGAACTTAACTGGTTATTTGGATACAGGTTTATTCCTCGATCACAGATTGACACGCCGTTTAGTCGGTCAAAAATCTAAGGGACGCCGTGTACTTAACCTGTTCTCTTACACAGGTTCTGCTTCTGTGCATGCGGCGCTTGGTGGGGCTAAATCGGTGACGACGGTGGATATGTCAAATACCTATATTGCTTGGGCGAAGGACAACTTTGCACTCAATGGACTGCAAGGTAAGCAGTATGAGTTTGTTCAATCTGACTGCATGCAGTGGATCCGGGATTGCCGTGAACAGTACGATCTGATTTTTATCGATCCGCCGACCTTCTCAAATTCTAAGCGTATGGAAGATTCATTCGATGTGCAGAGAGACCATGTGAACTTACTGGCATCCTTAGTGAAACTGCTCAGCCCAACAGGCGAGCTAGTGTTCTCTAACAATAAACGTAAGTTTAAGATGGACATAGAGGCACTGACAAAGATGAACATTAATGTGAAGAACATTGATGACGTGACTTTGCCTATGGACTACAAACGTAATCCACATATTCATAATACTTGGCTTATCACCCATGCCTGAGTTGACTCAAGCAGAATTAGATAACAGGCATTATCTGCTATATCACACCGAGGGATGTCATCTGTGTGAACTGGCCGCAGCCTTATTGGCTGCGGCCGACATTGGCTATCGGGCCATAGATATTTGTGACGATGAATACCTCGCGCAGCGTTATGGCGTATCGATCCCAGTGCTTAAAGCTTGGGATGGTAGAGAATTACATTGGCCATTTAACGCAACGCAATTACAAGAGTTTACAGGAGCTTAGTTTGAGTCTGGTTCGTATCAATAGTGGCTCTTTAGCCTATGGTTACACTCCGTTGTTACAAAAAGCGGATTTTACTATTCAACGCGGTGAGCGCGTGTGTATTGTTGGCCGTAATGGTGCTGGCAAGTCGAGTTTATTAAAAGTGTTATCTGGTGATGTACTGCTGGATGAAGGCGAATTCAACATCGCTGGTAATGTGACCGTTAGCCGTCTACAACAAGATCCGCCAAAGGCTGAGCAAGGCACGGTATACGCTTATATTGCTGCGGGATTAAAGGAAGTGGGCGAGGCGCTTGAGCGTTATCATCAACTGTCCCACGATGTGGCCCATGCCGATCCAGAGCAAATGGATCGTATGCTAAATGAGATGCAAGGTCTGCAAGAAACCTTAGACCACTATAATGGATGGCAGTTAGATTCTCGCATCCAACAAAACTGCGAGTTGTTAGGTCTCGATCCTGACAAATCCTTGAGCGAGTTATCGGGTGGTTGGCAGCGTAAAGTGGCGTTAGCCAGAGCACTGGTGAGCGAGCCAGATCTGTTGTTACTTGATGAACCGACCAACCATTTAGACATAGACACTATCGAGTGGCTTGAAAAGTTTTTACTTGATTATCAAGGCGCTATCGTCTTTATCAGCCACGATAGGGGCTTTATTGCCCGTATGGCGACGCGGATTGTCGATTTAGACCGTGGTGTGGTGACCTCATGGCCGGGCAACTATCAAATGTATCTTGATGGTAAGCAAGAATGGTTGCGCGTCGAAGCCGAGAAAAATGCCTTGTTTGACAAGCGTCTCGCCGATGAAGAAGTGTGGATCCGTCAAGGCGTTAAAGCCAGACGTACCCGTAACGAAGGTCGAGTTCGCGCACTGAAGGCGCTACGTGAAGAGCGAAGTGAACGTCTGAATCGTCAAGGCAATGCTAAAATGGCAGTATCGGATACTGAACGTTCTGGTAAGTTAGTCTTTGATGTGACCGATCTTAACTTCAATCTGCCCGATAAAAATCTGGTTAAAAACTTTAATACGACGGTTATCCGTGGTGACCGTATTGCGCTGATTGGGCCAAACGGTTGTGGTAAATCAACCTTGATCAAGCTGTTAATCGAGAAGCTGCAACCGCAATCGGGCGAAATTAAAGTCGGTACTAAGCTCGAAATCGCTTATTTCGACCAATATCGTGAAGCGTTAGATCCTGAGCAAACCGTTGAAGATAACGTTGGTGAAGGTAAAAAGACCATCACGATCAATGGTCAAGACCGCCACATTTTAAGTTATTTGCAGGACTTCTTGTTCTCGCCTATGCGCGCCAGAACGCCAGTGAAAGCGCTGTCGGGTGGTGAGAAGAACCGTTTGTTATTGGCTAAGTTATTAATTCGCCCTGCAAACTTAATCATTCTCGATGAGCCAACTAACGATCTTGATATTGAGACCTTAGAATTGCTAGAGTCGTTGCTCACTGAATACCAAGGTACGTTATTGCTAGTGAGCCATGACAGGGCATTTATCGACAATACTGTGACCAGTAGCTGGTGGTATGCGGGTAATGGCCATTGGAGCGAGTATGTAGGTGGTTATCAAGATGCTGTGAACCAAGGGGCAAAGTTTTATTCTGAGGAACCTAGTTCACAAAAGGTGGTCGAAGCTCCTGCGGTTGAAACTAAACCCGTCGAAGTTAAAACTGCAGAACCAGTGAAAGCGGTAAAAAAACTGTCGTATAAGCTACAGCGTGAGTTAGAGTCGCTACCTAATGTGATGGAGCAATTGGAGGCAGAAATTCTCGCATTGCAGACCACTATTGGACATTCAGACTTTTATAGTCAGGCGCAGGATAAAGTCAATCAGGTATTGAGTCAGTTGGCTGATAAAGAAAAGCAATTGGAAGTTTGCTTCGAGCGTTGGGAAGAGCTTGAGTCACTGAAGTAAACCAATAATAAAAATGGGAATAGAATTAATGAAGTCAAAGTTGGATAAAGCCCTTTCCTTGGTTGCCTTAGGTGTCCTTGGTGTATTAAACAGTGCCCATGCTGCACCTGTCTACGAGATTGTTAATCTTGATGATTATGATCTGCCACTTTCTGATAGCTTCAAAGGAACTCGTAATGGTTATGCGTTAGGTGTTAACGCCAACGACGAGTTAGTCGGTATCATCAAAGGTAAGAAAAAACTTAGCACATCAGATGTGGAAGGTGGGGTTATTGATATAGAAGATGGTATAGCCAAAGAGGAAACTATCACCTATTCAATCACTTCGGCGATTATTGCCAATAACTTTGCCTTTATAGCGGCGCAAAATGGTGCCGATGGTGCATGGAAGACAACCTTTGATAGTATCAATGGCACTACGCCACCGAGTGATACTTCGGTTGTTAACTCAGTCGATACTTTTTATTACGGCATCAATGATGCGGGCGTGAGAGTGGGCAGCATGACTGCGCCTGAAAAGAAAACAGAAAACACTGCAACTACTGATGTTACTGATGATTATTGGTATTACCGCGACTATGAGTTCCGCGGTGTTGTAAAAGTGGGCAGCACTGAAATTCCATTAGTTCCTCCCTACACGCAATTTGTTAATGCTGATAAGACTAAAACCGCAGAGTTAGGTGGATGGTCTGCTGCTACAGCTATTAATAATAATAACTTAGTGACCGGTTACGCCAGTACTGCTATCAGTAAATATGGTAGTGATCGTGTTAATTATTGTTTAGGCTCGGATAATACTTTGCCGTTGGATATTTGTGTACAACGTGAGCAATATCCGAATACGACGGGTACGCGTAACATTCAGTACCAGACGCGTGCCTATGTATGGCAAATCGACAATAATATTGCTACGGGAATTGAGTTGCCTTTAGGGTTAACGCCTAAAGCTGATAACACTTTAACCTTTACTGCTCAGGCGCTCGGCGTGAATGATAACGGTGTGGTTGTTGGTCGTTCGCACGTTTATCGTAATAACAATACAGATAAGTTACACCAAGATGCGGCTTATTGGGCTAAGGATGTCGAAGGTAATTATAAATACCACTGGATCCCAATGGGCGAATCGATTTCAAGTTCCATTGCCTATGACATCAACGATAGTGGTATTCTTGTCGGTAGTTATCGTAGCTATATTCAAGGTTATTTGCGCGACAAGTTTTTCTATTTTGATACTAATACACCTGATGTTGGCTATGTAACCCCTAATGATTTTGCCTCAACGGCAACGGATCTTTCGAGTAAACCCAAGGATATTAACAATAAAGGTCAAGTCGTAGGTTATATAGAAACCACCTATGATAAGGAAAAACCACGTCCTAAGGCGGGCTTCCTGTATGAGAAATCTACCGGTGAATTTAGTAACCTTAACAACCTGTTGACCTGTGAATCTAAGGGCTATGAAAAGGGCTCTGATGGCAATTGGACCCGTCATAAGGTTGAATTTACGGATGGTACTGGTAAAGTACTGACTTATGACAGTGATATTCTCGTTGTTGAAGCGACCAGCATTAATGAAGATGGCACCATCGTGGGGACTGCCTTTATTCGTAAGCCTTCTTTCCAGTTAGACTCTAATGGTAATATTATTGTTGGTGAGAATGGTGTACCACTATTTGAACTCAGTGGTAATGGTAACCCTGTAACGGCTTATGTTCCACGTATGGTTGTACTTAAACCGGCTACCAGTGGTGAAGCTTGTACTGTTGAAGATAGCACCGATACCGGTAATTTTGAGCGTTCTGGTGCGGCAACGTTAGCTTGGTTATTTGCTTTGCCATTGGTGTGGTTCCGTCGTCGAATTCGTTAAGTTTTAAGCTTCAATTCAGACTAAAAAAATCGAGGCGAAATGCCTCGATTTTTTTTCGCTAGGATCTCAATAGTTTAATAAATAGTCAGTATAATAGCCGATTTTTTGATTGATCTTGGCGTCAAAAAGCACTATTTCTATGGGTGAAGCTTTTGCTTCTATTTTATGTAGAACAGAGGACGCTTGCATGAAAAGACAAAAACGAGATCGTTTAGACAGAGCTTTTTCAAAAGGATTCCAAGCTGGGGTTGGTGGACGCTCTAAGGAGCTCTGTCCATATGCAAATCTTGATTCGCGATCGCAGTGGTTAGGCGGTTGGCGTGAAGGTGTGGATGGCCGAGTTAATGGGCTATTTAATAAATAATTGAGTTTTACTCATTAATTAAATAGCCCAGAACAAGCAAAGTAATGCAGCATATTGCCCTCAGATGAGGGCATTTTTATATCTGTAGTACTGATATCTTCAGTGTATTGGAGTAAGACTGATCAGAATGTAGACGTATCGCTAAAGACACCGACTTTAAGATCGGTTGCACTGTAGATTTGACGGCCATCAACTTCAAGGATTGCATCGGCAATACCCATCACCAGTTTACGGTGAATAGTACGCTTGATATTGAGTTTATAAGTGACTTTCTTAGCGCCTGGTAATACTTGACCAGTAAACTTTACTTCACCTACACCCAGAGCACGTCCTTTGCCTTCTGCGCCTTCCCAGCCTAAATAGAAGCCAACGAGTTGCCACATGGCATCAAGCCCTAAACAGCCAGGCATTACCGGGTCGGTAATAAAGTGGCAGTCAAAAAACCATAAGTTTGGATTAATATCGAGTTCAGCGACAATTTCACCTTTGCCAAACTCACCGTCATTATCATTGATAGTAACGATTCTATCTATCATCAGCATGTTATCGACAGGCAGACGAGGTGAGTTTGGACCAAATAATTTCCCATGGCCACAGGCGATGAGTTCTTCTTTATTGAAACTGTTTGCTTTGTTCATTGTTTTACTACTCCAGCAATAAGAGCCGCCAAGATTAGCGAACACGTGTAAGCTAAACAACTCCGATCAGCTAATTAGCGGCGAAAAAATCCCAATTTTGCGAGTAATCTCGTGATTATGCCGATTTCCTCCTCGCCATTTCCTGCGAGCTTGTCTAATCGTTCCTGCACAAGGCCGTATAATGAATCATGTGGAAAATCATTATCTTCATCGGCTACACCCGCAGGCATTTGCATTAATAGCTCAACAGCTTGGTCCATATGCTCGATTGCATAGAGGTGAAATAAGCCTTTGCCTACAGCTGTAATCACTTTGGGATTGAGGTTAAGCTGTAACACGTTCGATTTGGGCATGATGACGCCTTGTTCTCCCGTGAGACCACGACGTTCACACAGATTAAAAAAGCCTTCAATTTTCTCGTTGATGCCACCAATCGCTTGCACATTACCAAATTGATCCAATGCACCAGTTATTGCCAGTGACTGAATAATGGGTTGTTCAGCAATCGCTGACATCAAACAGCAGTATTCGGCGAGTGATGCGCTATCACCATCAATTTCTTGATAGGATTGCTCGAAAACGATATTGGCATTTAGGTGTAATGGTGCATCTCGCCCAAAGATACGGTACAAGCAGGCAGAAAGGATCATCATTCCTTTGGCATGTATATTGCCACCAAGTTCAGATTTTCTTTCGATATCGGCGACTTCACCATCACCATAGTGAACAGATGCCGTGATCCGCGCAGGCTCACCATAACTGTAATCGATTGCATCAATGACAGTTAATCCATTGATCTGACCAACCATAGCACCCGAAGTTGGCAGATTTATGAAGTTGTCATCGAAGCTTTGACCTGAATACTCTTCCGAGCTGTTATGACGATAGTTGGCTTGGGCTAACGCGAGCTCAATACTGCTCGCATTGATACTCGGTTTACCACAATAGGCTTTAGCTTGTACCATCAGTTGGGCAAACTCGAGCATAGACAAACTGAGGCGGCGCTGATGTTCGGTTAACCGTGCACTATAACGAAAAAGTGGCGCTAGGCTTGATTGTTCTAAAGTGACCTCGACACTTTGTGCAACCGCTTGCAACCATGCGACGTATTGTGATTCTGTATAACGGACCAAGTCGATTTCGCTAGCGAGTTCTGCTAGTAGGGTAAAGTGACGTTGAAATTGCCAATCCTCAGTTCTGACTTGGCTATAAATCATTCCTGCACCGATAAGGACAATTTTACAATTGAGCGGGATAGGACTTAAGTTATTGCTAATCTGATACGCTTTATGGGTGAGGATTTGCATCACTAATTCCCATAAACCTTCACGTTTCCACAGTGACTCGGCGCAAATAAATACATAATGACATTCGGCCAGAGCACCAGCTTGATACTGACTTGTTGTTCCTGTTTGTGCCATACGGCCAATGAGGTCTACACGGCGAATATTGCCACTGAGGTAGCGATAGCGAGTCGTTTTTTCGGCAATACTGATCTGATTTTCTAGTGGTTTCTCTGATTGCCACTGAAATGTTACCGCTTTATCAGTCGGGCGTGTTGCCACTAAATAAGCTGGAGATAACGGCGCTAGGCTATCAATAGAGGCTTGGATCATTAATTGGCGGTCAATGCTCGGGAAATCAGCCAGATACAAGTGCTGATCGACAATAGCTTGGTGGAGTTTAAACGCATCCACAGCACGCTCTTGTCCTAAGAGTAATGCGCTTAGATTGTCAGCCGTTTCGGGAAGGGTTGGCAGGCTAAATTCAGGTGCGAGTGAAGACGTGGGTATCAAGAGTGAATTCATATAAGCATTTACCGTGAAAAGTTGCAGTGATTTTACCATACCAAGGCGACAAGTCTCTCACTGTATAGGTGTTTTTACGTCTGTTTACTCGATTATTCGTTGAAACTGGCCATGTATTTGTTGTAAAAAACATCGGGGTGAACATAAGTTGAGCATTTGACTCGATATTTAAAAATTGAGGTTTACAAGTTAGCGGTATACTTATATTATTTTTGGCGTTAGGAGGGGTGGCAGAGTGGTTTAATGCACCGGTCTTGAAAACCGGCGTGGGTTTATAGCCCACCCAGGGTTCAAATCCCTGCTCCTCCGCCATTTTTAGTCAAAAAGCCGCTAAGCAATTAGCGGCCTTTTGCATTTATACAGTTTGAACCCTTGGGTTCCTGATTTGAAGCGCAGCTCCTGCGCCATATTCACGAGAAAGGCCATCAGTAATGATGGCCTTTTTTGTTTGTGCTATTTCCGCTCTTAGGTTTTGACCTTAAACGTGGCGTCAGTGCCATGCTTTAGGGAAAGACTATCTGTCATGATTGTTCATTGTGTTAACCCTAGATTCTTCATTCTGATATCAGTGACTGCTACTGATTAATGGGCTTTTTTATCCGCGCTTCTCGTTTATGGTCTACACTAAGTTTGTGGCCAAGTTAATGGTTTTTATGGCCTTTAAAATTTGCACTAGGATGGTGCGACGTATGATTCTCGACAGTCTTGGACCATACGGCCGAACAATTCTCCCATCAGGGTGACTTATTTTAAGTAGAGAAAGCTATGTTGTTACCTACACGTATTTCGCAGCGGCTCACAATGGGCAGCGTAGTGCTGCTTCTACTGACTGGGCTCGCGGTTTTTGGTGTGATGTCACTTCGAGGGCAGCCTCGAGTGGTGGCGGCGAGTCAAGAGTTAATTGAGCAAACGGGGAGCAGTATCGTAAGGCAACTCGCACTTAAGTTGGCAAGCATTGAGGGGATTACTTTAAGCCTTGCACACCTCGCAGAAGTGCTACCCCATGAGCAAGCTCTATATCTTAACTCCTTACCTAATTTGATTGATAACAATGGCGATCTCACTATCGCTGGGGGCGGGATCTGGCCTGAGCCAGATAAATTCGTCGCTGGGAGTATCCGCCACAGTTTTTTCTGGGCCCGTGGTAGCGATAATCTACTGGCATATTCGGATGACTATAATGCGCCATCTGGCCCTGGGTATCATAATGATCCTTGGTATACGGGCGCGCGGACTAGCTCAGTATCTCAATGTTTATGGTCAGAGGCTTATCAAGATCCGGTTACAAAGGTGGCTATGGTGACATGCAGTGTGCCATATCGTCTCACGGGTACATTTGCAGGGGTCGCAACGATAGATTTAAAACTTGATGATTTAGCCAAATTTTTAACAGAACATGGCAATGTGACTGACGGTTATGCTTTTGCTTTAGACCAAGCGGGTAATATCTTACATTTTCCTGAAACGAATAAGTCCGACACTATGTTGCGTTTTACGGATCTCGTCGGGCAGTTACCTTGGCTCTCCCCCGTTGAAGCTGCACTTAAGCAAACCTCAATCAACAAAGTGGTGTCTGTAAGCTTAAATAAGGATGGAAGACTTAATCAGGCGAGTGAGGTGAGTCTTTTTGTGATGCCTGATACCGGATGGGTGATTGGCCTTGTGACGCCTAAAACGCGAGTCACAGGGCTTGCCCGTGAGCTAACATTTGATATTTTATTGTTTTTATTACCATTACTCGCCATTTTACTTTCTCTGGCTTGGTTATCGGGTAAAAAACTGTTGGCGCAACTTGAGGAAACCACAGATCAAATTGCTTCCCTTGGGAACGGTAGTTTGGGGGCGAATGTTGAACTGCAAATTCAGCGGGATGATGAGATTGGCGCTTTGCGCCGAGCCGTAAACACCTATGCAGGGACGTTAAGGGCAATGTTAGATCTGATCACTCAAGAAGCGAAGAAAATTCAATTTGAGGCAACGCAATTAAGCGGACTTAGCCGTAAGTTAGCTCAGCGCGCAGAGCAACAGCGGCTGGAGAGTGCACAATTAGCCGCTGCGATAACGCAAATGTCTTCAAGCGCCATGGAAGTCGCGAATAATACCAATGACTGTGCTGCAACTGCGCAATCGTCTTTGATTGTAGTGCGGGAAGGGCAAACCCGTGTTGCAGCCAGCAATACTTCTATTGAGGCATTATCAGGAGAAATTGCCAACGCAACTAAGGTGATATCCCAATTGGCCCAAGACAGTCAAAAGGTGGGCGCTGTATTAGATGTGATTAAGGCGATTTCTGAGCAGACTAATTTGCTCGCTCTCAATGCGGCAATTGAGGCGGCTAGAGCGGGCGATCAGGGTCGTGGTTTTGCAGTCGTTGCTGATGAAGTTCGAACCCTTGCGGGGCGAACTCAAGATTCGGCTAATGAAATTAGTACCATGATTAACGCTTTGCAATCGGCTTCGCGGCTCGCTGTGCAAGCAATGCAAGCTGGGGAGTCCCGCACTGTCCATGCGGTTGCGGAGGCTGAGGGCGCTGCCGATTCTCTATCGAGTACCGTACAAAGTTTCGATGATATTTCACAGCGTGCCCAACAAATCGCGTTAGCTGCTCAGCAGCAAAGCCAAGTCACTCAAGAGATTAATGAGTTGGCGGTGCGAATAAATAGCATCAGTGAAGATAACTCCCTCGATGCAACGGCGCTTGATGTGTTAAGCCTTGAGATGCAGAAACTATCTGACCGTTTAATCAATATCAATCGAGCTTAGTCTTAATATAGTGTGAAGTGTGCCACCTTAAAATGGCGCTTCAACTGATAAGGGATTCAAAGATAAGTTGAATAACGCGATATTTTTAAGCGGATTGGATGTAGATTGACCATGTAGATTGCTTCTTTAAATTAAGGGTTTACAGCAGAGTAGTAGATAGCTATTATCTCGCTCGTTCGGAGGGGTGGCAGAGTGGTTTAATGCACCGGTCTTGAAAACCGGCGTGGGTTTATAGCCCACCCAGGGTTCAAATCCCTGCTCCTCCGCCATATTTACGAGAAAGGCCATCAGTAATGATGGCCTTTTTTGTTTGTGCAATTTTCATTTCAGTTTTCTCATTCTAATCCCTTTGTTATTCACGGCTTTCGATTTAAGTGAATATGAAATAGTCAATCAACACGATTAACCATAAATTTAAGTTTACAGTGGCGACAGAGATAGCTATTATCTCGCTCGTTCGGAGGGGTGGCAGAGTGGTTTAATGCACCGGTCTTGAAAACCGGCGTGGGTTTATAGCCCACCCAGGGTTCAAATCCCTGCTCCTCCGCCATATTTTTACAAAAAAGGCCATGTTTATTCATGGCCTTTTTTGTGTGTGAAATTTGAGCTAGGGTTCTCCATTCTAAGCGCAGTTCTTACGCCTTTTTGCATTTAAGCTATTTAAAAACCTTAGGTTCCTGATTCTAAGCGTATCTCTTCTGCTATATTCACGTGAAAGGCTAACAGTAATGATGGCCTTTTTGTTTTTCTTGAACTGAAAAATTGCCTATATTTGCTGGATACTTTGATATCGATTTAACAGGGATTTTAGGCTGGTCATTCTGGGGTTATTGCTTCGTTTTTAAACGCTTTTTATTGGTATGCTATTCTGGAATCCTTCCTTTAAATATCATCTAGTTAACAATGTTGAATTTATGCTTTGCGAAATGGGGTTGTTGGGCTAAATTAGCCCTATGAACTCGTTATCCGTTTGCCATGTTGCTTTTTCTAACACACGGATCGAGCTGTAAATTGTAAAAGGTGGGTTAAGTTGATTTCGATATATTTGGTTGACGATCATGAGCTTGTGAGAACTGGGATCCGCCGCATCTTGGAAGATGAACGTGGGATCAAAGTCGTGGGCGAAGCCCCTGATGGTGAGACTGCGGTGCAGTGGGCTCGCCAAAATGAAGCGGATGTGATCTTAATGGATATGAATATGCCTGGGATGGGCGGATTGGAAGCCACTCGAAAAATTTTACGATATCAACCCCATGCAAAAATTATTGTATTAACTGTACACACGGAAGATCCTTTCCCAAGTAAGGTGATGCAGGCTGGCGCTTCGGGCTATTTAACAAAAGGAGCGACGCCGCCGGAAGTATTGCAAGCGATACGTCAGGTCTCTCGCGGACAACGTTATTTGTCCCCAGAAATTGCACAACAGATGGCGCTGAGCCAGTTTAATCCTGCCGATGAAAACCCGTTTAAATCTTTGTCCGAGCGTGAGTTACAGATCATGTTGATGATCACCAATGGCGAGAAGGTTAACGATATTTCTGAGCAACTGAACTTAAGTCCTAAAACCGTTAACAGTTACCGTTATCGTTTATTTGCTAAGCTGGGGATCAGTGGTGATGTCGAACTAACGCGGTTAGCTATTCGCTATAAGATGTTGGATGCTGGCCATTTTTAATGGAAAGTGGATTGCGTTGGTCGATGACTTTAATCTAGCGAGTTCTTGGGTTACATGTTCCTATGTTGTTTGTGGTAAGTCTTCAAAACTGTGGGTGTGAATGATGTCTAATGAATTTAACGCCCAAAGTTTCTTACGTACTGTTTCATCCTCTGCTGGGGTTTATCGCATGTATGACGTCAAAAATGACGTCATTTATGTTGGTAAAGCCAAAGATCTTAAAAAACGGCTCACCTCGTATTTTCGTAAAAACCTCGGTAATGTTAAGACCCAAGCCTTAGTTTCACATATTCACCATATTGATGTGACGCTGACCCACAGTGAAACGGATGCTCTGTTGCTTGAGAATGATTACATCAAGCAATACATGCCAAAATACAATGTGTTGTTGCGTGATGACAAATCTTACCCTTACATCTTATTAAGCCAGCATGAGCACCCAAGGCTTGCCTATCATCGTGGTCCGCAGCGGGAAAAAGGCCACTATTTTGGTCCTTATCCCAATGGCGGTGCTGTGCGTGAAAGCCTGCATTTGATGCAGAAGCTGTTTCCTATTCGTCAATGTGACGATCTTTACTACAAATCGCGCTCACGCCCTTGTTTGCAATATCAACTGTCTCGCTGTAGCGCGCCCTGCGTGGGCAAAGTCAGTAACGCTGATTATGATGAGCAAGTGAAATTAGCCAGCCTGTTTTTAAAGGGGAAAGATCAGCAAGTGATCAGCGCCTTGGTTGATAAAATGGAACTTGCGGCTGAGCAGCAAGCCTATGAACAGGCTGCACGATTTCGCGATCAGATCATGGCGCTGCGTAAAGTTGCCGAGCAACAGGAAGTCTCTAATAATAAAGGCGATATGGATGTTATTGGGGTGCATTATGCGTCAGGCATCGCCTGTTTCCACCTGCTATTTATCCGCGAAGGTAAAATTTTTGGCAGTCGTAGTTATTATCCTTCAGTGCCAGCCCAAACTGATATGGATGAAGTGCTGCGCTCCTTTATCCTACAGTTTTATTTAAATGCAGATATTCAACGCACTATTCCAAAAGAAGTGGTGATTAGCCATAATTTTGAAGAATTACATGAACTTGAAGCGGCGATTTCAGAGGCGCTAGATAAAAAGTTTTCGATTAAGACCAATGTTCGCGCCGACAGGGCGAGCTTCTTACGTTTAGCCGTGACCAATGCGACGAATGCAGTGGTTACGCGCCTATCCCATAAGAACACAGTCGAACAGCGTTTTGTGTTACTCGAAGAAATCTTAGAGTTGAGTGGGCCTATCCAGCGAATGGAATGTTTCGATATCAGTCATACCATGGGAGAGAGCACCGTTGCCTCCTGTGTGGTATTTAATCGAGAAGGGCCGCATAAAGGCGAGTATCGTCGTTATAATATTGACGGTATTACGCCGGGTGATGATTATGCGGCGATGAAGCAAGCGGTGAGCCGACGTTTCGATAAAATTGAAGCGGGCGGCAAAATCCCTGACATTCTGTTTATTGATGGTGGACTAGGGCAGTTGCGTATTGCCCAAAAGATAGTAGATGAAAAGTTTGTTCATTTGGATAAAGCGCCGCAGCTTATTGGGGTGGCGAAAGGTGAGGGCCGTAAACCTGGGCTTGAAACCTTGATCTTAGGGGATACCGAAACTAGCTTTTCCCTCGAAGGGGATTCGCCAGCACTGCACCTTATCCAACATATTCGTGATGAATCCCATCGATTTGCAATCACTGGCCACCGTAACCGTCGCCAGAAAACCCGTAATACTTCAACACTGGAATCTATCCCTGGTATTGGTCCTAAACGTCGTAAAGCTTTGTTACAGCATTTAGGAGGCTTACAGGAAGTGAAAGGGGCAAGTGTGGCGGAATTAGTCAAAGTACCAGGGATCAGCATAGAAATGGCACAAACCATTCATGATGCATTGCGAGGGTGATAAAATTAAGGCAAGATTGGCGCTGCTTTTGACTAACTGGTTTGATCATGCCGTTTAACTTACCTATAGCATTAACTCTTTTCAGGCTTTTTTTACTGCCCATTTTTGTGGTGCTGTTTTATTTACCCTATGACTGGACCCCTTTTGTTGCCGCATTTACCTTTTGGCTTGCGGCGTTAACGGATGCATTAGATGGTTATGCTGCCCGTAAATTGAAACAATTAACTCGTTTTGGCGCTTTTCTTGACCCAGTCGCTGATAAGTTGATGGTGATTACAGCTTTAGTTTTGTTGGTCGATCAATACGCGAATATCTGGCTGACGTTGCCCGCCCTGTTTATGATAGGTCGCGAGATTGTCATTTCAGCGTTGAGGGAATGGATGGCTGAAATTGGTAAACGTGGTACTGTCGCCGTGTCTTGGATTGGTAAATACAAGACGGCTGCACAAATGGTGGCAATTATTGGGCTGATTTGGCAATACAATCCTTTAATGACTAATGCCGCATTTGTACTGTTATATATCGCCGCTGTATTAACGTTTTGGTCAATGATGAGTTACATTTTAGCCGCTTGGAAAGATCTTACCGCTGAATAGTGCAATAAAAAATCAAAGAGATTATTTAGTGTGCAAGCAGTAAGTTATCGATAAAACAGCGGTTGACACTGGGTGGTAAATCGGTAGAATGCCACCCCGTAGACAAGAGGCAATGTGAAAACAAAGTCTTAACGTTACCCAATATTGATGTTTGATATTAGCTAGATAATAAAGTGAAATGCTTTGTTTATCTGAGTGAATAGTAAAACAAGATGCGACATTAGCTCAGTTGGTAGAGCGATACCTTGCCAAGGTATAGGTCATCGGTTCGAACCCGATATGTCGCTCCAATATTTTTAAAGTCTAATTCTACTCAACATGAGTTAGCAACTATGGCGCGATGGCAGAATGGCTATGCTGCGGATTGCAAATCCGTCGATCTCGGTTCGACTCCGGGTCGCGCCTCCATAGATTAAAGTATTAATGACACGATTCCCGTCGTTAATATCAAGAGTTTGCCCGAGTGGTGGAATCGGTAGACACAAGGGATTTAAAATCCCTCGCTGGTAACAGCGTGCCAGTTCAAGTCTGGCCTCGGGTACCATTATTTTGATAGTGATGGTAAAAATAAAGTCCGAATCTTCAATAGGCTTTATTAAATAGATTTATTAGTGTTAAGCGTTAATGATGTAGAGTTAATAATATTTTTGACATGATTCCCGTCATTAATATTCAGCGTTTGCCCGAGTGGTGGAATCGGTAGACACAAGGGATTTAAAATCCCTCGCTGGTAACAGCGTGCCAGTTCAAGTCTGGCCTCGGGTACCAAAAAAGAAAAAGCCTCGATATTTATATCGAGGCTTTTTTGCATTTAGATTTCTACTTTTAGTCGGCATTCTTCGTGAGGGGTTTAAGGTCAAATTTGACTGACACACTTAACGTACTGCTTACTTTAGTTCGCAGAGGTCCTTGCGGCGACGCACATCAGGAGAGGCTAATAACCCTAAAAGCACACAATAGTGCTACGTTTTAAGTGATAGTGTCATTTTGAATTAAGCCTGTAGTTATGCTGGCAGAGAAGTCGAGCGATAAGGTATGGGATTATGTTTGCTGAAAAGCAGGTCGTGAGTTTTTAGCCTTGGCTTGTTCTATTTATGCTAGAGATAAAACCTATAAATAGTAAGCCTATAAATAAAACCCTAGGTATAAAAAAGCGCCAGTAAAAACTGGCGCTTTTATTCATTTACTCGGTCAGTTTATGCTTGTTAGACAGTGATATTAGTGAATATCAGCTTATTGCCAATCATCGCTATTCCAGCGGTACAGCCAAGTCGCTGCAAGTGGTTTATCGTCTTTCTTAAGCTGTATTCTCAGTTCGGCTACATTGGTACTTTCTGGTTCGAAGCTGATAAATACTCGAGCGCCATTGATGTCCGGGTGGGTGACAATCCGAGACGACAGGATTTTACCTTTGCTGATGCTGGCATCGATGATAATTTTATCAATATCTTGCGGCTTGATGTTACTGAAATCGATAAGTAATTCTTTGCCTTTTGCTAACACTTGCCCTTTAGTACTGCGGACAACACGTGCTTTTAACGCCGTAGAAGGGCTGTCGTTTGAGGCCGTTATGCGATAGGAGTATTTATAGGGCTGATCCTTTTTCAGTCCGCCTTGCGGCTCCCAATAGGCAACTATGTTGTCGTTGGTTTCAGCATTAGAGGGAATTTCAAGCAACACCAGTTGGCCTTTGCCCCAATCATTGAGGGGTTCAATCCATGCTGAAGGTCGAAGTTGATAGTTTGCACTCAGATCTTGATAGTCTTCAAATTTACGATGGCGCTGGATAAGACCAAACCCCTTTATATCTTCATCGCCAAAAGCACTGATCTGCAGTTTGTTAGGATTATTTAATGGGCGCCATAGGCGTTCGCCATTACCGCGATCGATTTGTAGACCGTCGGAGTTATGTACTTGTGGGCGGTAATCGGGTTTATCTGAGTTATCGAGTCCGCCAAAGAGGAACATAGAGGTCAGCGGTGCAAGACCCACATGCTGGATATCTTTGCGTGGAAATAAGGTTACATCCACTTCGACACGTGATGGTGCGCCGGGATAAATACCAAAACGATAGGCGCCAGTGACACTTTGGCTATCTAGCAGAGCATGAACCACAATTGCTGTCTGATATTTAGATGGGCGCTCGACCCAGAAACGTTTAAACAGGGGATATTCTTCACCTTTTGGCTGAGCGACATCAATCGCTAAACCACGATTAGACAAGCCATAGGTTTGCCCTTTAGAAAGTACGCGAAAATAGCTCGCACCTTGAAACATGATGAATTCATCTTTTATTTCATCATCATTGATAGGGTAATGTAAACGCACACCCGCGTATTGGCCCACTTGAGTGATGAGTTTTTCAATGGTGTCGTTAGGGACATCGAACGAAGCTTCTGTTAGCTCAATTGGAATAGCTTTGCTGTTTTCGACCACGTCGATATCGACAAGGTTTTTATAGAGAAAGCCTGGAGCAAAAAGTTGTACCGAAAATTTGGTCGGTGTTCCGCCCCAAATCGCGGCATTTTCTTGGTAATTGATTTTGCCATAGGTCGCGAAATCGAGATCAACCAGTTCTTTAGGTGCTTTTTTCGCTTCTTTAAATGGTTTTTGCGACAGTTGTTGAGCGAGTTCAATAACTGTGTCTTGGGAGAATTTTTTGGATTTCTTCTCTGGTGCTGGCGTTGGTGTTGTCTCTGCCGCTGCGGCATTGACGTTGTTTATGCCGACGACATAGACGATGGCGGTCAAGATGACAAAAGGTAGTTTTTTGAGTAATGCCGGATAACCGGTAGGGTAATTCATCATAAGATTCATTCGCAAAATGGAAACTCCTTACTAAAATGACGCTGATTCATAGGCACAATATATGCTTCAGTCTATCTAATCCCTAAATATTAATAACTTGTCTGCTATAAAATCCTCAGTCGTGGGATTCGAGTAGCTGAGGTAAGGGATAATTTTACCTGCGTAGCTAGAGATTTGTAACATAAATTATGCTTGGCGCTATTTTAGGTGCCGTTCTCAATACTTTGCGGTGTGATTTTACGATAAGTAATCGCAATTGGTACTGCAGTAAAAACTGTCTTGGCTGAGTTAACACTGTTCTCATTGAATTCAGTGGCGTTTTTACACAAAATTGGTGCAGTTGAATCGAGAGTGTTAATTAAAAACTTACAATATCAAATGGTTAATCTTAATTATTGCTAATGAGTGATTCAGGCTCACGGTGTTAACTGTGAGCCCATTTAGGTATGCTAACGTGGATATTAGGACTTGAGTAAGTGCGATAGGTCACTGCCCACAGGGATTGGGATCTCTTGCTGCTCACCACAGAATAAATACGCAGGTTTGTCACCTAAGAGTGATAGTGTGTCTCCTTGTCGCCACAAAGCTGAGCCTTCAACTATGCCGATCACTGGGGTTAATGGGTCGACTTTAGTGAATTCTAATAACCGTTGGGCACGGGTTTCACCATTGTGGCCCGGTGCTTGGTAATTGGAATAGTGTGGATTGAGCTGGAACGGCACTAAGTTTAATGCGTTGAACGAAGGCGGTTCGATGATCGGCATATCATTAGTGGTGCGAATACTCAGTCCCGATACGTTTGAACCCGCGCTCCAGCCGATATAAGGTTTACCAAGGGCGACTTGCTCACGAATAAGCGCGACCAGATCATAACGATATAGTTGGTGTAACAGGTGAAAGGTGTTACCCCCACCGATTAAAATTCCATCGGCATCTTTTATTGCTTGTTTAGGGTCTGGATGCTGATGAATACCACTGATATCGAGTTCAAGCTCAGCTAGCCCAGTCACGACAGACGCTAAATAAGTGTCATAACTCATGCTAACCCCTGCATAGGGGATAAAAATCCATTTTTGTGCGTTGACGGTGAGCGGTTTAATAAAAGGGATCGCGTGGGCAAGATAAGGCGTATCACCGACACGAGAGCTGCTCAGTAGTAGGGCGTTGATTGTCATTTTGTATCCTGAAATCTCGGAGTGTATTGGTATGTTAACAAAGATTAATTCCGATAAACATAGAGAGTTAAAGCAGAATTGCGCCATAGCACGGCTAGCGGCGGTGTTTTTCAAGATAGTGATCCCCACCAAGATGGAGCGTTCGGGGCATTCTACTTCTGTGTGGCATCAATGCAAAAGTCAGTGATTGATACGCCTTGAATTAAAGCTCTCAGAACGCGATGAAACTCGTATCTTGAGGTTGCTTGGGCATAAGTTTAAGTTTCGATTAATATACTGTCCCTAGACTCTCGGCCATGAAAGGCAGTGTCTATATACGAGAAAGATAACCTATTTTAAAAACTCTTTTCTTTTACCACTTGAATTTCGATGATTTGGACATATTATGTCTTTGAACAAAGTTAAATGGCCTATTCTTGCCCTAAAGGAGCTGAAATGAAGCGTATATTTCTATTGATTGCGACTAACCTAGCTGTGTTGCTAGTAGCCTCAATTGTAATGTCTATTCTAGGCGTGAACACGTCTACTATGGGTGGACTGCTGGTGTTCGCTGCCATTTTTGGATTCGGTGGGGCCTTTATCAGCTTAGCCATTTCAAAATGGATGGCGAAAAAGACCATGGGTTGTGAAGTCATCACTACCCCACGTGACAGTACCGAACGTTGGTTAGTGGAGACGGTTGCCCGTCAAGCTAAGCAAGCGGGGATTAAAATGCCAGAAGTGGCGATTTATCAATCGCCTGACATGAATGCGTTCGCTACTGGTCCAAGTAAAGACAATTCATTAGTGGCTGTCAGTACGGGTCTGTTATATGGCATGAGCCAAGATGAAATTGAAGGCGTATTAGCCCACGAAGTGAGCCACGTTGCTAACGGTGACATGGTGACCTTGACACTTATTCAAGGTGTGGTGAACACGTTCGTGATCTTCGCGGCCCGTGTGGTTGCTGGTATTATCAACAACTTCGTGTCGAGTAATGATGAAGAAGGCGAAGGTTTAGGTATGTTTGCTTACATGGCCGTTGTTTTCGTACTGGATATGCTATTCGGTATCTTGGCTTCAATTATCGTCGCTTACTTCTCACGTATTCGTGAGTACAAAGCCGATGAAGGTGCGGCACGTTTAGCGGGTAAAGGTAAGATGATTGCTGCGCTTGAGCGTTTACGCCAAGGCCCTGAAAGTACGGCAATGCCTGCACAAATGTCAGCCTTCGGTATTAACGGCAAACGTTCAATGGCGGAAATGATGATGAGTCATCCTCCATTAGAGAAACGTATTGCTGCGTTAAGAGCGAGCTAATAAAGAGTGAGTTAACTCTTAAATGTTAAATCTGAGTCTTTAAGACTCACTTGATATTAGATTGAAGGCTTTTAACATCGGGCTCAAACTTTGGTTTGAGCCCGATTTTTTATGCCTGCAGCAAATTATGCTGCGCGGTTGCCGCAAGGGCACGGTAAACCAGTGTCGTTTGTTTTGCTTTGATATTCCAATGCTGCCAAAACAGCGGCACGCGCATGCGCCGTTCTGGGGTGATCTCAATCAGTATCCCTTTATCGATTAATGGCTTCGCTTGCAGATGACCGACGAGTCCATAACCTAAGCTTAAGTTAATCGCTTCTAAAAAACTTTCTGAAGAGGGGATAGTATGTTGCCACCATTGCCCTGGCGTCATATTGAAATATTGGGCGAGAAACTTCTCGTGCAGCTTATCTTTGGTGGAGAACACCACTGCTGGCGCCTTCGCTAACTGGGCTTGGCTAATGCCGTTAAACAGCTGAGTGTTGCTAAGTGACTGAGTGTCGCTCGGCTCACCAAAATGGCGCGCGGCAAATTCGGGCGTGGCCACACACAAATATTCCATGGTGCCTAAAAACTCACTGCTGCAACCAGCCATCGGCACTTCGGTTGTGGTGACACATCCGACCGCTTCACCATTTTTCAATAGATGATGGGTGTAAGACTCGTCATCGACGATCAATTCTAATAACCAAGCATGGCGACTGAACATGCCTGCCAGCGCAGGTAAAAACCAAGTGGCTAAACTGTCGGCATTCACAGCGATGCGCACTGTGGTTGGATGGTTGGGATCGTCGGCGTCCATCTCAGCTCTTAATTCACTTTCGAGTAATTGTACCTGTGAATAGTGGCGCAACAGGCGCTTACCTGTGGGCGTTGCGACCACAGGATTGGAGCGAATAAGCAGTGACTGACCAACTTTTTCTTCAAGTTGTCGAATGCGCTGTGATACCGCCGACTGGGTGATGTGCAGCACTTTGGCGGCGCGGTCGAAGCCGCCTTCCGAGACCACAACGGCGAGCGCTTTGAGATTCGCGTATTCCAGCATAGTCATCCTCAAATGAGTGTGTTTGGACGGTTATTAATTTTACTTATGATACATAAAAAACATTAGTTATATTAATTTTGTTGTTTTGACTATGCTAGCGCCTTCTTTGAACATGAGAGGTGGTTATGCAAGCGGCATTTATACAAGGTATGGGAATTGGTGGCAGTTTGATTATTGCTGTGGGCGCGCAAAATGCCTTTGTGCTCAAGCAAGGCATTAAGCGCTCGTACACATTACCGATAGCCTTGCTCTGCTCTATCATTGATGCGCTGATGATCACTGCGGGTGTCGCGGGGCTAGGACATATTATTGAGTCGTTTCCCACTATTAAGCATGTGGCGAGTTTCGGTGGCGCCGCGTTTCTACTTTGGTATGGTGCGAATGCGCTAAAGGCGTCGTTTGTGGCTAAGGGCATTGAGATGGATCAGGCCGATAATGCGGACACATTTAAGAAAGCCGTACTGACGACGCTTGGGATCAGTTTACTTAATCCGCATTTGTATCTTGATACTGTGGTGTTGCTCGGCAGCATTAGCACTCAATTTGATGATTTCGATCGGCCTTGGTTTGGCGCGGGTGCTGTACTGGCATCATTTATTTGGTTTTTTGGCTTAAGTTTTGGTGCGCGTTTGTTAGCGCCCATTTTTACTCGCCCAGCGGCATGGCGTTACCTTGACCGTTTTATTTGGTTAACCATGTGGAGCATTGCCGCTGCGATTATTTGGCCCTATGTGGCAGGATAAACCGACGTTGTGATGCCATAGAATACGGGCATAGCTGAATGCTTTTGCGGTTTTTTGCTCGGTTAGACCGTATCTTGTGATATGAAAGTGAAAATTTTTCATGAAAAAGGTCCTGATTTCAGGACCTTTTCGTTATCGATTGCCGATTATTTATTCAGGCTACCAAAATCAACTGACAACGTTTACACTTTTGTGCCGATTAAAGCAGCAGCTTGAAGCCTTGTATTCGTCGTCATATTAGTCATTAACCCGCGATTTGCGCGAGTACGACTTCATGGTGATCTTTGGTTTTAAACTTATCGAATACGTGGGCGATGGTGCCGTCGGTATTGATAAGGAAGCTTAATCTGTGGATGCCATCATAGGTATTTCCCATGAATTTCTTTTCACCCCAGACCCCAAAAGCGTCGGCGACACTGTGGTCTTCATCGCTCAGCAAAGTGAAGTTGAGTGCTTGTTTCTCTGCAAATTTAGCCAGTTTAGCCACAGGATCTGGGCTAATGCCAAATACAGTGACATTATGACTATCGAGCTCGGCTTTACTGTCACGTAGACCGCAGGCTTGAACTGTGCAACCCGGCGTTGATGCTTTCGGGTAAAAATACACTAAAACAGGGCCTTGCTTAAGGCTGTCAGCCAGCGATACTGAGTTGCCATGTTGATCTTGCAGTGTAAAGTGAGGCGCTTTTGCCCCAGCCGTTAAGGTATTCATCTATTATCCTCTGTCCTCTAAGATGGCAGTGCCTTCCATACGACGAATAGTACAATCTAAGGTCATATCTTGGGCGAGCTGATAGATACTCTGTTCGAGCTTTTCTAGTTCAACTTTTTCAGGAATATTAATGGTTAGCGACACATTTTGCGTTTGTTCACCATCGGGGAGTTCCTCAGAAAATGAACGTACTGCGGCAAGATCTAATGACCTGTCAGCAAGGAACTGGGTAATGCGTTTAATGGTGCCGCGTTGGTCTTTACCCGTGAAGCGTACTTCGAGGCGAGAAAGGTAGTTTTGTGGTGTGTGTTTAGAGGTGCGTTTCATCACCGTCAGCAGTTCTAACTCAACGCTGAGACTGGGGAACATACTTTCAATTTTCGTTATTGATGCCCACGAGCCAGATAACATCATGATCAGGGTAAATTCGTTACCAAATAATGCCATACGGCTGTCGACGATATCGCAGTCACAGTCACTGGCAAGTCGAGCTAGTTTACTTACAAGTCCAGGACGGTCGAGACCCATCGCTGTTACGACCAGGAAATTGGTCATGAATTTTCCTCACTTTTTCGATATCATAGAGCGAAAACTCAGTGTTAAAGCTGAGTTTTTGTGCGGGATGTAATGCTACCATAACTAATTCAATTTGAGAGCCCCGTTAATGCTTGTCATTAGTGGTTGGCATCAGTACCATAGCGAATCCTGAAATCTTGGGGAAAGTCAGATGATAAACGGAAGCATCGTAGCCTTAATCACGCCAATGAACAGTGATGGCTCAGTAGATTTTGCAAGTCTTGAAAGGTTAGTCGAATTCCATATTGACCAAGGCACAGATGCCATTGTGGCCGTTGGTACTACTGGCGAGTCAGCGACTCTGCCTATGCCTGAGCATGTAGCGGTCGTTTCACAAACCGTTAAATTTGCTGCGGGACGTGTTCCTGTCATTGGTGGCAATGGCGCCAATGCCACATCTGAAGCCGTTGAGCTCACCAAGTCCTTATCTAATGTGGGTGTTGCCGCTATGCTTGGCGTAACGCCATATTATAATAAGCCAACGCCTAAGGGATTGATTGCGCATTATAAAGCTGTGGCCGCTAGCACAGATATTCCACAAATTCTTTATAATGTTCCAGGCCGTACTGCCGTTGATATGCTGCCAGAAACTGTTGCCGAGCTTGTTAGCGTGAGCAACATTATTGGTGTAAAAGAGGCGACCGGTGACTTATCCCGTGTAAAACGTCTGCGCGAACTGTGCGGCGACGATTTCCTCTTGTATAGCGGTGATGATGCCACTGCCAGAGAGTTTTTACTCTTAGGTGGAAATGGCGTAATTTCTGTGGCTAACAACATAGTACCAAAGGCTTTTAAAGCTATGTGTGATGCGGCGCTCGCTGGCAATGCCGAGTTGGCTCAGAGCATAGATACCCCGCTGCGCGGTTTGTATAGCACACTGTTTTGTGAAGCCAACCCTATCCCAGTAAAATGGGCTGCCCATCGTATGGGTTTGATTAAATGTGGCCATATTCGTTTACCTTTGACTGAACTTTCTGAGCAATGTCATGGTCTGTTGATAGAAGCAATGACTCGTGCCCAGATAGAGGTTAAATAATTAATGTTAAAGAAAGTCACTCCACTGATCTTAGTTGCTGCGGTTGCAGCCTGTAGTTCGCCACTTGATCGCCGCCAAGCGAACGGTAACGACGACTATGTTCAGGCCGAGCAAGCGCCTTTGCTTAAGATCCCCGCGGGATTAAAAACGCCACCCTACAATAAAGAATTCGATGTACCAGCACTGGGTTCTAAAGTGAATGCTTCGCTGTATGGCAAAAACTTAGATATCCGTCCGCCACTGCAAGTACTGCCAATGGCGGAAGGTACTCATGTGGAAGAGGGCAGTGACAACATTAAAATCGTAGTTGAATCCATAGACAATGCTGTGGATTTGAAACAAGAAATCTTCACAAACTTAGATGGTTTCTTTGCTCAAAAAGGTATTGCTGTTCGTAGCCGTGATTTTGACAAAGGCAACATAGAAACCGATTGGATTGAAAGCCGTGAAGTGATTGAATCGAGCATGTGGGGTGCGGATAAAGTTTATCTGTTGCGCCAACGCTATCGTTTTGATGTGGAAACACGTCCACATGGTCGCACTGCCAATATCGTTATTCACTTAGTTGAACACGAAGAGTTTTACGACGATAAAGCGCAACAAGTTTTATTAAGCGGTGAAGATAAGCAAAGATACACTATTGATATGCTGAACAGCGCCATTGCGTATATCAGCGTTAAGCGCGACCAAGCGATCCAATCGAATCGTTTGAAGCAAACCTTAGGTATTAATGTTGATCTCGTGACGCCTGAAGAAGGTAAAGCTTACTGGTCTGCTAAAGCCTCTTACAAGCAAGTGTGGGATCGTCTACGCATAGTGCTGCCAGAAATGGGCTTTGAAATTGCCGATATGGATAGTGCTAAAGGATTGTACTTTATCAAGTTTGACGATAACTCTGGTTTTTGGAGTTCATTGTGGGGCGAAGATAAGTTAGCACTGAAAGAAGGTAGCTACCGTTTACTGCTTGAAGATGGTGATACTCCAGAAGAAACGAAAATCTTCCTTCGCGATGGCGAAGATCAGCCATTAAGCGATGAAGTGGTTAGCAATGTGTACCAGTCACTGTCAAACCTGATGAAAGAAGAACGTCAAATACGTTAATTTCAGCAGTTGACTAGAAAAGGGCGAATTATCGCCCTTTTTTATTGGCTGCGATTTGAGTTTTAAGCAGGGGATTGTCGATTATCTAGGCGATCTGTGTTTCAGGATTTAATTATCTATATACCAATCTTTTTCAAATGGTTTTAGTGATAAATGTTGATTTAGTGGCAATAAGTAAAATTAATCACTTAACAACCTTGTTATCGTACTGCATTCTGGCAACTCAACCATTGATATCGCCAAAGACACTTAATCATACATATTTTGCGCTATCAGCGTAATTTGTAAGAAAAAGTAAAACGTATTGATGCGATGATGTGAGTGAGTAAACTAGCCGTCATTAATGCGAGTCATTCCTTGGAAGCCCGATGAAAAAAATTATTCTAATAATCGCCATATTGGCCGCGGCATGGTTTGGATACCAAGCCATGCAACCGCAAGAGATTGCTGCAGCCCAGATTAAACTCATACCTAATGTGGTGATTGCCACTGCCGCTATGGCGCCCATTCGCGATGAAGTTGAAGCTATTGGTAGCAATAAAGCCGCAGAATCTGTAACGATAACGCCTAAAGTCACCGACATGGTGATAGCGCTTAAATTTGACGACGGCGATATTGTTAAAAAGGGCGAGTTATTAGTCCAACTGCAAAATGCTGAGCAGATCGCTAAGGTTAAAGCCGCGCAAGTCAAAGTCAGTGATAATCAACGTGAATTAGCTCGTATCAGTTCGTTGGTGACTAGCCGCACTGTGGCCGAGTTAGAACGCGACAGATTACAAACCCTTATTGATACCACCCGTGCCGAGCTCGAACAGGCGCAATCATCACTCAATGATCGCAGTATTTTGGCGCCTTTTAATGGCCGTTTAGGCTTACGTCAAATCAGTGTGGGCAGCTTAGTGTCGCCCGGCACTGTAATTACGACATTGGATGATATTTCTACCATTAAGCTCGATTTTTCAGTGCCAGAGCGCTTTATTCAAGATTTAGAGCCAGGTAAAAAGGTGGAAGCCAAAGCGGTCGCTTTCCCTGATGTGACTTTCAAAGGTGTGGTGACATCGATTGATAGCCGCGTGAATCCAACCACACGCACAGTGATCGTTCGCGCCGAGATCCCCAATCCTGAGCTGCGTTTATTACCGGGCATGTTGATGAAGGTCAAACTCATCAAGCGTAGCCGCGAGGCCTTGATGTTGCCTGAATCTGCCATTATCCCGATCCAAAACAGCCATTATGTTTACAGCGTCAATGCTGACAAGGTGATTGAACGTAAACAAGTCACTATTGGGATTCGCACCCGTGGCTGGGTGGAGATCTTAGATGGTTTAGCCTTGGGCGAAAACGTAGTGATCCGCGGCTTACTGAAAGTTCATCCTGGGGATAAAGTGCAAACTGAGTTCGCGGAAAAGTTTAGTTATCTTGCCGATACGAACGCGGAGCCAAGTGTATGATCCTTACTGATCTCTCGGTCAAACGTCCCGTATTTGCCTCAGTGATCAGCTTGCTGCTGGTCGCTTTCGGGCTTGTCTCCTTTGATAAATTGCCCCTGCGCGAATACCCAAACATAGATCCGCCAGTGGTATCTATCGACACGAATTACCGCGGTGCCAGTGCTGCCGTGGTGGAAAGCCGCATTACCCAATTGATTGAAGACAGGATCAGTGGCGTCGAAGGCATTCGTCACGTGAGTTCATCGAGCAGTGATGGCCGCTCATCGGTTACCTTAGAGTTTGATATTAGCCGTAATATTGAAGATGCAGCTAACGATGTGCGCGACAGGATCTCAGGTTTACTCGACAATTTACCCGATGAAGCTGATCCCCCAGAAGTACAAAAGGCCAATGGTAGTGATGAAGTGATCATGTGGCTCAATCTCGTGTCGGATCAAATGACGACCCTAGAATTGACCGATTACACCAACCGTTATTTGTCGGACCGCTTTTCGGTGGTCGATGGTGTGGCGCGGATGCGTATTGGTGGTGGTAAGGTTTACGCCATGCGCGTTTGGCTTGACAGACAAGCCTTGGCTTCTCGCAGTTTAACGGTTGCCGATGTTGAGGCCGCGCTCAGAGCTGAGAACGTCGAGTTACCTGCAGGTTCGATAGAGTCGAAGGAGCGGCACTTTACAGTGCGACTGGAGCGGGGTTATCGCACTGCCGAAGATTTCGCAAACTTAGTGATCACCCAAGGGGAAGACGGTTATTTAGTCAAACTGAGCGATGTCGCACGGGTGGAAATTGGCTCTGATGAAGAGCGGATTATGTTCCGTGGCAACAAAGAGGCAATGATAGGTTTAGGCGTGTCTAAACAGTCAACCGCCAATACGTTAGAAGTGGCGCGCGCAGTGAACGCGCTGGTTGACAAAATCAACCCGACCTTGCCAGCGGGGATGTCGATTAAACGCAGCTACGATAGCTCAGTGTTTATCGAAGCCTCGATTAAAGAAGTGTATCAAACCCTGTTCACAGCGATGATTTTAGTGATTATCGTGATTTATTTGTTCCTTGGCAGTGTGCGCGCTATGTTGATCCCCGCGATCACTGTGCCAGTGTCTCTGCTCGGCACCTTTATTGTGCTGTATGCGCTAGGTTATACCATTAACCTCTTGACCTTATTGGCAATGATCCTCGCCATCGGTATGGTGGTGGATGATGCGATTGTGATGCTGGAAAACATTCATAGACGTATCGAAGAAGGAGATTCACCACTCAAAGCTGCTTTTCTCGGTGCGCGTGAAGTAGCTTTTGCTGTTATCGCGACCACACTCGTGTTGGTCGCGGTCTTTATGCCAATCACTTTCCTTGAGGGTGATTTAGGTAAACTCTTTAAAGAGTTTGCCGTGACCATGAGTGCGGCCGTGCTGTTCTCTAGCCTAGTGGCGCTCACACTCACGCCCATGATGTGCTCTAAGTTGCTTAAGCCGAGCTCGCAGGATTCTTGGTTGGTACGTAAGGTCGACGGCATAATGACAAAAGTGTCAAACCGGTATCAATTGTCCTTAAAATCCGCCATGGCTCACCCGATATTGGTGTCGATTCTGGTGTTAGTCGCATTAGGCTCTAGTGTCTATTTAGTCCAAAAAGTACCGCAAGAATTTGCGCCACAGGAAGACCGTGGTTCGTTATTCTTGATGGTCAACGGGCCACAGGGCGCGAGTTACGAATACATAGAATCCTATATGAATGAAGTGGAAAACCGCTTGATGCCATTGGTCGAAACGGGTGATATCAAACGTCTGCTCATTCGTGCCCCCCGTGGCTTTGGCCGCGCGGCGGATTTCTCTAACGGTATGGCAATCATAGTACTGGAAGATTGGGGCAAACGTCGTCCAGTAAAGGAAGTTATCGTCGACATTAATAAGCGTCTTGCCAATCTCGCCGGGGTGCAAGCGTTCCCTGTAATGCGCCAAGCCTTTGGTCGCGGCGTAGGTAAACCTGTGCAATTTGTGATTGGTGGACCTAGCTACGAAGAGCTTGCCCGCTGGCACGATATCATGATGCAAAAGGCGGCACAGAATCCCAAATTATTAGGATTAGATCATGATTATAAAGAGACTAAGCCTCAACTTCGTGTCGTCATCGACAGAGACAGAGCGGCGAGCCTTGGAGTGTCGATTTCAAATATTGGCCGTACGTTGGAATCCATGTTGGGCTCACGCTTAGTGACGACGTTTATGCGTGACGGTGAAGAATACGATGTGATCGTTGAAGGCGAGCGCGATAATCAAAATACGGCGGCGGATCTGCAAAATATCTATGTTCGATCCGAGCGCAGTCAGGAGCTTATTCCGCTGTCTAACTTAGTGACTGTGGAGGAGTTTGCCGACGCCAGTTCGCTGAACCGTTACAACCGTATGCGCGCGATCACCATAGAAGCCAGTTTGGAAGATGGTTATAGTCTAGGTGAAGCCCTTGATTATATGAATCAATTGGCGCGTACCTATTTACCAGCGGAAGCGGTGATTAGCTACAAGGGCCAATCCCTCGATTATCAAGAGTCGGGTAGCTCTATGTACTTCGTATTCATCCTCGCACTGGGGATTGTATTCCTCGTGCTCGCGGCGCAGTTTGAGAGTTATATCCACCCTGTGGTGATCATGCTGACTGTGCCGCTGGCTACCGTCGGCGCCTTAATTGGTTTGTGGCTTACGGGGCAGAGTCTTAATATTTACAGTCAGATAGGCATTATTATGCTGGTCGGGTTAGCCGCGAAAAATGGCATCTTGATTGTCGAGTTTGCTAACCAATTGCGGGATAAAGGCGTTGATTTTGATAAGGCTATTATTCAAGCGTCAGCGCAGCGGTTACGACCTATCTTAATGACAGGGATCACCACTGCCGCTGGCGCCGTGCCATTGGTATTGGCGGTAGGCGCGGGTGCTGAAACTCGTTTTGTGATTGGTGTAGTGGTGTTGTCGGGGATTTTACTGGCAACCTTATTCACTATCTTCGTGATCCCCGCCGCTTATGGACTCTTTGCCCGCAACAGCGGATCGCCCGAAGCCATCGCCCAACAGTTAGAAAAAGAATTAGCCCAAGACTAACGCCTCGTGCAGGTTGATGTTGAAAGTACACTAAAGTCCTCACATAGGCGCTTGGTATTCATCAAGCGCCTTATTTTTCGCCATTCGAACCTCGTTTTAGCCCTTGCCCTTGAAAAGCAAATTTGGAGCCCCATTTAGTAAACACTAAGCGTTACTTTTACCAAATTGCGTAACAAATAAAGGAAAATTTCATGTCACAACAAGAAACTCATGGTTTTCAAACAGAAGTCAAACAGCTGTTGCATTTGATGATCCATTCTTTGTATTCCAACAAAGAAATTTTCTTGCGTGAACTGGTCTCCAACGCTGCGGATGCGGCGGACAAGCTGCGTTATCTGGCGTTGACCAATGACGCACTCTATGAAGGCGACGGTGAACTGCGAGTCCGTATCAGTGCCGATAAAGAAAAAGGCACTGTGACCATCGAAGATAACGGCGTGGGTATGACCCGCGACGGCGTGATTGAGCATTTAGGCACAATCGCAAAATCAGGCACCGCTGATTTCTTTAAGAATCTATCGGGCGAATCCTCAAAGGATTCACAGTTAATCGGCCAATTTGGTGTCGGTTTCTATTCGGCTTTTATTGTGGCGAAAAAAGTCACTGTTCGCACTCGCGCTGCCGGTCATAAGGCCGATGAAGCCGTATTGTGGGAATCAGAAGGCGAGGGTAACTTCACCGTTGATACCATCACCAAGGCGAGCCGTGGTACTGAAATTACGCTGCACCTGCGTGACGAAGAAAAAGAATTTGCCGATGATTGGCGCCTGCGTTCGATCATCACTAAATACTCAGATCATATCTCTGTGCCAGTTGAAATGTGGCAAGAAGGCTCGCCAGAGCGTGATGGTCCTGATGGCGAAAAAATTCCTGCGACCGAAGGTCAATGGAAAGTCATGAACAAAGCCACGGCTTTGTGGATGCGCAATAAAGCTGACATCAGTGACGAAGAGTATCAAGAGTTTTATAAACACATTTCCCACGATTACACCGACGCACTACTGTGGAGTCATAATCGGGTAGAAGGTAAGCAAGAATACACTAACCTATTGTATATTCCTGCAAAAGCGCCTTGGGATATGTGGAATCGCGACCGTAAACACGGCCTAAAACTGTTTGTGCAACGTGTGTTCATCATGGATGACGCCGAGCAATTTATGCCATCTTATCTGCGCTTCGTGCAGGGCTTAATTGACTCAAACGATCTGCCGCTGAACGTATCCCGCGAAATTCTGCAGGATAACCACGTGACCAAAGCGATGCGTACTGGTATCACCAAACGTGTGCTTGGCATGCTGGAAAAACTGGCGAAAGACGATGCGGAAAAATATCAACAGTTCTGGGCTGAATTTGGTCAAGTGCTGAAAGAAGGGCCTGCGGAAGATTTCGCCAACCGTGAGCGTATTGCTGGCTTATTGCGTTTTGCCTCGACCCATACGGGCAGTGCTGCGCCGACTGTGTCACTTGATGGCTACATCAGCCGCATGAAAGAAGGTCAAACTAAGATTTACTATATTGTTGCCGACAGCCATGAAGCCGCTGCTAACAGCCCACATTTAGAGCTGTTACGTAAGAAAGGCATTGAAGTCTTACTGATGTCAGAGCGTATCGACGAGTGGCTAATCAGCCACTTAACTGAGTACAAAGAGAAACAACTGCACTCAGTGACCCGTGGTGATTTAGAACTTGGCGAGCTGGAAGATGCATCTGAAAAAGAAGCGCAAGAAAAGCTTGAGCAAGAATCGGTAGCTTTAGTTGAACGCATTAAAGCGGCATTAGGCTCAACCGTTGCTGATGTGAAAGTCACGTCACGCTTAACCGACACTCCTGCCTGCGTGGTGGCGGGTGAAGGCGAAATGTCGACTCAGATGATCAAGCTGATGCAAGCTGCGGGTCAACCTGTGCCAGAAGTGAAGCCGACATTTGAGATCAACCCAGCGCACCCATTAGTATCGCGCTTAAATGATCTTCAAGATGAAGCCGCCTTCGCGGATTGGTCAAATCTGCTGCTGCAACAGGCGCAATTATCTGAAAAAGGTAGCCTTGCGGACCCATCGGCCTTTATCAAGCTGATGAACCAAATGTTACTGGCTAACATGAAGTAAATGACTATCGGGGCTCTTCTTTGAACGGCCCCGATATTGTTTCTAGTGCAGGAAGAGTGGTTTGCACCTAGCCTGTCACTCAATCCGTTAGCGGTAAGACTCGATTTTAAGACTTGGTTCTAACGCTTAGTTTTAAAAGAATAAGGCCTCCCATGATAGAGGCCTTAAATGTTAAGGGAATACTATGGATAATATCCTCAGTCTGACTAAAGACAATATTCAGCAAGTGGTTGACGCCTCGATGCAACAGATCGTGGTGTTAGCATTTTGGGCTCAGCCGCAGGAACAAAGTGTGGCTATGCTGCACACCTTAGAGAAAATTGCTGTGCAAAATGCGGGTCGATTCGTGCTCGCAAAAGTTGACTGTGAAGCCGAATTAGAAATTGCCAATTACTTTCGCATTCAAAGCCTACCGACCACGTTAGTATTAGATAAAGGTCAGCCTGTCGATGGTTTTGCTGGCCTGCAAGATGCGGCGCAAGTCACGGCTATGCTGGATAAACATTTGCCGCCTATGTGGCAGTTACAGTTAGTACAGGCCAAAGCATTGCTCGCCTTGAGTCAAGTAAGTGCAGAAGATCTTGCTACTGCAGCTGTGTTGCTTAAAGAAGCACATACAGGGTCAAATCAAGCGGGTGAGGTGAGTCTAGTGCTTGCCGATGTGTATTTGATGCAGGGCGAATTAGTGTTAGCACAAGCCATGCTTGAGAAGGTAGGGCTTGCTGACCAAGATGGTTACTACCAGAGTTTAAAAGCTAAGCTCGCACTTGCCTTAGATGCGGCGGATACCCCTGAAATTCGCGATTTGCAGCAAAAGTTTGAGCAAAATCCAACAGATTTAGTGTTATTACTCGAGCTGAGTAAGGCATTGCATGCTGCCCACCGCGATGATGAAGCATTAGAACTGTTATTCGGTGTGCTAAGTAAAGATTTAGGTGCTGAAAATGGCACAGTAAAACAAGTGTTTATGGAAGTATTAACGGCACTTGGCCAAGGTAATCCCATAGCCAATCAATACCGCCGTAAGCTCTATACTTTGCTCTATTAATGAAAAAAATCGCTTAGTAACCGCAGTTTATTTGCGGTTTCTGAGGCTAAAGTCGAAGCTAAAACCCTTCTCAATGGCGGCCAGATGTGCGAAGATCGCCGCCCTAAGAAGAATATCAATGCGAAAAGAGGACTCTTGAGATGCGCATTATCCTATTGGGCGCCCCAGGTGCCGGTAAAGGTACCCAGGCCCAGTTCATTATGGAACAGTATGGTATCCCACAAATTTCCACTGGTGATATGTTACGTGCCGCGGTAAAAGCGGGTACTCCACTGGGTTTGGAAGCGAAAAAAGTGATGGATGCTGGCCAACTGGTTTCTGATGATCTGATCATCGGTCTGGTTAAAGAGCGTATCGCACAGGAAGACTGTGTTAAAGGTTTCTTGTTAGACGGTTTCCCACGTACCATCCCACAGGCGGATGCGATGGCGGCAAACGGTATTAGCATTGATCACGTGATTGAAATCGACGTGCCAGACGAAGAAATCGTTAAGCGCATGAGCGGTCGCCGTGTTCACCCAGGTTCTGGCCGTGTTTACCATGTGGTTTTTAATCCACCTAAAGTGGAAGGTAAAGACGACGTGACGGGCGAAGATTTAGCTATTCGTCCAGATGATGAAGAAAGCACAGTGCGTAAACGCCTCGCGATCTATCACGAGCAAACTAAGCCGCTGGTTGAATACTACGGTAAAGTGGCTGCCGCTGGCCAAACTCAATACAACAAGTTTGACGGTACTCAATCGGTTGCGGCCGTGAGTGAGCAGTTAGCTAGAGTGTTGAAATAACCGAATAAAGGTTAATTTACGAGAACAAGTTCTCATATTAAGAAAAAGCCTGCCGATGCAGGCTTTTTTTATGGGTATCGCAATGTTAGCCTCCAAGTGAACTTCATTAACCATGAGCCTAACGTTGAATCCTTCCCCTGCTTTTGGTGTGTTATTGGTTAACCTCGGCACGCCTGATCAACCTAGTCCTAAGGCCGTTAAACGCTTTTTAAGGCAGTTTTTAAGTGATCCGCGTGTCGTCGATTTATCGCCGTGGATTTGGCAACCGCTGCTGAACGGCATTATTCTCAACACCCGTCCGACGAAAGTCGCCAAACTCTACCAAAGCGTGTGGACACCAGAAGGCTCGCCCTTAATGGTGATAAGTGAACGCCAAGCACAAAAGTTGGCGGTGGACTTAAGTGCAACCTTTAACCAGACCATTCCGGTTGAACTGGGCATGAGTTACGGCAATCCCTCCATCGATGCGGGATTTGAACGTCTAAAAGCCCAAGGGGCAGAGCGTATTGTCGTACTGCCTTTGTATCCCCAATATTCCTGCTCGACGGTGGCAAGTGTGTTCGATGCCGTTGCCCGTTATCTTAAAACCGTGCGTGACATGCCGCAGGTTCGCTTTAATAAAGACTATTTTGACCATAGCGCTTATATTGCTGCGCTGGCGCATTCAGTGACGCGCCACTGGAAAACCCATGGGCAGGCCGACAAGTTGCTCTTGTCATTTCATGGTATTCCACTGCGTTATGTGAAAGAGGGCGATCCATACCGCGAGCAGTGTTTTGTCACGGCTAAACTGTTGGCGCAAAAACTTGAGCTGAGCGAGTCGCAATGGCAAGTGTGCTTCCAATCGCGCTTTGGCCGCGAAGAATGGTTAACGCCCTACGCCGATAAATTACTGTCCGAGTTACCTGCGCAAGGGATCAAAAGTGTCGATGTGATTTGCCCTGCGTTTGCGACCGATTGCCTCGAAACCTTAGAAGAAATCTCCATTGGTGCTAAGGAAACCTTTTTACATGCGGGTGGCAGCGACTATCGGTTTATCCCTTGTTTGAACGACGATGAGTTACACATTGAATTATTACGGCAATTAATCCAAGAACAAGCGGTATCTTGGGCCCATACCCAAGCTACCTGAAGATACGAGTTTCAGAGCGCCCAGGGTGCTTCAATTCAAGGCGCATTAATGACAGAATGTCGGCCACCTTTTGAATTAATGCAACACGGAAGTGGAGTGCCCTGGGCGCTCCGTCCCGGCGGGTTTTAACGCACTTTATGCTGCGTTGGTTATTTTTAACTTAGCCCGCTAGGCCTGCAAATAACCGCCTTGCCTAAAGTGCGTTAAATTCCCGCTGAATCCTGCATCTTCAGGTTGTTTGGGTATTGGAGCACTGGCTTCGAACTGATTTTGTGATAGAATCTGCGCCCTTCCGGCTAAGGGGTGGTTTTTTTGTCTCGCTAGCCTAGACTCAATATTTTTAGGATGCTGCTTGGCTTGACCGCCTCGGCAGACGCCAATTAGCATGGATGCCAGGAAAAGAGAGCCACTATGAAGTTTCCCGGTCAGCGTAAATCTAAACATTATTTTCCGGTTAAAACCCGAGATCCGCTGCTTGAACAGCTGACTCAACAGCCTCAGCCGTTTGCGACTTATATCAGCGGTATTGATCAAACCTTAGTGGATATCGAAGCGAAAGTGGAAGACGAATTGCTGAGCCGTTATGGCTTGCCCAAAGGCAATTCTACCTTGATCAATGATGAACAGGCCCACAGACTCTACACTGAGTTAAAAATTCATGGTTTGATTAGCGATGAATTTGCTGGTGGCACGATTGGCAACACAGTGCACAATTATTCTATTCTGGCCGATGACCGTTCAGTGCTGTTTGGGGTTATGAGTCAGAATATTGAAGTGGGCAGTTACGCCTACCGCTATTTATGTAATACATCTTCTAAAGTCGACCTTAACTTTCTACAACCTGTAGATGGTCCTATCGGTCGCTGTTTTACCCTGATTTCTGAGTGCGGCGAGCGAACATTTGCTATCAGCAAAGGCGCTATGGATAAACTCACACCTGAATTTATCGATAAAGACGTGGTGCAGGGCAGTTCAGCCTTAGTGTTGACCGCGTATTTGATGCGTGCAAGCGATGGCGACCGTATTACCGATGCGGCCATGTGCGCTATCGAATATGCAAAAGCCGCCGAAGTTCCCGTGGTATTAACCTTAGGCACGCGTTTCTTGATTGAAGAAGATCCACAATGGTGGCAAAACTTTATCAAAGAACATGTCACCATTTTGGCGATGAATGAAGACGAAGGTGAAGCCTTAACGGGTTCACGGGATCCTCTGCTTGCCAGTGAAAAAGCCTTGGAATGGTGCGACATGGTATTAACCACAGCGGGTCCAATCGGGCTTTATACTGCGGGTTATACCGAGGACTCAGAAAAACGCGAAACGACTCACACGCTGTTGCCGGGTGCTATCCCTGAATTTAACCGTTATGAATTTTCCCGTCCAAAGCTTAAAAGTGACTGTGAAACACCAATCAAAGTGTTTGCCCACATTTCACCTTATATGGGCGGCCCAGAAAAAATCGGTAACACTAATGGCGCTGGCGATGGCGCATTATCGGCGTTATTGCACGATCTGGCGGCCAATACTTTCCACAAGACTAACGTGCCAGGCTCAAGTAAACATAAGCGCGATGGCCTATGTTATTCCTCGTTTTCTCAAGTGTGTAAGTACGCTAACCGCGTCGCCTACGAAGTCTTAGCCCAGCATAGCCCGCGTTTATCCCGTGGTTTACCTGAGCGCGAAGACAGCTTAGAAGAATCCTACTGGGAAAGATAAGTCGGTAGCTGTATTGGTATTAAGCTGACTGATTTACGTTAGGGCAATAACGGCAAACCGTTGTTGCCCTTATTTTTATGGCGTTTATCAATAATCAATTAACTAAGCATTAATTTTAACTACAGGCAGTTGCGAATAAATGTTAACGTTAGTTGGGTTCAGGTAGTCCAAATACAGCGATAATTTAAGGTGGAATTTTCGGTGAAAGCGCAAATCTTAAGAGAAATGAAGGTACTCACGGCCATAGAGCCTGAGTTCGAAGTGCAACGTCGTGTCGCGTTTATTAAAACCAAACTAAAAGAAGCGCGCAGCAAGGCATTGGTATTAGGGATCAGCGGTGGGGTGGATTCTTCTACTGCTGGGCGTTTGTGTCAGTTAGCGGTGGACAGTTTAAACCAAGAAAATAGCCAAGGCGGTTACCAGTTTATCGCTGTGCGATTACCTTATCAGATCCAAAAAGATGAGCATGAGGCGCAATTAGCCTGTCAGTTTATTCAGCCCTCTAAGTTGGTCACTGTGAATGTGCATCAAGGCGTTGATGGTGTGCATAGCGCTACCGTTGCCGCGTTAGTCGAAGCTGGATTGCCTTTGCCCGATGTGGCGAAAGTGGATTTTGTGAAGGGTAACGTTAAAGCCCGTATGCGGATGATAGCGCAATACGAACTCGCCGGACTCGTGGGCGGGCTTGTGGTGGGGACAGATCACAGTGCCGAAAATATCACAGGTTTTTACACTAAATGGGGCGATGGTGCCTGCGATTTAGCGCCATTATTTGGTCTTAACAAACGCCAAGTTCGCCAACTCGCCGCGTATCTTGGCGCGCCAGAATCGTTAGTCTATAAAGCGCCGACCGCGGATTTAGAAGACAATAAACCGTTACTCGAAGATGAAGTCGCGCTTGGCTTAACCTATGCGCAAATCGATGATTTCCTTGAGGGTAAGGACGTTGGCAAGGCGGTTGAGGACAAGTTGATTGGTATTTATAAGGCGACACAGCATAAACGTCAGCCTATTCCAACCATTTACGACTAATCCTGAATCGTCCTTGAATATGCACTCGTTTGAACTCTGTTCACGAGTGCTTTTTTATGCCTTTGTTATTTGGTGACTAATGCTGTGGTGACAGCCGTTACCATAATCATAATGGAATTATTCACTGTGTTGCGGCTCTGGCGTTGCTAAGTGTTGGCGTGTCAGGGCGATCAGTTGGTTTGGGTATTGGCGATAATCCAAATAGGGCGTGAGTAAACAATGCTGTCTTGGCGAAGATGGTAGCTTAAGTGCGGTTATGGATTTATCTTGGGCAGTTAAATGCTGTGCATTGTAATCGTGCTCGGACATGGTGAGCCCTAAAGCATTTACGGCCACTTGCCCCGCAATGAGATGAATCTTAGCGTTTGCCATCAGCTCTATAGCGCCTATGCAGATCATTTCATTTTGCTTGAGTAACACTTGGTCACGATAGCTGCGCCAATCATCTCCAACCGCGCTGACTTTTGCCATAATAGTGAAGATCTTACGCCAATGATTGCCATTGAGAGCTATAAGAGTCGCGACAGCGTCTGGCTGAGTGTAATGCCAGCTCTCAGGTACCAGCGGCGCTGTAGGGAGATAGTAGGCGAATCTAGCGTGTGGATTACCGATTATCATCGAGAGTGTATAAGTTTCGTTGGAATAAGACTATTTTCGATCCTAACCCGATTAAGGCCTATGCGGCTAATAAAATTGCGAGATGAGTAAATTGGGGTGATTACACTAGTAGATTTTATCGTGGTAAAACGTTTGAAGGATGTTTTTATCTACCCGTATAATCTAGTTGCACATTTTATCTTCATGTAGGAACAGCGATGAAGGCCATCATCATAGGTTCGACAAAACACCTATTTTTAGCTGCAGTGTATGCGAGTACTGGCATAGTGGTGGCGTTACTCGCGACAGGGATCTATTTTCTTAATGCGCGCCCTGAGCTGTCACTTTGGCATACGGTTGAGCTAAAAAGTGAGTTCCATTACAATACCAAACTTGCCAATTTTAATGAGTACTTAGCGCTAGAAGACCGCTTATTCGCCGAAGTTGAGCGCAAAGTTGTCAAAAAGATTCCCGTCAATGAATTTTCTCCAGTGAACCGCTATGTCAAAAATAGCTTATCCGATCCTGCCCATTGGCCACAAAACTGGAATCGCAGTTATGAATGGCCTGTGGCTAATGCCGAATTTGGAGTATTACTGCTCCACGGTATGTCGGATTCGCCCTATGCTCTATCCAATGTGGCAGTGCACTTTAAAGGAAAAGCTCATGTGCTCGGTTTAAGACTGCCAGGACATGGCACGATTCCAAGTGGATTGACTGAGCTTTATTGGCAAGATCTGGCCGCAGCGGTTAATTTAGCCACAGCGCATATGCGGCAAACTCTGAAAGATAAACCATTATTTGTGGTGGCTTTTTCGACGGGTGCCGCCGTCGCGCTGAACCATGAGTTAGAACGTATAAGCCATGATAAAGCCCCTGATTATGATGGAATGATTTTTATCTCTCCCGCGATAGGGCTAGCGCCATCTGCGGCGGCTGCACGCTGGCAGAGTTGGATAGGACGATTGTTGGAGCTGGATAAACTGCAATGGAACAGTATTCAAGTGGAGTACGATCCCTTTAAATACACCTCTTTTGCGGTTAATGCGGGCGATGTAGTTTATCAATTAGCCCTGCGTAACCAAGGTTTATTGGCAGGATTAACGCCGCAGCAACGGGCGCAAGTTCCGTCGATACTCACCTTTCAGTCAGTGGTGGACGCAACGGTTTCAACTGCGGCGGTGGTGAATAATCTGTATCAAACGTTGCCTGAAAAAGGTCATGAGCTAGTGCTGTTTGATATGAACCGACTCGATGTGAATGCCAAAATGGTGTCCAATGATCCACTTGCGGGCTTATTGGCGAACATTAATAACCCTGAGTTACATTATCGCGGCACTGTGGTGGAAAATATCAGTAATGAAACCACGCAGGTTCAGGCGCGATACTTTGGTTTAGATGAACTGGGTTTAGATGAACAGAATTTAGATACACAGGATATAGACGCACAGGGTAAAGTGCTCACTCAGGTCAGTGAAAACGTGCGGATATTAGATTTATATTGGCCTGCAGGCGTGTATTCTTTATCCCATGTTGCGCTACCTTTTGGCATAGATGATGGGCTTTATGGCGCCGTGATCCAGCCTGATTTACATAGGATCCAAATCGGAGCCTCAGCTTCGCGGGGAGAGCGCGGCTTGTATAGCGTGTCAGCATCTGAAATGTTACGACAGAAATGGAATCCCTTTTTCCCATATCTACTCGAGCGCATGGATGAGTACCGACTCGCCCATATGCACTCGCATTGAATGATGATTTAGTAAACGGGTGTCATTATGTCTGTTCTGCAGCTAAATCCTGTTTGAGTATGGACGTAATCAGTATCGAGCAATCATTATCGACGAAAATTGTGTCATTCAGAACATAAACTAAGCAGTTGATCAAAGAGATGTAATGAAGCCCTTGCGCAGTTGCGAGGCAATTGCTACAGTTCTGGCTCGCTTAAGATAAACCCCATAAACAGTATCTTAGGTGATAAGTAATTAAGCAAAAGCCGTAAAGATTATCGCTAAACTATATTTAGCTAAGTCAGCACAGGTATGCAATATACTTAAAAATTCGGTATGTAGCGCAGCCCGGTAGCGCACTGTCATGGGGTGTCAGGGGTCGGAGGTTCGAATCCTCTCATACCGACCAAATTCCTCTTTTTATAAGAGTTAAAAAGCCTGCAAACTTAATCGTTTGCAGGCTTTTTTATTTTTATGCGATTTTTAAGTTCTATTTAAGCATGCCAAAAGACTTCGTTATATGCATGGTAAAGTGTCCTAGCTTGAATCATGAAAAAACATAACAAATATGGGCAGGCTGCGCGTAGCTGGACTTTATCACAGTGTTGAATCACCCCGAGGTTTGATTGATAGGGGGTTAATGGATAAGTTGTATTGTTAAATAGAAATTTTCTGAAAGCTTTAGGTAATGCTTTGAAGATTCAGGAGTGGCATTTATTGGGAGCAAAAAATTAGTTGGACACACTTTTTGTTCCCATCTTATGGTTGAATAAACTGCATTAAAAAACCCAAATACCACGCCAACAAAGACGCCCAAGTATAACCCCAAACTGCCATCAATAAAGCAGCGGAAGCCAGCCTTGGGTGAAAAGCGCTGGCGATAACTGGTGCAGAAGCCGCACCACCAATATTACACTGACTCGCGATCGCGAAGTACATGATAGGTAATCGAAAAAATACAGTAAAAATAAATAAGATAATAATGTGTATAGAGAACCAAATAAGAGCGATACAAACGTAATAGGGCGCGGCGCTCAATGCGCTAATATCAAAGTTCAACCCCATCAACATTATCATGATATAGATAAAAAAAAGAGCTGCCTGCTGAGTTTCCTTGACTAACACATGTCTTGCATTTGTTAATGAAAATAATAATCCTAAAAAAGTTGCAATTAATACTGACCAAAAAAATTCAGAAGTAAGGTTGTATTTAAATAAGTGTGGGAAACTATTAGCGATTCTTGTTGCAAGGAAGGATGATAATTTTTCACTGAAGAAAATTACAATGAAAAAAGTCAAGCTCAATATCAGAATCCAATAATAGCTTGTTTGTTTTCCTATCACTTTACGTTTGATGTCAGTGCAAAATATCGGTCTATAGCTTTTATCAGCTTTCAGGAAATCATCGATTTTATCTTGGCGTTCTGCAATGAAAAGTAATATAACCATCCATATACCGGAAAAAAGAATATTAATAGCCATCATTACCGCAAATACGGCATCACCGACACTGTGGATTTCTTTTACAGCCAATTGATTGGCGGTTCCGCCAAGCCAGTTTGCCATCAGTGTTGACATGCCTTTCCAAGCAGCATTATCTCCCTGCCAGACGAGTTCGTTCGGAAAAAATATAGAGCCTAACCATAGGCTTAATGGACCGCCAATACAGATGCTCACAGCACCTAGCACGTACATACCGAGAAGTTTTTTTCCCACTAAACTGAGAGCAAAGAAATCGGTGCCTAAAATCAGCAAAAATAAACAACCGGGCATTAAGTGTGTTTTTGCCATTTCGCTAAGTTGACTATGACTTGCATCAATAATATTTAGCGAGCTAAAGATGGCAGGAAAGGCGTAGCACATTAGCATCAGTGGAAAAATACGATAAATTTGCTTAAAAAGTGTAATAGAGGATGTGTGTGTATAAAATAAACTACATAGTAAAAAGACTAAAAAAAATCCTATTCCAAGATCTGATGATATCAATTTAATTCACCTAGTAAGAATAGCTGGTATACATTGTTATATTTTACAGTAGCTTACTAAAGGCTAGGAAACTCATGCTTAATGCAGATAATTCTTCTCCTTCACGCTGAATTGACCAATAAGTTCGTTTATAATCCCATCCATCCACAGGTAATAAAATAAGGTCTTTTCTTGCTAATTCAGCGTCAATCGCTAATAGGGGTAATACACTCAAACCTATACCTGTTCCAATTGCCCTTTTAATAGAGCCAATGGTTGACATGCAGATTTCATCACGAACGTGGATATTTAAGCTTTTTAATAACTGAATTGCACGAATTCGAGAGAACGATGATTCATGGTCGAATATCCACAATTGTTCACTAAGCCAAGATTTTGTATTTAAACCATTTGCAGCAGGATGAGTTACGCCACTCACAATGCAAAGATTATCTTGTAACCAATGCTCACAAATGAGATTTTTACTCGCGGGTTTAGCATCAATAAAGCCTAAGTCTAGTTCTTTTTCTGAAACCATTTTTTCAATAACTAAACTATTATCAATGACTAGTTTTATTTTTACATCGGGATATTGGTTCTTAAATAATGGAATTTTTTTAGATAATACATAGTTACCAGCAGTCTTACTGCTCCCAATGGTTAACGTCCCCTTAATGCCATGTTCAGGGAATGAAAATATATTTTCTAACTCTTTTCCCTTGGATAGCATTTCATTAGCATAAGGTAATATTATTTCTCCATGCGCATTTACAACCAAACCTCCCGCCACTCGCTCAAATAATCTGCAGCCTAAAGAACTTTCTAATTCTTTAAGTGCCATACTTACAGCAGGCGTTGACATATGAAGTACTTTTGCCGCTTTTGAGATCTGCCTCTCAGAATGTATGGCTTTAAAGATCATCAATTGTCTTAATGTTATCCGCATCAAATGCTCCGCGAGGGGAAAGTCAGTTATACTAGCAGTATAATAGTTTAAAACGATAAATAATTAACATGATAAATATCTGATTTTTATAAAGCGGCTATTTAGCCGCTTTATCTATAGAGGTTAAAATAGATATCTTGTAGATACAAAAATGAGAGTGTCATCAAACTCAGTATGTCCTTTGACGTCAGTATAGTCACCATCAAAATAGGAAATACCTACCCCAAAATTTAAATCCTTTTGAGCCTTAAAATCAACGCCTACTGAATATTGACTTGCATCACTCTCTTTTAGTGTTTTTAGATCTGCTCCGGCATTTTTTGTCACTTTACCCAGCCCAGCATCATCTTTTAAATATTGAAATTTTATATCATATTTATTAATAGGAACAACCATACTTAACAGGTAGGAGTTACCTTTAATATTATCATAAATACTTGACTCAGAGCGCTGGTACATAGCCCCCAATTTTACGGATGAAATAGCAACACCACCCACCAGTCTTGTTGCCTCTAACTGGTTCAATCCATCAGCATAGGCTATTGAAATATAGTGACTATTCTTTTTAAGTGCTGCATCGCCTAGGGAAAAACTAATTGCATAATTGTTTTGTTTATCAGAAAGTTCTGGATTTTTTTGATTAAAATCCTTATCAAAAACATAACTGATACCCATAGTAACACCAGCGACCTTAGCGCTATTTAATGTTATCGAATCGCCTAATCTATCGTTACCTGCAATGATCATATTCATATCGCTTGAGGTAATATTAAATAAATCCACTTTACCTTCAGCACTTTTAAAAACGGTATCATTTCTTCCGAAAACAGCTGAACCATAGTTAGTTTTAAAACCTAAGTATGAGTTTCTCGGTTTGAAAATATTAGAATCATCGTTATCAAAGCTTTCTATCCCTGCTTCAAATTTATATAACAAGCTAAAATTATCATATACACTATACTCACCTTTAACTCCTAAATATGATGCATAATTTTCAAGGGAAAATCCATCAACTTTTTCGTTACCAGAAAGACCATTACTTGAATTGGCCACACCAAGCCACAGTCTTCCATAAAAATCTAGTGGCTCAGATAAAGCTGGAGTTGAACAAATTAAAATAAAACTAAAACCAATATATTTAGTGTTTTTCATCGACATCACCTTTTTAGAATGTAAAAGCAATGCCATATTAGAGATTTAAGCAAACACATCTCCGCTTTAGATCACATCTAATCAACAAAAATATCGAGTTAAGCATAACTTAAAGTGTGTTAAGTTATATTTAACAATTTTAATTTATTGCTCAATGTCACTATTTAAAAAAATTAAGAAACTATCATCACGCCAAATCTTACCAAAATAAAAACTGGAGAATTGCATGAAGATAAAATACTTGAGTATTATTGTCTGTTCGATTTTAACGGCGTCATCATGGGCTGCTGATAATAAAAATGATTTAGCATCATTCCATAAAGATGTTAATGGTTGTAAAACCTGCCATACAGCACCCAATAAAGTGAGCGATAGCGAGACATTTGAAAATAAACAATGTAAATCCTGTCATGGTGATTATGGAAAACTAGCAAATCCCAAACTAGAAATTGACCCACATTCTTCACACTTAGGTGATATTAATTGTACGTCTTGTCATAAAGGACATGAACAACCAAAATTATATTGTAATGAATGTCATTCATTTAAAGGGCTCGACATGCCTTTTAATAAAGCAAAATCCAAAGAACCGTGGGACAAAGGTTGGGATAATGAAGCAATAAATAAAGCGATAGCTGCAGGTCCTAAAGAAACAACGGATGTGATTGTTGTTGGAGCCGGTAGTGCTGGGTTTAATGCTGCGATTGCAGCTAAAAAGGCGGGGGCTAACGTTATATTGCTTGATAAAGCACCATTTAGTGGTGGTAACTCTATGCTCGCCGCAGGCGGGTATAATGCTGTGGGTACAGTTCAGCAAAAAGATCATAAAGTCGATGATAAAATCGAATGGTATGTCGAAGATACAATGAAAGGCGGTCGATATGCTAACGACCCTAAATTGGTACAAATATTAGCGGAGCAATCGGCTGATGGCATTAAATGGTTAGAATCTTTGGGCGCCAATATGGATGATTTAAAACGCTCTGGCGGCGCTAGAGTCGATAGAACACATCGTCCATCTGGTGGTTTAAGTGTTGGTCCACATATTATTGATGTACTAAGAAAAGCATCGGATAAAGAAGGGGTTGATACAAGACTCAACTCCAAAGTTGTTAAATTGGTTGTTGATGATGAACAAAAAATTGTGGGTGTTGTCATCCACGGTAAGCACTCTGGTCACTATATGGTTGCAGCTAAGTCGGTTGTTTTAGCCACAGGTGGTTATGGGTTTAACAAAGAAATGATTGCTTTTTATCGCCCTACATTTAAAGGCATGACAAGTTCAAATAATATCACTTCAACTGGGGATGGTATTGAACTTGCTAAAGCAGTCGGTGCAAGTATGACTGATATTGATTGGATCCAGACACATCCAACAGTAGGAAAAGATAGCCGTATATTAATTTCAGAAACGGTTCGAGGTGTCGGGGCCATAATGGTTAATAAAGAAGGCAATCGCTTTATCAATGAATTAACGACTCGAGATAAAGCCTCCGATGCCATTCTAAAACAGCCTGAACAATATGCTTGGCTAGTATTTGATAATGAATTATATAAAAAAGCTAAAATGGTTCAGGGGTATGATCATTTAGAAATGCTTGAAAAGGCCAATACTGTTGCAGAGCTTGCAAAAATAACAGGAATGACCCCAAGTGTTTTAGACAAAACTATCACAAACTACAACCATTATTTCAAACAGGGTAAAGATGAGGCATTTAACCGTGAGCAGATGCCGCTATCAATAGAAAAATCTCCTTATTATGCCGTAAAAGTTGCTCCTGGCATCCATCATACTATGGGGGGAGTTGCCATTGACACTAAAGCTGAAGTACTCGATATACAAAGCCAACCGCTCAAAGGTTTATTTGCGGCGGGAGAGGTGACTGGTGGTGTTCATGGGTATAATCGACTGGGTGGTAACGCTGTCGCTGATACTGTGATTTTTGGTAAAATCGCAGGGACAAATGCTGCTAAACATGCTCTAAATACAAAGTAACGCTAAATCAGTGAGAGACTCGTTATTGTCTCTCACAACATCTCAAGTTTTATTCATCGTAAATATTAGCAATAAAATTATTGCTTGAGTTAAAGTGCTCCCCTGCTATTTTTGAGAGGCTAATGTAGCCTCTCTTTTTTATTTGTCGGCAGCATTAGATATCAGGGATTTTGCTCACTTTTCGATGGCTTCATCTTTTTAAATAGCGCGGGAATATTGGCGAAATGTACTTACTCTTTCCATGAATCGAATAATACACTGTAGGCGAGTCCAGCATTGCACCACTTCTTAGAGAACCAATTACAGATTTGAACGTCGGAACCTTAAGCCGGATACGCAGTAACGATTACTATCACTGAACCTACATTTCCAGCGTTTAAAATTATTACACATATATTGATCAGCTTTAATGCTCAATAGGATTGTGTTGGTAGACTTTCCTACAGAGCATCAAAGCGGGTGAGGCTATTTGGCAGTATTATGCCGCGCAAGCCAGGCACTCAAGCGCTCTTGTGTGCCGATGACAAAGACAAAAAACGCCGGTACGAAGAATATTGCCAGCAAGGTGCCACTGAGCATGCCACCGAATACGCCAGTACCGATTGCATGCTGAGTTTCGGCGCTGGCGCCGCTCGCAAGCATTAAGGGTACTACTCCGAGAGTAAATGCCAATGAGGTCATCAAAATTGGACGCAGACGCAAGCGTGCAGCGGTCACTGCAGCATCTATCAGCGTATGGCCCTCGGCATGCAATTGGCGGGCGAACTCGACGATGAGGATAGCATTTTTTGCCGATAGACCGATGATGGTGATCATTCCCACCTTGAAGAACACATCGTTAGGCATATCACGCAATATTACTGCCGTTACCGCGCCCAGCAGACCCAGCGGCACGACCAACATCACCGAAAGTGGGATCGACCAGCTTTCGTACAACGCAGCGAGTACCAGAAATACTACCAGAGCTGACAGCAACATTAGCAACGGTGCCTGCGCCGCCGATTGGCGCTCTTGCAATGATGCCCCCGTCCACGCTACTGCGAACCCTTGTGGCAACTGCGCCACTAAGCGTTCCATCTCGGTCATCGCTGCGCCGCTGGAAACGCCTGCTGCCGCGCCCCCGGAAATACGCATAGCCGGGAAGCCCTGAAAGCGCATCATTTGCTGTGGCGACTCTTTCCATTCAGCCGTCACAACTTCCCGTAGAGGCACCATGCCACCACTTGAATTACGCACGCGCAGGCTGAGCACGTCGTCCAATTGCATTCGTGCCGTAGCGTCGGCCTGCAGTATGACCTGCTGCATACGTCCATTATTTGGGAAATCATTGACATACAGTGATCCCATGGCCGCCGAAAGTGTGCTGCTGACCGCGGCGAAGGACAGACCCATAGCCTCGGCTTTTGACCGATTGATATTCAGGCTAATGCTCTCACCGGGCGGCAGGCCATCTGGGTAGACATCGCTGACCACCTCGCTCTGCACAGCCAGTGCCAGCAATTGTGCCTGTGCAGCTATCAATGCAGCCTCGCCCCGATTGGATCTATCCTGCAGGAACAGAGTGAAACCTGAGGATGTGCCCAGCTCGTCAATGGCTGGCGGCATCATGGTCATCACTGTGCCTTCGACGTTATCAGCCATAGCTTGCTGCGCCAGTGCCGCTTCTTCGGCAGCCGTAGCACCATTACGCTGATCCCAATCTTTGAGCATAGTGAAGGCCATGGCTGCATTGGGGCCGGAGCCTGCAAAGCTAAAGCCCAGCACTACCATATTTGCATCCAGCGTTGGGCGCGATGCGACGTGCGCCTCGTAGGCTTTGACCACATCCAGCGTGCGCTCGCTGGTAGCGCCTGTGGGTAATTGGATGGAGGTCATGAAATAGCCTTGATCCTCTTCTGGTAGAAAGGACGACGGCAATTGCCCTGCAGCGAGGATCAGCACTGCGCAGAGTACGGCAAATGCCGCCATCATACGTCCACTGCGTCCAACCAATCGTGCTACGCGTGCACTATAGCCTGCGGTGAGTTGTTCAAATCCACGGTTGAAGGCTCCGAAGAAACCGCCTTTTTGATGGTGATCAGCACTAACTGGGCGCAGTAGCGTGGCGCATAGTGCTGGCGTTAGGGTCAGTGCGAGGAAGGCCGAAAACAGAATAGACACCGCCATCGACAAAGTGAACTGTTGATAGATCACTCCCACTGAGCCGCTACCGAAGGCCATGGGGATGAATACTGCGGTCAGCACTAGCGTGATACCGATCACCGCGCCAGTAATTTCCTTCATCGCCTGTGAGGTTGCCTCCCGCGGCGACAGTCCTTGGGTAGCCATCAGTCGCTCAACGTTTTCCACCACCACAATAGCATCGTCAACAATAATGCCAATGGCCAGCACCATGCCGAACATGGTCAGCGAGTTGATTGAGAAGCCTGCAAGTAATATCACCGCGAAGGTACCGAGTAGTGCTATGGGCGCGACGATAGCTGGTATAAGTGTGTAGCGCAGGTTCTGCAGGAACAGGAACATCACCATAAATACCAGCGCCATAGCTTCAAACAGGGTATAGATTACTTTTTCGATAGACACTTTGACGAAGGGGGCGGTATCGAATGGCACTGAGTAGTTCATGCCAGCAGGCATACTCAGCGCCAGTTCGGCTAGACGTTCACGTACCGCAGAAGCTGTGCGTACAGCGTTGGCTCCTGGCGAGAGCTGGATAGCAGCACTGGTCGCCGCCACACCATTCTCACGGTTAGAAAAACCATAGGACTGAGCGCCCAGCTCGACCCGAGCCACATCTGCGAGCACCAATTTTGCGCCATCGGTACCGGCACGTAGGACGATAGCAGAGAACTCCTCGGGTGTGCTGAGTTGTCCTTGCACTGTTAGGGGAACCGTCAGTCGTTGTCCCTGTAAGACAGGTTCATCACCGAGTCGCCCTGGGGCTATTTGTGCGTTCTGCTGCTCGATAGCTGTAGCAAGGTCGTTCATTGTCAGGCCATAGGCGGTGAGTTTATTCGGGTCGACCCAGACGCGCATAGCCTGCTCGGCACCGAATAATTGCACGCGACCAACACCGTCGATTCGGCGCAGCTCCTCGACAATATTGCGTGCTAAATAGTCGTTTAGCGCGATTTCGTCGAATTGGCCGTTTGGAGATGTCATACCAATCATCATCAAAAAGCTTGAAGCGGCCGACTCAACCTGCAGACCGCTCTGCCGTACAACTTGAGGTAGGCGTGGTTCGACAACCTTAATACGATTTTGCACATCAACTTGGGCTAGTTCCGCATCAGTGCCCGGCTTGAATGTGGCGGTTATTTGTGCACTGCCCGAGCTGTCAACTGATGATTCGAAGTAGAGTAAGTTCTTCACTCCTGACAATTCGCGCTCGACAAGGCTTACTACAGAGTCATTAAGTGTCTGTGGCGTGGCTCCTGGATAAGCGGCATAAATGCTCACCGACACGGGTGCCACTGATGGGTAGCGGGATATGGGTAACTGTGGAATGGCGATGACGCCAATCAGTACGATAAATAAGGCTATCACCCAAGCAAATACTGGGCGGTTGATGAAAAACTGCGGCATGGCGACTTCTCCAAATTTAGCGCACGACAGCGCTAAGTTGCTGATTAGCAATAGTAGGTTGCCAAGGGCGCGCGACGACCTGCGCAGTTGGGCTTAGGCGTTCGATGCCTTCAACAACTATCTGCTGACCAGCGGTTAGGCCGGATACTACGTGATAGCGACTTGCCACCAATTCATCGACCTTAACGGCCACAGGTTGCACTTTAGCTTGCCCATCAAGCACCCACACTTGTGATTGACCAGCCTTGCGAGTCACTGCCTGCTGAGGCACGTTCAGAGCCGTAGGATAGTAAGCTTGTGGAATGCGAGCTTTTACAAAGAGACCGGGCAACAGACGATGCTGCGGGTTATCTACCAGTACGCGCAGCAGTACATCGCCAGTACCTGCATCTACCTGAATACCTGAAAATAAGATATGCCCTTGCATGCCAAGAGGCTCGCCACCACTGCTTAGGATCTTAACAGCCAACTCTGGGAGCCCTGAGCTTGCCAGCTGACGCATCGCTTCCAACATTGATGCTGGAAGACGTACATCAACGTACACTTGGTTGATTTGTTGGATCCTCGCCATGGGTGTGGCATCGGTGGGTGAGACCAATGCACCTTCACTCACTAATGCTTCATCTATACGTCCGGAGATGGGTGCCTCTACGCTGGCAAACTGTAGATCTAACTGACGCCGTGCCAGCGTCGCTTTGGTTTGGGCTACATCTGCGGCAGCCTGATCACGCAGGGAAATAGCATCGTCATGCATTTGTTGGCTGACGGCCTTGGTTTGTATCAAAGAGGCTAAGCGCTCGGCTTCTTGACGAGCCCGAACCCATACAGCTTCGGCACGCTGTAACGCTGCCGCAGCAATATCAACATCCGCTTTAAATGGCGCTGGATTTATTTGAAACAGCACAGTGCCAGATGTTATCTCGGCGCCCTGTTCGAATAGACGACCTTGCACTATGCCGCTAATTTGCGCGCGGATCTCAGCGCTACGAACCGCAGCGACACGACCGGGCAGATCTTTAGTCACCAATAGTTCTTCATTTTTTAATGTCATCACTGACACTTGAACCGGAGCAGTTGTCTCTTTATCTTGTACCGCTGAATCACAACCTACCAATCCCAACACGGCAATTCCTACAACTAACACAAAGCTTAAGTGCCGCTGTTTGATGTACATAACCCACTCTCCTCAATGTACAGCGATCTCACTAATGGCGTTTTATCAAACGCTAGAGAACTAATGCTGAATTATGACGGGTCACTATTGCGAATTATTCGAGACATTGTGGAGAATGTATGGAGGGGATGATAAAGTTCAGCCATTTTAACGTTGGGGCAATCCATGGCTAATCTCAATGCGTCCGTAAGTTCTATGACTTCGGCACTGGTGTTAATTGCAGAGGATGAAGCAGAGATTGCCGATATCCTTATCGCTTATTTGCAGCGCAGTGGGCTGCGAACTCAACATGCTATCGATGGTATCCAAGCGCTAGCTATGCACCAAGCATTTAAGCCCGATCTATTACTGCTCGATGTACAGATGCCGAATCTCGATGGCTGGAATGTACTGAATGAAATTCGCTCCCGTGGTGACACGCCGGTGATCATGCTCACCGCGCTTGATCAGGATATCGATAAATTAATGGGGTTACGCCTCGGTGCTGACGACTACGTGGTTAAACCATTCAATCCCGCCGAAGTGGTGGCTAGGGTGCAGGCGGTACTACGACGCGCTCGCACTAACACGCCTATAAATACCCAAATGTTGCGCGTCGGCCAGTTCCAAATCGACTTAGACAGCCACGAGGCTAGCGTAATCTGTAACGGTCAGCAGCAGGCACTGGATCTGACCTTGACCGAGTTCAAACTGCTCGCTTGCTTGATGCGTACACCGAAACGTGCTTTTAGCCGTGAGGAGCTGTTAATTAATTGCTTGCCTGAGGGCGATACTCAGGAACGAACTGTAGACAGTCATATCAGTAAGCTACGTAAAAAGCTTGAAGCCCTCGATATTCAAGGAGTGCCGCTTAGTGTCTGGGGGGTTGGCTATCGCTTTGGTGGTGAAGTATGAGGCAAACACCGGGTTTGCGCAGGCAAATTATCCAGTCCCTAGCGGTAATGACATTAGGCATCATTTTCCTGTCAGTGTTTGGCTCCTATGTATTCTATGCCATTGCAGTGGCCTACCTGCCAGGCAGTATATCTGAAACCTGGATGCCTTCTCAGATGGAAATGCTATGGATAGTTTGCACTATCATAGCCGCATTGGGGATGGCGCTATTTGTTGCCATTCGCCTGTCACGGCGCATTCTTACTCCTCTTAACTCTGTGGCATATAGCCTACGCGAAGTCGCCCAAGGCAAGCTCAACGCGCGTGCGCGAATGGACCAACATGCGATGGGGGAGACGGCGCAACTGGTGAGTGACTTTAATGCTATGGCCGAGCGCCTAGAGTATATGACTCGCGAACGGGAGTTTTGGAACGCGGCAATCGCTCACGAACTCCGTACCCCAGTCACCATTCTGCGTGGTCGGTTGCAGGGATTAGCGGAAGGTGTTTTTAGCCCCAGCAGTGAGCTCTTCGAGGGACTGTTACGCCAGGTTGAAGGCCTTAATCACCTGATCGAAGATTTACGAGTGCTGAGCCTCAATGACAGTGGACATCTAGAGTTACAGCGGGATGAGGTCTGTTTAGCCGATGAACTTAGTGCGGTGATTGAGACTTTCGCTGCGGTGTTAGACGCTAAGGGACTCATACTGAAGCAGGAACTTGATACAAGACTTAAAGTTTACTGTGATGCTATACGAATACGGCAGGCGCTGATGGCGCTGCTGGAAAATGCACGCCAGCATGCTGATCCTGGCACTTTGACTGTAAGACTTTACAGCGTGGGAGCAAGTTGTTATCTAACCGTAGAAGATGAAGGCCCTGGTATTCCTGATGAAGCCGCAAGCTACATATTCGAGGCATTTCGCCGAGTTGATCCGTCTCGCTCTCGAAAAAGTGGTGGCAGTGGACTCGGTCTCGCAGTGGTTAAGACAATTGCTGAAGCTCACGGCGGCCACGTGGTTTGCCAGCCATCGGGTCGTGGAGGAACAATATTCGTCCTTTCTTGGCCTGTTAAGACAAGTTTAGAGCCCCTTAATTTGTCCTGATGCTGGAATTATCTATATGAACGGTGACGTGCTTAGTGATTCCTGCATGTATGGCCACCGCGTCAGAGCACATTGCTGAATCGGGAAAATGCAGGGATTTTAGGTATTCCCTAGATCCCTTTGGTTGTTATCCGATATTGATTACAACTAATGGGATGTTATTTTGTTTGAATACGCTCAATTTGTTGTACTTGTAGCCTTGATATCGCATTTTCGTGTAACTGTACATAAATTTTTGAGGTAATTAAAACGTGCAAAATTACATTATTTATGTTTAAATTTAGCAGGTTATGATTAAGCAGTTCACTGTTATAGAGTATCAGGGAGTGGAGGTTCGAATCTTCTCATACCGATCAAATTAGATACTTTTTGTTAGTTTGTTTTAATCATTAAAATAACCAGCAGTTAAGTAAAACAAAACCCCGTGTTAGCATTGCTATACGGGTTTTGTTTTTTATACCTTTTCGCTGCCCATATGATTAACGCTGCTTGCGACTAAGGTTCAAGTTCGAGTGATTAGGCTGGCTTTGGCACAGCAAAAGGCAAAAGGCAAAAATTTTCAAGGCGAAATCGTCAATTTCACAAATTATATGCATCCGCCATTTAGCATTTAAGACATTATTGAGTAGGACATTTACCTATGCGCGCGTTTGTTTTACGAGCAAGATCAGCACCTACTGACAGTCAGTTGTTTTTGGCTTCTGTCGGCCAAGAGGCGCATACCGAGATTTTAGCTCATACCCTGATGAACACTATCTTTGTGGCTCAGTCCCATCGAAACGATGTTGTCGTTTATTTGGTGCTAGAAAGTACCCATGATTTTTCCCGCACTATCTGCTTCGATACTCGAAATATTTGCCATATTGGTGGTTTTCACGAGCAAGCTTTGCTCACTAAAATTGCCAAAGCCTTAGATATTTCTCGGGGTATGACGAAGGAGCAAACCCGTGTTGTTGACGAGGGCATCAGTGTTAGCACTATCAGTTTTGAAAAGCTGGTACAGGACCTCGCGGTGGATTATCAATTGTTTATGATGGATAAGAAGGGCACTTCAATCCGTGAGCAAGAATTTGTGGGTAATCCGTGCTTTTTGCTGACCGATCATATTCCTATGCCGAAGAAAAGTTTTAATACCTTGAAACGACTCGGCGCGCAAAAGATCAGCTTAGGGCCAAAGATGCTGTTTGCTTCTCAGTGCGTGGTATTGATCCATAATGAATTGGATATCAATCAATAGCCTCTGAGTCTTCTGTATCCGTTGCTAACGCTGACTATTCCTGTGGTAACGTGTGTATCGAGCCCCATTTTTTAATGGGGTTTTATATTTTCCCCTTTAAAAATGTAATCGCTTTTTGGGCTCTGCGTGACAAGGGCCATTCCGCGCGGTGGATAAGCCAAATGGTGTCTACAACTTGGCTGCCACATTCCACAACATAGATATCTTCTTGTCGTTCAAAGGCTTTGCGGGCGTATTGGGGGATAACCGTAAATCCTAGCCCTTTTGCGACAGGTTCGAGAATGAGGCTGATTTGGTTGGTAAATCCCTTGCAGGGGATCTCTTGAATGCCGGGGTGAGTTGGATATTTACGGCTAAGCAGCCGAGTCGCCATAGCCTCACCATCGGGATGGGAGATAAACCCTAGCCGTTGTAAATCAGCCCATTCATGTTGTTTATGGCTTGCAGGTACCACAAGTTCAAGCGGCTCTTCGGTAAAATGTGTGCTGTGAATACGAGGATCGGAAGGTTTTAAGGTTACCATGCCGATTTCATGTTCATTGGCCAACACTGAGGCCACTATCTCACTGTCAGGGGCAAAACGGTGGCGAATGCTTAACGCCGGAAAGGCTTGTTGTAATTCGATTAATAATGGAAAAAGCGTTAAACCAATGCTACCTGGAGTGATAAGGCTAATATCACCGGCATTGGCGTCATCATGGATAAGTTTCTGTTGTAGGCGTTTCTGCGCGCATTCAACTTCTTTGACGTAGGTCAGCAGGTTTTCCCCAATGGGAGTGATTTCAAGCTGGCGGGTGCGGCGTAAAAACAGTGTGCCGTAGGTTTCTTCTAAGCGACTGATATGCTGACTCACGGCCGCTTGGGTGATACCTATGGCTTCGGCGGTGCGGGTGAAATTGCCTTTCTCGACCAGAACGCTAAAGGTGTGTAACCATTGTGGATTTATCATAAGTAAAATTTATCAAATCTATAATCTGTACGTGCTTTTAATTATGGCACGATAAGACTAGTCTGTCGTCATTCAGTATTAAAATACCTTTTGATCTTAATAGACACAGGAAACACCATGGCCGATCTATTTTCATCCTTCAAACTTAAAGACATCACCCTCAAAAACCGTATTGCCGTTGCACCCATGTGCCAATACCAAGCCACAGATGGACTCATCAACGACTGGCATCAGGTACATTATACTAGCCTTGCCCGTGGCGGAGCGGGTCTTGTTGTGGTTGAAGCCACAGCGGTTTCTCCTGAAGGACGTATTACCCCCAAATGCCTTGGGTTATGGAATGACGAACAAGCCCAAGGCTTAGCAAAAGTGGCTAGTGCGATTAAAAATGCGGGTGCTGTTGCAAGCATTCAGATTGGTCATGCAGGCCGTAAAGCGAGTGCCAATATCCCGTGGGAAGGGGATGATCATATTGCCGATAATGACGCGCGAGGTTGGCAACCGATTGCACCATCAGCTGTCGCATTTGGCGCAAACTTACCTAAAGTGCCTACCGCTATGACGATTGAGGACATTGAGCGGGTTAAAGCCGACTTTGTGGCGGCAGCAAAGCGTGCTTTAGCCGCAGGATTTGAATGGTTAGAACTGCATTTCGCCCACGGTTATTTAGCCCAAAGTTTCTTTTCAACCTATGCTAATCAACGCACCGACCAATATGGTGGCAGTGCCGAAGGGCGGGGGCGCTTTTTGTTAGAAACCATTGCCGCGGTAAGAGACGTTTGGCCATCGCATTTACCCTTAACGGCGCGATTTGGCGTGATTGAATTCGACCATAAAGATGAAGAAACACTGACGGAATCGATAGCCTTGGTGAAGCAATTTAAGCAAGCGGGGCTCGATATGCTGAACGTCAGCATTTGCTTCTCGACCCCAACGGCAAATATTCCATGGAGTCCTGCATTTTTGGCGCCTATTGCAGCGCGGGTTCGTCAAGAAGTGGGGTTCCCCGTTGCGACTTCTTGGGGTATGGATGATCCACATCAAGCCAATGCGGCCATTGAAGATGAACAAATGGATTTAGTGATGATAGGTAAAGCGTTTTTAGCGAATCCACATTGGCCGTATCAAGCGGCGCAAACCTTGAAAATTGAGCGCCCATCTTGGGTATTACCCGCTTCCTACGCCCATTGGTTAGCACGCTACTCTACGGTTAAAGCCGATTGATTGTAGAGTGACTTGAGTGGATTTGATTTAAGCCTAAGCCTAAGCCTTAAAAAGCCGTTATCTAAAGATAGCGGCTTTTGGCTTTAGTGGCAGGTAAGGTCCATCATAAGAGACTAGCTACAAGAGACTAGCTTCAAGATACTGGCCACGCAGCCCTTCAACCCACGCAGTTAAATCCAAGCTTCGTGCATTTCGTATTCATCCCGTCGCCAGGGAATAAAAAAGCCCCAATCCTGTAGGAATGGGGCTTTTTTAACTAAGATGATGAAGCTCAGTGGTTATAGAAGCGTCGACCTTCACGCATCACTTCAATCAATTCAGGCGCGCTCATTTTTTTATTGAGCCTATGTTCATAGTTTTCATCGTAAATACGATATTTACCGTGGCGGTCAATCACTGTCACTTCTGCTTCTTGATAGATAGCAAAAATACGGCTATCACCTATATAGATCCACGTTTCTTTGTCAGGTTGTAATAGGCTGCGGCCAGCGCTGTAATCTGTCGTGTTATTGGTGCAACCTAGCACGTGGGTCATTAAAGTCGGCGCTATGCCGTAATGGCTGGTGCGGTATTTGACCTTAGACGCGCCCGTATTAGGCCAGTGGATCACTAAGGGCACTTTGACACTCTGTGGTGACAGGTTGCGATTCGCTTCGTCACTGTTACTGGTGAACATCTTGCCATTCACCCCAGTGATAATCACTAAGGTATCCTTGGGCACATTGGCCAGCATTGCCTTAAGCTGTTGATCGACAAAATACAGTGATTGGCGATATTGATTAAACAGCACCTTTTGCGCAGGCATAAGGTCGGGATTGGCTTTTACTGTTTCAATGCCAAGGAAACCCACGGGAGTATCGAAATTTTCCGGCGCTTTTAAATTAACGAGCGCAAACCAAGGTTTATTTTGGATGCTGTGCCACTCGTTAAGACTGGCCACTGTGTGCAAGTCGGCATCGGCGCTGCCATTGGTTTCTTTAGCTATCACAGGATTGAAGTCATTAAACATTGCCTGTGAAGAACGCAAATTAAGATTGGTTTCTGGCAGGAACAATCCCAGTTCATAACCCGCTTGCTGGAAGCTTCGGGTCATTAGCGGACTGGTGCTATTAAAAATTCGTGCATCGCCATAACTGCCTTGCAGGCCGTAGAGTAGCGAAAACATGCCGGTTCTAAATTGGTTGCCGCCGCTGAAATGCTGGGTAAAAGACTGGTTACTTTCAGTGTATTGCTGCAAGAATGGCATGCTTTTGCCATCGACCATATCGGCACGCAAACTATCGATGGTGATCATCAACACATTGATTTTAGTGTCAGCTTGGCAGGTCAGTGGTTGCTCTGGATAATTGAGTACACTGGTATTGTGATTGACATCATCTCCTTGTGACGAGCCATCAATACCGTGACTTTCCATAAAGGAGCGCGCAGTCGCAGGGTATGATAAAGGATAAGTATCATCGAAACGGGTAATTTCAGTGATATCGGCGGCATCGGCCCAAATGTGGATCAAGTGGCTACTGACAAAACAGATACCCACTAAGGTGATGACTTTATTGCCTAAATTCAGCTTCTGGATTTTCTCTATTCGCTTCCACAAAAAGTTCGCTGCCGTGAGCTCAATTGCAATAATGGCGAGTGGCGTGACGATATAGGAAGTGCCATGGAGCAGGGCATTGAGATCCGCCCAGGCCAAATCGAAGGCGAAGGGACTCAAGTGCATGCCGTAATCGGCGTAAACAATAGTATCGTACAATAAGATACAGAGACTTAGGGTCGCGATCACCGCCGCGACGCCTCTTAATATCTTCGAATAAGGCAATATCAAGGTCAGTGGGAACAGACAGATCAAATAGGCGATAAAGGCGAGAAAGCTAAACTGACCAATAGTGCTGACGCTTAGATAAACCCAGCCATACCAAGTTTCTGGATAACCCACGCTGCCAAGATATCGGCTGCCGACTATCATGGCTAATAGGCCATTGAAGAAGGCGAACCAATGTCCCCAGTTGATGAGCCGGGAAACCCGATCGCGGCTCATTTGCTTTTTTCGCTCGACCATAGTGATCCGCTTATTCCTAAAAGGCCTTGTATCTTATATTCTTTTGATGATTATTACCCAGTTAACTTACTGGGATTTAACCGATTGTGCGAGTGCTTTTGCAAATTGTTCGGCCACGGCTTGGCGCGATTCGCTGGGCACTTTACGTTCTAGCAGGTTAGTCACGCAGTTACCCAATGCCATCAGGCTCAGGTCAGTCGGTGCTTTATGCTTTTCTAACACAGCCAATATTTCGGCGATTAATGATTCAACTTGGGTGTTTGAGTATTTCGATTGGATTGCCATAATCAAAAAATGTTTCACTTTGGAATGGATTAGCGGCATATAATAGCGGATTTATCCCAGTATCACTATCAGGGCTTATGAGTATTAACATCGAACACGCAATTATTCACGAGATTTCTCAGGACAGTCAGGGGCAATTACGCTGCCGTTTACGTCCTCAACCTCTGCTGAACGGTCAGGCGGTCGAGGTGATGCTCGACGAGTTGCATCAGACATATACGGGAAAGGCCGGTAAAGGTTTTGGCTATTTTGGTATCCATGGTGACGACGGTGAGGCGAATCCTGCTTTTGCCAATGCGCTAACTCAATACCGTAGCGGCGATTTAGGGTTTGTGGAGTTTTCCGGTCAAGCCAGTAAATTACTGCAAGAAGAATTGTCGAAATACGACTTCAGTCAAGGCGGTTTCCTGTTGATGTCTTGCTATACCAGCATCACCAGCGATTATTTGTTTGTGGCTTTATTAAGTGCGAAGTCGTCAATGACAGTATTAGACGATATGGAACTATCGCAAAATAACCATTTGGATTTAAATAACATCCAACTTGCAGCGCGTATCGACTTAACTGAGTGGCAAGCCGATAAGGATTCTCGCAAGTACATCTCCTTTATCCGTGGCCGTGCGGGACGTAAAGTCGCTGACTTTTTCCTCGACTTTATGGGCTGCGTAGAAGGCGTCAACACTAAGGCGCAAAACAAAACCTTAATGAATGCGGTTGAAGATTTTGTTGCCAGCAGTGAGTTGACGAAAGACGAGCGTCAGCAGTGCCGCAATAAAGTGTTTGAATACTGTAGTGAGCGTTTCGATGAAGGTGCTGACATTGAGATTAAAGACTTGGCCGATGAGTTAGCCGATCAAGGCATGGACTCCTTCTATGATTTTGCCCGTGGCGGCAGTTATGATCTTGATGAAGAGTTTCCGGCCGACAAATCAACTCTGCGCCAATTGAAGAAGTTTTCTGGTACGGGTGGTGGCGTAACGTTAAGTTTTGACGGCGGTCACTTAGGCCAACGGGTGATTTACGATCCCATCTCGGACACGATTTTAATCAAAGGTGTGCCAGCAAACTTAAAAGATCAGCTTGATCGTCGTCTTAAAGGCGAATAGCACTTAATTAATCCATCGTTTTTTAAGCGAAAGAATAACCAAAGGCCGAGAGTGTTTACTCTCGGCCTTTTTGCTGTGCTAAGTCGCGCTGACTCAGTTTCCAAGTGAGTACTTCTTAGTCAGTGACTCGTTGCCTATGTTAGTTATTGGAACTAAATGGCACTGGACGTGGCGTATCTTTATTCGATGGTGGCAAAATAGGTAGCGTGATTTGCGGCTGATCGCCCGTTAAGGACTCAAGGAAGGCAACCATTTCTTTCACTTCTTGGTCAGAGAGTTTTTGCCCTAATTGAATGTCTGCCATGGTATTCACCGCTTCTTCCAAGGTCCAGACGCTGCCATCATGGAAGTAGGGATAGGTGAGCTCAATATTGCGTAGTGTCGGTACTTTAAATACATGTTTATCAGCTTCTTTACCTGTGACGCCCTTACGACCTTCTGCTGGGTTATTGGTGTGGAACGGTTTGATGAGTCCCATTTTCATATACATGGTTCCACCGACAGCGGGGCCGTTATGGCAACTCACGCAACCTTTATCCTTGAAGAGTTGGTAACCCGCTTTGGCATTCGCGCTGATGGCATCTTGCTTGCCCAGAAGATATTGATCGAAGGGGCTATTAGGGGTGACTAAGGTTTTTTCAAAGGTGGCAATCGCATCGGTTAAACGGTCAATTGTAACTTTTTCATCGCCATATACCTTGGCGAAGTGCGCTCGGTAGGCGGGCATAGAGGCGATAGTTTCAGTTGCGAGTTCATGGGTAAAGCCCATCTCTTTTGGGTTGGCGATAGGGCCCGCGGCTTGTTCTTTCAAATCACTGGCACGACCATCCCAAAATTGAGCCAGCATAAAGTCGGCATTAAGCACTGTGGGCGAGTTAATTGGGCCTTCCTGCCAATGGTGACCAATGGACGTTGGCAGTGCATCGACACCACCAGTGGATAAATTATGGCAAGAGTTACAAGAGATAAAACCAGATTTAGACAGTCTGGGTTCGAAGAACAGCATTTTACCTAATTCAACTTTTTCAGGCTCAGTGATCTTGGCTGCTGTAATGACTTCGATGGGTTCTGCACTGATAGCATGGGTACTGGCTAACATACCTGCGATGAAAATGGCGATAGATGTAAGTTTGGTCATCTTATTTCTCCCTGTATAACCTTGGTTTTTGTATGGTTTAACAGGGATGCTAGCGGTTAATAATGCTGAGTGATAATGCTTTGTTTCGATTGGGTCTATCGCTGTTGCGGATTAAGCTTTTGCGATCTAATTCGCTGTTTTTACGTTGTTATTTTGCTAGGTTGAGTGATGTTTCTGTTAAGGTTGTATCTGTTAATCGACAAGGTCGATGCATTGTTGCTTTCTGCCTATCGGTACCTGATGGTTGCAATGAGTCGCATTGCTGGATTTTCGAGTACCTGATACACACATCTGATACAAAATATTGGGCCGAGTGGATTCATTTGTCGCGACAACAGACGGAATTGATTAGAATCTCCATTCATGTTGAGTTAACTCGTGTTGAGTGCCTCAAGTTAGCATGCTCGGCCATCGCCAAGCGGTGCTATAAAATTACATAGGCGGACTGTTTTTCTGCCGAGGAGCGTTAATGCAATTGTTTGTCAAAGATTTAACTGTGATCGATTTTTCCTATTTGTGCCCAAAGCGCGGCATGGTGGGGGAGAGTTGGATTGTTGATGTTCTGCTAGAGGGCGGATTAGACGAGCAAAACATGGTACTCGATTTTGCTAAAGTCAAACGTACGATTAAGCAGACCATAGATGCGGTGGCCGATCATCGTTTATTAGTGCCTACGGCCTGCAGCAGTGTGCGATGGCAACAGCAGGGCGATAGAGTATGGATGGATTTTGATAGTCAGTTAGGTGAAATTCATTTGGCCTGTCCTTCACAAGCCTTTGCCTTAGTGCCGACCGAAGAGATTGATATTCCCAGCGTGAATGCCTTTTTACAGAAAGCATTGCGCGAAGCTTTACCTAAGAATGTCGAAGGGATCACGCTCACCTTAAGACACGAAATCCTCGATACGCCTTATTACCATTACAGCCATGGTTTACGTAAACACGATGGTAATTGTCAGCGTATCGCCCATGGACATCGTAGCCCTATTCACGTTTATGAAAATGGCAGTCCAGCAGCTAAGTGGGATGAGTATTGGGCCAAACGTTGGCACGATATTTATTTAGGCAGTGAAGAGGACTTGGTTTCAGTTAAGACCCTTAATCTTTCGCCGCAAACGCGGATAACCGATGACAGCCACTATGGCTTTCATTACCAAGCTCCCCAAGGGGATTTCCAATTGGCAATGCCAAAGGAATGCTGTGATTTAATTCCCCACGACACGACGGTTGAGTTGTTAGCCGATTATATTGCCACGACATTAGTCGCTAAAGTGCCAGGAAGTCAGTTTAAAGTGGTGGCGTTTGAAGGTGTTGGCAAGGGCGCGATCGTCGTTAAGGGATAGGCACTACGAGCTGATATAAGTGAATGGACTTAAACTATTCACCTTTTAATCACGGATTTAATAGGCCTCGGTAGATTATCGGGGCTTTTTTGTGTGTTTTGAGCATAGGCTGAACTGAGATTACGACAGGGATGTGGGTTTGCAGAATCGATTTTTATGGTGCGTTAGGTTAACGTGGCATTGATTGAATTCGGCTGCGTTTTGTGTCGCGATGAATGTATTTAGTGGGTCTTGATCCCTATTGCCCATCGATAAGGATTTTTTGAAGATGTTGGAAACTAGGATATTGGAAACTAAGATGCTGGAAAATAATAAGATGTTGAGAAATAAAGTATCGCAATTTTTATCTCACGGTGGAGCCCCCCTAAGTTCAAATCCAGTGCGCTGCTTATCGGCATTATTCACTTTGGGCCTAGTGCTCATTGCGCCTCAGGTACAAGCTGAGGTGAGTTTACAGGGTAAGTTAGAGCAAGGCGCATTAATGCGGGGTCAAGCGCCTGCGGGCACTCAGATTAGCTTAAATGGTGAAGCCATCAAGGTCACGCCTGACGGCCATTTTGCCTTTGGTTTTGATCGCGACGGTGAACTGAGCCAGCAGCTAACCTTGGTTTATCCCGATGGTTTGACTGAGGTTAAGCCTTTAACCTTAACCAAGCGAGAGTACGATATTCAAAGTGTAAAGGGCATTAGCTCGAAGATTATGAAGCCTGATCCTGTCGCGCAGGAAAGAGCGGCGAAAGACACGGCGCAGGTGAAAGCGGCGCGGGCAACATTTAGTGAGCAAACTGCATTTTTACAGGCGTTTATTTGGCCACTGACGGGGCGTATTTCCGGGGTTTATGGTAGCCAACGTATTTATAACGATGTACCCGGTAATCCACACTTTGGGGTGGATGTGGCGGCGAAAACCGGCACTGTCGTGGTCGCCCCTGCCGATGGTGTGATAAGTCTGTCTGTTCCCGACATGTTTTATTCGGGCGGGACTATGGTGATCGACCATGGTTATGGCGTGAGTTCGAGTTTTTTGCACTTGAGTAAGCTGTACGTCAACGCGGGTGAAGCGGTTAAGCAAGGCCAAGCTGTTGCAGAGGTGGGCGCAACAGGCCGTGCAAATGGTCCACACTTAGATTGGCGAGTGAACTGGTATCAAATGCGCCTCGACCCTACGACCATAGTGCCGCCAATGGCAACAGTGCTGGCGAATGAGAAAGCCAACAAAGCGGCCAAAAAGGGCTAGGTTCGATATTCAACTCTGGCTCACTTAAATGGCGCAATGATGCGCCATTTAATGGTGATCCTTATCGTGAACACTTAGTGAGTTGGCTTCTTTTTAGGCTAGCTTCAAATGTCTGCTTGCCAATAATCATTTTTAACCGAGTCGTCTAAAAAGATTACTTCAACAGTGGATGATCAGCAGGCAGTTGGCGGGTGATCCATAAAATCAGTTTGTGTTTCATGTTTGGCCCATCTTCTTTATCTTTGGCCAGTGGCTGAATCAAGTTGTCGGTGACCAATAAACGGTAAATACATTCCACTTTGTCTTTGGGTGAGATGCCTTTGTCGAAGTCTGCATATCCGCGTTTTTTGGCATAGCCCACGCCGATTTCCATGGCGAACTTCAATATTTGTGCTTCGTTCTTGTGTGGCTTCATTGGCGATCCTCTGTTTGCACATAGCATCCATCTACTGGACACGATAATTTGTGCCTGATGGCATCTGCGAGTTATACGTCCTAAGTTACGCTAAATATGCTGTTTTTTAGATTTAATTTTGGCGATTTTTGACAAAACCACCAAAAAACTGACCTAAAAATAACGAGAATATTGAATCTGATTAAATTGTCATCAACTCAGATGTTAACTCAGGTACTGTCGTAGGCTTTAGCTAAGGCAAGTGCCGATGATAATCTAAGCTCAGTTTTATCTGCTTGAGTTTAAGTCTGACTTAACATTCAGATACTTGTTCGCTCGCGATGACCGCTTTTATGCCATGGGGATGCACTTTAATGCACACATTTCCGAGTTTAAAGGCGATAGTTGGATTGGCTAAACGTTCTTTATCGCCTTTGGGCGAGCTCATCTTGACCTTAATCTCAGCAAGGGATGGCAAGTCTGGTAATCTTGACTGCTCTGATTCAGTTGTCTGCTCAGATTGCGGCAATGGACTCAGTCCTAGGTTGAGTAAAGGGCGGAGTGTTGGACATAACACCAGTAAATCTTGGCTCAAGGTATCGCAATCTTTGGCTTTAGAATCAATAACTAATTCTATGTGCTCCCAGCCTTCCAGTGGATAAACTTTATCACTAGGATAGGGAAGCTCGACGCAGGCAATGCTAAATTGACCGAGTGTGAGTGGCGTGTCTAGCTCGATGATCAGAATCGTACGGCCATTGATGATGTTGTCTGAAATGATTTTACCTATGCGGCTAAAGGCGTCGCACAGGGCATTGGCGCTGGCGATGGAATTGACGCGCAGCGCGACATGGTCGCAAACCAGTGCTTTATCTGCTAAGTCTAAGGTTTCAAGCAAGGCTAAAACCTGTGCTTCGAAGGCGGGCCAGCCTTGGATTAATTGCTCATAGCTGAGGTTTGCACTGTGCGGCGCAACAGGCTCGTTGAATTTAGGCATAAATACTCCAAGGCATTTCTATTGGCGTTAGTTTTTATCCCTTAAGTAAATGACTGAGACTATTACAACTAACATCATGCTTTTAATGGTTAAATAAAAACGCCCATTAAGCTGGGCGTGTTTGATATCGTTCAATGATCTATTTGGCATTTTGCCATTAGGAAGCGGGCTAAGATTAAGGCCAAATCTCAATCGGCGTTCCTTCATCGACTACTTTCCACACTTCATCCATTTCGGCGTTGGTAATCGCGATACATCCGTCAGTCCAGTTGTATTGCTGAGCTTGTTCTGGCGGCAGTGACGACTTAGGGTTTTGGCCGTGGATCATGATCATGCCTCCGGGTCTAATGCCTAAGGCTTTGGCTCTGAGTTTATCCTCTTCATTAGGATAGGAAATATGGATCGATTTATAATAAGCACTATCTGGCTTTTTATAATCTAGGGTATAACGCCCCTGTGGTGTGCGTTGATCGCCTTCCTTTAATTTGTGTCCAGCGGGTAGGTCACCCATGGCGATGCGATATTGTTTGAGCACTTTGCCATCGCGTAATAAAGCCATACTGGATTCGGATTTAGTGATCACCACCAGATCCACTTTACCCATGCCAGAGGCATGTAATTCGGGTGAAACGAGAGCCGCGATAGTCACAGTGAGAGATGTCAATGTGGAAAGTAGGGTGGCGCGCATGGAGTCCTCGAAAATAAACACAGGTTGTTGGCTTTTTTCGGCATCATACCGCAATTTTATCCTACTGTGAGTAGATAATTTTGAGCTAGGTGCAATTGCATGGCAGACTCGTGGCATATTTATGCTGTAATCCCTGTGTTAGTCAGTTTGTTGCAAGGAAGTAAAAGCTTTTATGTCTGAGAATATCGAATCCGAAAGTCCGTTAAAACGTCAATTACGTACCATTATTTTTGGCACTGATACTCCCGCTGGCCGCTATTTTGATATCGCCCTCATGGTGTGTATTGTGTTGAGTGTCGGCTTAGTGTTCCTCGACACAGTAGAGATATTCCATCGCGAATACGGCCAGCTTATTTCTGTGTTGGAATGGGTATTCACCATTATTTTTACGATTGAATATGGCCTACGTTTGTACTGCGCGACTCATCCTGTGTTATATGCTCGCAGCTTTTATGGTTTAGTGGATTTGTTATCGGTATTGCCAAGTTATCTGGCGTTGCTGATCCCTGGCGCTAACTTTACCTTAGTCATCCGGATACTTAGGCTGTTTAGGATTTTCCGCGTACTCAAATTACTGCGTTATTTGAGTGAAGGAAATGTGCTGCTTAGGGCGATGATGCAGTCGAGTCGTAAGGTTTTTTTGTTTTTCTTCTCGGTCAGTTTGATCGTTATGGTACTGAGTTCAGTAATGTATGTGGTTGAAGGGCCTGATAATGGTTTCAGTTCAATCCCTAAATCTGTGTACTGGACAATTGTGACTATTACTACAGTCGGTTACGGTGACATTACCCCGAAAACTGGGTTAGGTCAGGCGATTGCGGCTTTTACTATGCTGATTGGTTACTCGATTATTGCAATCCCAACGGGGATTTTAACCGCCGAGATATCCCAAGAAGTAGGGCGTCATCGAGATTTACGCTCGTGTAATCAATGCCATAAGACAGGTCATGATATTGATGCCATGTATTGTAGTCGTTGTGGATGTGAGTTAGATAGCCTAGATGTGCCCGTCGATAAAGGCGTTTCATGATGACTTCGGCGAACACTTTTTATTTTTTGTAGGTAAAAGACACGTATGACGCAAGCCAAGTTTGTTGAAGGCCCCATATTACGCCATATCTTAGTGATGAGTTCGACCGCAGCGGTAGGGATTTCTGCCTTATTTGTCGTGGATTTACTGGATATCTTTTTCCTGAGTTTATTGGGGGAGCATGAGCTTGCTGCTGCTGTAGGTTATGCGGGCAGTATCTCCTTTTTCACTACGTCCATTGGGATAGGCTTATCAATTGCTTTAGGCGCTTTAGTGTCTCGCTCGATTGGCGCAAAAGAGGTGGTGTTGGCAAAGCGCTTATTACTCAATAGCGCGGTTGTGACGACACTGATCAGTGTGCTGGTGGCGGCTGTGGTCACCACCTTCATTCCTGAGCTAGTTGCCTTAGTAGGCGCGAGTGGTCATACGGCAGAACTTGCTGCGAGCTATTTGTATATTCTCGTGCCTTCCTTGCCTTTTATCTGTCTTGCAATGGCGCTCGGCGGGGCTTTGCGCGCCGTGGGTGATGCAAAGTTATCTATGATGTCGACCTTAGCGGGGGGCGGCGTTAATGCGGTACTCGATCCGATTTTTATCTTCATGTTCGCCATGGGAATTGAAGGCGCTGCATTGGCATCCGTTTTAGCGCGGGTGGCGGTATTTGTGATTGCCGCTCGCGGTGTGGTGGTTAAGCATAAATTGTTAGGCCATTTCGATAAGGCACATTTTATCGCCGATCTTAAGCCCATCTTTGCCATTGCAGGCCCTGCGATGTTAACCAATGTGGCAACTCCCATCGGAAATGCCTTTGTGACCCGAGCGATCGCCGATTTCGGTGACGCTTATGTGGCAGGTTGGGCAGTATTAGGACGTTTAATCCCTGTGGCCTTTGGGATGATCTTTGCACTGTCCGGCGCGATTGGACCTATTGTTGGGCAAAACTTTGGGGCAGGTCAGTTTGACCGAGTACGTGAGAGTTTAACGCGGGCGATTCAGTTTTGTACTGTATATGTGCTGGTAATGTCTTTGTTGCTGTTTATGCTTAAGTCACATTTGGTCAGTGTGTTCGATATGAAGGGTGACAGCGCTGATCTTATTCACTTTTTCTGCAGTTATATTGCGGTATTCTTTATCTTTTCTGGGATTTTATTCGTGGCGAATGCGTCCTTTAATAATCTTGGCAAGGCCAAATATTCCACGCTATTTAACGTAGGTAAAGCCACTTTAGGCACTGTGCCCTTTGTGTATTTTGGTGCACTTTGGGGCGGTGTTTACGGTGTATTGATTGGGCAAATTTTAGGGTCTATTTTGTTTGGTACATTAGGTGTGTGGGTTGCCTATCGTTTAGTGGATAAAGTGGCGGCGCAGGCACAGTTTTCAGCTGCGCCTAATCTTGATGCTGCGAATGCTATCCCCTGCAATGTCGTACTGAGTGAGGAAGAGGAAATCGCTAATTGTGTTGCACAGAACTTACCGAGTGCGACCAATCCACTTTCATCCTCTTGCGTGCAGATGGCGCAATTAACGGAGGAGCAAGAGAATGAGCCCGTATTACCCTATTTAGACGAGGGGAAAAAGCCTAATTGACGTTATGTGGCTTAGCTGCGCCATGTAGAAGCTGTGGGCAAGAATGCAGATAAAAATGAGCTCTTAATAACGAGGAGCAGTCAGAAAGCTGCTAATGATGTGAATGCTGAAAAACAAAATGCCACAAGATTGCTTGTGGCATTTTGTTTGAAACGGCGTTTGCACTTCATTTAGTTAAGCTAACAATGCCAAAATACGCCGCTAAAAGACTATTCTGCTGAGCTTCTTATTCTTCGTTACTGTTTATTCTTCAATACTTGGCGTGTCTTGTTGGCCTTCGACTTGTTTAGTCGCGGCTTCTGATGCCGCCATTTTTGCGCGATCAGCCTTAGAGATGTAACCTGATTTTGCAGGTGAGCCGATAGTCACTGGGTCGACTTTATTCAGTCTGGCCTTAGCGCGTTTAGCTATTTTCTTGATGATCTTTTGTTTCTTGTTCATGACGTCTCTAATTTCGTTTCGCACCCGCTACGCGCAGGAATATGAGGCCAAGGGCTCAATTGAGGCGGGATTCTAACTCAATCTGAGCGAACTGACCATGTTTTGCTGAATTTTGTCGAAAACAACGGCTACTCTTTGGGAACTAGTTTTGCTAAATGGCGTTAGCATAACTATTTGACTTAAACGGCGCTGTTAGTATTTCACACGACAAATGCTGCAAATTCTGCGGTGTAGACTGTCAGTGTGGATCAAAAGCCATTATATTGCCTAGCATTATGAGTTTGAAAAATTGACTCTACTGTTATTTTATTGCTCATATCCTGAGCCGAGGAAGATGTGTGTTATTAACTAAAATCACTTTTTTTGAGCGCTTTGAGCACGATATATTAAGTGGCACTAAAACCATTACATTGCGTGATGAAACGGAATCCCATGTGATTGCAGGTCAAACACTTCCCGTTTCAACCTTCGAAACCGACCGCTGGTTTTGTGATATCCATATTATTGATGTCGTGCCAGTGACTTTAACTGAGCTCTCAGACATTCATGCTAAGCAAGAGAATATGACGTTGCCGCAGCTACGTGATGTGATTGCAGAAATTTATCCCGGTCTTGAGCAATTGTTTATGATCCAGTTTAGGGTTTTACCGCAGTAAAAGTATAGAGCGTAATTTTGTAAAACAAAAAAGGCCGCACAGCAGCCTTTTTATTACAAATTCAATGGCATATTAAATTGTCGAAGATTGCTGAACTGTTCAAGAACATCAGCTATCCAAGACAACTAAACCGTCCAAGGTAACAGTTTTTTGGCAAAGTGATCGGCTTGGCCTAAGCGAATCGCTGCGCGGTGATGCATCCGATAAAATGCTTGATAGCACAGGGGGACTAAGTACAAACTAGTCACTGTCGAGAACGATAAGCCACCGATAATGGCGATTGCCATGGGGTAATATGGCGGGCCGCCGCCACCGATTTGGGTATCACCCATCGCCAGTGGGACTAATCCCAGTACTGTTGTACCTACTGTCATTAACACTGGCCGCAAACGGGTGATACACACCTCCAGAATGGTGTCAGACAATTTGTCGAGATCCGGTGTCATCTGATTGATTTGATCCACCAGAACGATACCGTTGTTCACCACTATCCCCATTAAAATCAAGATACCTATCATTGCCATCACAGAAATAGGGGTGCCTGTGATAAACAGCGCCCAGAATACACCTGTGATGGAAAATAGGATCGAGGTAATAATCGCCGTTGGTAATAGTAGAGATTCAAACAACGCCGCCATAACAATATAAATCATCGCGACAGCCAAGAGCATATTAGTCACCATCACGTTCTGATCTTCATCTTGGCGCTCGAAGCCACCACGGAGTGAATAGTCGTAACCATCGGGGAAACGGATATTTTCCATCACTTGCTTGATCTTAGTTTGCGCCTCTTCTGTGGTGAGGTTTTCTAAGTTAGCCCCAATCGACAGCGAGGTTTGGCGATTGAAGTGTTTGATAGTATCGAAGCGGGGTTGGATCTCAATCTTCGCCAGATTATCTAAGGTGTACACTCTTTGGTCGAGGCGTACTATGGGTAACTGCTTGAGTTTCTCAAGTGATTTTTGCCACTCTTTCTCGTAGGCCATTTCGATGCGCAGCTCGCCATTAGGATCGTGGCGGAAGGATCGCAGCGGTGAACCGCGCAGTGCCATGGAGATACTTGAGGCAATTTCATTGAGTTTTAAATCTAACCGCGCCGCCATTTGTCTATCAATGCGGATAATCACTTCTTGCTGAGCGCCGTTAAGCTCGGAGCGAACATCTTGCAATCCTTTGATATTTTGCAATAAAGGAATAACTTGCTCGCTCAAATTAATCAGCTCAGAGGTTGAACGTCCTGTCAGTGTGACTCGCACGCCAGAGTTGTCATTGCCCCAGCCAAATTGCGGTTTGGCGATGGAATACTTAGGGAAGCCACTACGGATTTTCTTTTTTAACTCATCCACTGACATAGGCAAATCTTTCTTTAGGAGGATCACCGATGAGCCATCGTCAGAGGCATAATAGCTGTAGACAGAATCAATATGGAATTCCTCTTTATTGTTATAAAGATACTCTTCCATTTGGTTGACCATCGCCTCAGTGACATTGAGATTATGTCGACCTTCTACTTGGTAGTTAATGTAGATTCGTTCATTGCTCTCGCTGTCTTCTTGGTCCTGTTTAACCATAGATAGCGGCAGGGCGGTGGATGCGAGGATCGCTACAGCAATCACGCCTGAACGCCAAGGTCTGAGCAATACCCAATCTAGGGTATTATTGTAAAAACGCTGTAATTTACCCGCATCCTTTTCGGGGGCGATGTCGAAGTGGAACTTAGTCAACATCAAAGGAATTAAGGTTTTTGCGACCAATAGCGACGCGGCGAGTGAAATACAAATCGCAATAGCAACATGCTCTAGAAAAATGGTGATCTCGACTTTTACGCCAAAAATATTAGGTAAAAATACAATGGCGGTTGTCATTGTGCCTGCCAATACCGCCAGAGACACTTTATCGACCCCCGTCATGACTGACTCTTCATTGTCTTTAGGGTGTTTACCTTGTTTTTCCTGCAGTACGCTCTCAGTGACAACCACTGCGTTATCAATCAACATACCGACGGCGAGCAGGAGTCCCATCATAGACAGAATATTCAAGCTGTAACCGAGTAGATACATAGCGGCGAGCGTCATACCGATTGAAATAGGCACGGATGACACAACCACTAAAGTCATTTTCAAATTACGCAGGAATAAGTACAGCACGACAAAGGACAGCAGTGCACCGATTAACCCTGAAAGCAGCAAATCCATTAGTGAAGATTTTACTCCAGAGGCTTGATCTTCCATGATAAATAGGCGAATACCTTGGAACTGTTGGTCCTGTTTCGCAAGCTCAATCACCTTCATGACACGGTCTGACACTTCGACTAAGTTAGCGCCAGATTCCTTAAAAACATCCAAACCCACGGCATAGTGCTTATCTAAATGTCGACCTTCGATACGTTCAGGTAGGGCAAATTGCACATCGGCGATATCGCCTAAGGTCAATCCGGGGATCAGTACTAGTGCTTTGATATCTTCAAGGTTTCTAAACTCACCCTTAGGTGAAACTTGATAAACGATATTACTGGCCCTGAGTGTACCTGCGCTCAACACAAAGTTCTCTCTGCCGAGACGTTGTTGCAAATCTGTGGCTGAAAATCCACTGGCGGCAAGGCGGTCGGCATTGATGCGTACCTCAATTTGCTTTTGCTCAACGCCGTACAGGCTGACCTTAGAGACACCTTCAACACGTTCAAGCGGACGCTTGAGCTGTTTATCGAGTAGATCGAATGCACCTGAAAGCTCACGATCACTTGAGATACGTATGGTGAGCACTGGCATGTCGGCGGTGGAGAATTGGCGGATAAAGACCCGCTCCACATCCTTGGGCAGTAAATGCCGCACAGCATCGATTTTTTCCCGCGCTTCTAAGCTCTTAGTGGCAACGTTTTCCCCCCACTTCATGTTGATTTCGATTTCGGCGCCTTCTTGGGAGGATTCTGATTCAAGCTCATCAATCCCCCCCATAGTCGCGAGGGATTCCTCCAGTACTTTGGTAATATCGCGCTCCACTTCAGCAGGGGTCGAGCCTTTGTAAGGCACTTCCACCACTATCTGTGGGATATCGATACCGGGGAACATTTCCAGCGGTAATAGGCGACTCGAGGCGAGACCAAACAGCAAGATAGCAAAGAAGAACATGCTGGTGGTTACGGGGCGCTTAATGGCTAAACGGGTGAGGTTCATGGGCGAGCCTCCTCTACGTTTACATGTGAGCCAGTTACGGCGTATTCTTTACGGTCGAACAGGGCATAGAGCACTGGGAGCACAATTAAGGTCAGTAGTGTTGATAAACTCAGACCAAAGATCACCGTAATCGCCATCGGTGCGCGCACCTCTGAGCCATCACCTAGACCTAGCGCCATCGGCAATAAGCCTAAGGTCGTGGTGAGGGTTGTCATCATAATCGGGCGTAGGCGTGATTTTGCCGCCACACTTATCGCATGAAGTCTTTGTACGCCTTCAGAACGTAATTGATTAATACGATCAACCAATACAATGGCGTTGTTGACCACAATACCTGCCAGCATAATAAGACCAATAAACACCACCACACTCAAATGAGTTTGGGTAAGGTAGAGCCCAAGAATACTGCCACCCAGTGCCATAGGTACTGCAAAGAGGATTAATAGGGGATGAAGCAGAGACTCAAATTGACTCGCCATCACTAAATACACTAAGAAAATCGCTAAGATAAGGGCAATTTTGAGTGATTGGAACGAGTGCTCCATTTCCTCATTTTGACCACCAAAACGGGCCTGGACCGATGCGGGTAACACTTGTTGCGATAGTATCTGCTGCGCCTGTGCCACCGCATCGCTTAAATCACCATAGGCGAGGTTAGCTGATACGAGAGCCACACGTTGTTGGCTGATGCGGTTAATCGCCGATGGGCCTAATTGCAATGAAACTTCTGCAACTGCGCTTAATGCAATAGGCTGACTGCTATTCGGATTGATGATTAAGGCATCGATATCGCTGATTTGATCCCGCTCTGCGAGTTCACTGCGCACCAGAATATCAATCTTACGGTCACGCACTGTGTATTGACTGGCAACAGTACCGCCAACACGTTGGGCAATACGGTTCGCAACCGTTGGCGCATCCATTCCTAGAGCCGCTAACCTTGCATGATCGAAACGGATACTCAGCTCTGGTTGACCGTCACGTAGACTGGTGTTCACGTCGGCAAAACGCTCCGATGCGGATAATGCTTTGACGAGACTATCTGCGCTGCGTTTGAGTAAGTTTAAATCGTAACCTGTGAGCTCAATTTCCAGTGGCGTTTTAAAGCTGAATAACTCAGGTTGCTCAATTTTCGCTTCAAGTTCAGGAATACGGCGCGCAGTATTACGTAATACTTGAGTGACTGCGTTATAGGCACTGTGGTCGTTAAGCACCACTTGCAAGCGGCCCCAGTTTTCACCCCCGCGGGCAGTATCCGAAGTCATCAAACCGCCGCTACCTGCTTGGCTATAAGCATGTTTAACTTCAGCTCTGTCTTTAATGGACAGTGCAAGTTGCTGTAATATCTTGTCGGTTTCGCTCACTGCCGTACCCGGCGGCAGTAAGATCTCCACGTAAAACTCACCCTGATTCATTGGCGGAATAAGCTCCATACCAAGTCGTGGTAACAAGCTAATACAAGCGCCTGTTATTGCAATCGTGAGTAACAGCGTTGCTTTTTGTTGGCGCAGCGCCGAGGCCAGAAGCTTGTAATAAACCTTCTCAATACTATGGTAGACAAAGTTAAATACTGAGCTTAACGGGCGCATCACTAGACCAATAAGCCATGAGAAGAAGCGGCCTAAAATCAACACTAAGGTCAGTAGTGCACTAGGTAAGTAACTAACAATTAATAGAATAGGAAAGGAAAACACAGTCGCGCTATAGTGTTTAAGCTTACCCATTTTAGTGGTGGGTTTATCCTTAGGTGTCGTTTTTATCAGCGCGGGTAAGGTTTTAAAGCCTTCACGTGATGCCAGCATTGGAATGGATGTTAACGCGACTAATAGCGATGCTAACAGCGCAAAAGTGACTGTTAGCGCTTGATCTGAGAAGAGGGCGCCGGCAATCCCATCCACGAATACTAGCGGCACAAACACCGCAAGAGTGGTGAGTGTTGAGGCAAAAATTGCGCCTGCCACTTCTTTAGTTCCCGTCACTGCAGCTTCTAATTTACTCATGCCTTCGCTACGGCAGCGGTCTATGTTCTCTAATACCACAATAGCGTTATCGACCAAGAGACCGATGGCAAGGGCAATACCACCTAATGACATGATGTTTAAGCTGATATCGGCAAAATACATCATGTTAAAGGTGGCGATGACTGAGAAGGGAATCGAGATAGAAATAATCAGTGTCGGGATGATATTACGCAAGAACAGGTAAATCACTAGCATAGATAACAAGCTGCCCATCAGCGCAGAAGAGGTGACTTCGCTGACCGCACTTTCGATAAACTCAGACTGATCGTAAATCACTTCGAGCTTATTTTGCTTAGGGTCTAGATTGATTTTGACGAGTTCATCGCGCAGTTTTTTGGCGACAGCGACAGTATTTGCATCACCTTCTTTATAAATGGCCAGTTCAATCGATTCTTGACTGCCAATGCGGGTGATATCACTACGCTCCTTGTAGGCATCTGTGATGGTAGCAACTTCGAATAAACGGACTAAAGCTTGCTCGTCGCGATAGACGATCACTTGGCCGAGTTCATCTAATGAGTTGAATTGGTTTAGCGTTCGTACTAAGTATTCGCGATCACCTTGGATCACTTTACCCGCAGAGAGGTTGATGTTTTCCTCATTAATACGACGTTTAATATCATCGGCATTGAGATTGAGCTGCGACAGTTTTTCTTGATTGAGCTGAATATGCACTTCTTGCTCTAGGCCGCCAGATAAACGCACGGCGGCGACCCCAGATAGCGCCTCTAAACGACGCTTAAGCTCTTCCTCTGCATAGGTGCGCATTTGTTTGAGATCGGCTTCAGATGCATTGGGCACCGACAGCGCGAGACGCATAATGGGGTCGAGATTGGGGTTAAAACGAAGTAATAAGGGCTTTTTTACATCGAGCGGCAGAGCGATAGTGTCGAGTTTTTCACGTACATCTAAACTCGCCATATCCATTGTTGTGCCCCATTCAAACTCGAGCACCACATCTGACATGCCTGAGCGCGAAATAGAACTGATTTTACGTAAGCCTTTGACCACGCCAACGGCTTCTTCAATCGGTTTAGAGACGAGCTGTTCAACTTCTACTGGCGCCGCGCCGTCATACATAGTGCGAATGGTTAATGTGGGATAGCTTAAGTCTGGCAGTAACTTCACCGCTAGGCGGGAAAATCCCACCATACCGAATAAAATCACTGCCAGCATGAACATCCATACTGTGACTGGCCGTTTAACCGAAGTGCTGATAATTGACATGAAAGGCTCCTATCAGTTCTTAGCGGAAGCAAGATCGAGTGGGGTGATCACTTCGACTAAGGATTGGTCTTTCAAGTTTTGCTGGCCACGTGTAACGACTTGTTCACCGGGATTAATACCTGTAATCACTTCTACCGAATCACCTTCACGGTAGCCAATTTCGACTTCACGACGGTTCGCATTGGTACCATCAATAACATAAAGCGCTTGCTTGTTGTCTTGGTTAATCAAGGCGCTGTAGGGAACGGTAATCACGTTCTCGTGGGTGTCGTATTTGAGCTCAACTCGGGTAAACATGCCAGCTTTAAGGCGTGCCTCTTGATTCGGCACTGCAAGTGTCACCTTAAAGGTGCCACTTTGTGGGTCCACAATCGGGCTTATGCGCAACACTTTGGCATGGATAGCATTCTTGCTATGTTGATTACTAAACACTTGTGCTTCTTGGCCGAGCTTTAAGCTGGCAAGCTGTTGCTCTGGGAGATGAACAATACCGTGGAGTTCATCTTGGTTGACTATATAAAATAAATCGCCAAATTCCTTCGCCATATTGCCAGCTTTAACATAGCGTTTAGCAACTACACCGCTGATAGGGGAAAGGACGCGGCTTTCTTTTACTTGCAGTTCGGCGAGATCTTTTTTAGCAATAGCGGCTTGCAAGTTATATTCAAGTTTGGCCATTGAATCCGCGCTGATAAATTCTCTGTTGCTCATTTTCTTCAGACGATTTAATTCTTGCTCGATGATTTTGACTTCGGCTTCTGAGCGGTCTAAATCATATTGCTGCCTCTTGGCATCAATAACAGCGAGCACTTGGCCCTTTTGAACGCGGTCACCTTCTTCAACAGCGAGAGATTCAATGAGTCCTGATATACGACTCACTACATTGGCTTCCTGTGGCGCTTCTAAGGTGGCAGTTGTACTGTAAAAAGAAGAAACGTTTCCTTGCATCACTGTAGTGGTTTCGACGGGAATGGCATATTTTTCTTCTTTTTTGACCACTTCTTCCTCACCACAGGCTGCTAGCATCGAAATCATTAGCAGTGGCAGGGTGAATTGAGCAATTTTTGACTTTTCCATAAGAATGTTACCTGTTGTCTTTATTGTGATGTCAGTTGTTTGCAGAAACCATGCCAATGTTTAAATTTGTTTAATTTCAGTCTATTAGTCGTATTTTTGGCTAAGTGTGATTTGTGATTCTTACTAAATGTAGCTAAAAGGTTTAAAAAGTGATGAGAATAACTAAACGCGGTTAATTAAGATTACACAAGTGCGCAATTGCAACAATGTATTTTGTCAGGAGAGGTAAGTTTAAAAGAGGATTATTTGAAATGAAAAAAGCGCCCTTAGGCGCTTTTTAATGCGTAAGTCGTGGGACTTAGCGTTTGTCTTGTGCGACGAAATCACGCGCAGTTTCACCAGTATATAACTGACGTGGACGGCTGATTTTGTGGCCTGGTTGATCTAACATTTCTTTCCAGTGAGCAATCCAGCCTACAGTACGTGCCAGTGCGAACAGCACAGTGAACATACTGGTTGGAATACCAATGGCTTTCATAATGATGCCAGAGTAGAAGTCGACGTTTGGATACAGCTTTTTAGAAATGAAGTATTCGTCTTCAAGTGCAATGCGCTCAAGCTCCATTGCCACATCCAAGAGTGGATCTTGTACTTTCAGTTCTTTCAGCACTTCATGACAGGTTTCACGCATCACTTTGGCTCGTGGGTCAAAGTTTTTGTAAACACGGTGTCCAAAGCCCATCAGACGGAAAGGATCATTTTTATCTTTAGCGCGTTCAATGAATTCAGGAATACGGTCTACTGAACCGATTTCTTCTAACATTTGCAAACAGGCTTCGTTAGCGCCGCCGTGTGCAGGGCCCCAAAGAGATGCGATACCCGCTGCGATACACGCAAATGGGTTTGCACCTGAAGAACCGGCTAAACGTACTGTTGAAGTCGATGCATTTTGTTCATGATCTGCATGTAAAATGAAGATCCTGTCCATTGCACGTTCAACAATAGGGTTCACGACGTATTCTTCGCACGGTACAGCAAACATCATGCTTAAGAAGTTGCCTGCATAGCTTAAGTCATTACGTGGGTACACGAATGGCTGGCCTGAAGAATACTTGTAGCACATGGCTGCTATCGTAGGCATTTTTGAGACTAAGCGATAAGCGGCGATTTCGCGGTGACGTGGATCGTTAACATCCAGAGAGTCTTGGTAAAATGCAGATAATGCACCCGTCACACCACATAACATGGCCATAGGATGAGCATCACGACGGAAACCTCTAAAGAAGAAGGCTAGCTGCTCGTGAACCATAGTGTGGGTTTTAACTGTATGTACAAACTCAGTATATTGCGCTTTGGTCGGCAGTTCACCGTAAAGCAGCAAATAACACAGGTCTAGGTAATCGGAGTCAACGGCAAGTTGATCGATTGGATAGCCACGGTGTAACAATATACCTAGATCACCATCAATATAGGTAATTGCAGATTCACAGGAGGCAGTCGCAAGAAAACCTGGATCAAAAGTAAAGTAACCTTTGCTGCCAAGTTTACTGATATCGATTACGTCAAAACCAGCGGTTCCCTGCTTTACTGGCAATTCTATCGAGTCGTTCCCTGGTAATTCTAATTTGGCTTTTAAATCAGCCATACCCCGTTCTCCTTACTTAGTTCTTATCTGTGAGTGCGGCATGTCAAACCGCCATTACTTTACAGCCATTCTAGATCACATTTCAATTTAAATAAGCGTTTAAATTTGTTAGACCATGGTATAAAAGCCTTTACTTTTCTATTTGTAACTGGCACTTACAGTAAAAAATAGTCAAAAAAACATAATTTGCATTCTGTGATGTTTGTATTTGACATTTGCCGCGAGTATACTTGCCTCGCCCAATAAGGGCCGCAAACAACGATTATAAAGCACCCTTTGTTTACATGTTAAATGAATGCGTGCTCAGATAGTTAACTGTTTGTTTAAACTTTGCTTTTGTGTTTACTTTTGCAGTGATCAACCTCCTGTTTAAAGTTTGTACAAAAGCGGTTCACATAACAAAAAAAATGCTCAATGGAGCTGAGTGAGCAGAACGTGAAAAAGCAAAGACCTGTCCATTTAGATCTGCAGACCATTCGCTTTCCTGCAACAGCGATTGTGTCAATTCTTCACCGTGTTTCCGGTGTCATCATGCTGTTCGCAGTTGGCATTCTCATTTGGTTGCTAAATTCATCTTTAGCATCAGCTGAAAGTTTCGCTGGCGTACAATCTCTATTCGATAACTTCGCGATGAAGTTTATCCTGTGGGGCATTATGACTGCACTGGCGTATCACTTGTTTGGTGGCCTGCGCCACTTAGTAATGGATACCGGTCGTTGGGAAGAATTGTCATCGGGTGCCGCATCAGCGAAAGCTGTATTTGCCTTAACGGTAGCCTTTTCAATCATAGCGGGGATCTGGGTATGGTAACCAATGCAGCAAGTTTTGGACGCAGTGGTGTTCATGACTATATTCTACTACGCGCTAGTGCAGTGATCCTCGCCTGTTACACCATTTTCTTGGTTGGCTTTATTGCATGTAGTTCCCCTCTCACCTACGACGTCTGGCATGGCTTATTTAGTGCTCTGCCAATGAAAGTGTTTACACTTCTGACGCTGGTAGCCTTATTAGTACATGCTTGGATTGGTGTATGGCAAGTGCTGACAGATTACGTTAAGTGCACGTCGTTACGTGGTGTTTTACAGTTCACCTTTGTCGTTACCGTATTTTGTTATTTAGCGGCCGGCATTGTTATTGTGTGGGGTGTCTAAGTGAGTATTCCAGTACGCGAATTTGATGCTGTAGTGATCGGTGCCGGTGGCGCTGGTATGCGTGCAGCGCTGCAGATTTCCAAAGAAGGTAAAAGCTGTGCGCTTTTATCAAAAGTATTCCCAACCCGTTCTCATACCGTATCTGCGCAGGGTGGTATCACTGTTGCGTTAGGTAACGCCCATGAAGATCATTGGGAACAACACATGTACGATACCGTGAAAGGTTCCGATTTTATCGGTGACCAAGAAGCGATCGAGTTCATGTGTAAAACCGGTCCTGAAGCCGTGATTGAACTTGAGCAAATGGGTTTGCCTTTCTCTCGTTTCGAAAATGGTACGATTTACCAACGTCCATTTGGTGGTCAATCTAAGAACTTTGGTGGCGAGCAGGCTGCGCGTACTGCGGCAGCTGCCGACCGTACTGGTCATGCTTTGCTTCACTGTTTATACCAACAAAACGTTAAGCATAAGACGCAAGTCTTCTCAGAATGGTATGCATTAGATCTCGTTAAAAACGATGATGGCGCCGTTGTGGGTTGTACTGCGATTGAAATTGAAACGGGCGATATCGTTTATTTCAAAGCTAAGGCAACGATTCTAGCGACAGGTGGTGCAGGGCGTATTTATGCTTCGACCACTAACGCACATATCAACACCGGTGACGGCGTCGGTATGGCAATGCGTGCTGGCGTGCAAATGCAAGACATGGAAATGTGGCAATTCCACCCAACTGGCATCGCCGGCGCGGGTGTACTTGTGACTGAAGGTTGTCGTGGTGAAGGCGGTTATCTGCTGAACAAAGACGGCGAGCGTTTCATGGAGCGTTATGCCCCTAACGCGAAAGATTTGGCATCACGCGACGTGGTAGCACGTTCTATGATGACTGAAATCCGCGAAGGTCGTGGTTTAGACGGTCCATTAGGCCCACACTGTTTGCTCAAGCTTGATCACTTAGGTAAAGAAACATTAGAAGCACGTTTACCAGGCGTGTGTGAATTGTCTCGTACTTTTGCCCATATCGATCCAGCCGATGGTCCAATTCCAGTACTACCAACGTGTCACTATATGATGGGTGGCCTACCAACTAAGGTCAGTGGTCAAGTTATTCGTAAGAATGAAGACGGCACTGAACAAGATGTTATTGGTCTGTTCGCTGTGGGTGAGATTGCCTGTGTATCTGTACATGGTGCAAACCGTTTAGGTGGTAACTCACTGCTTGACTTAGTGGTCTTTGGCCGCGCAGCGGGTCAGCATTTAGGTAAAGCTTTGGATGAGACTGACGATCCAAAAGACGCAAGTGATGCGGATATTGCTGCCTCTCTGGCTCGTCTGAATCGTTGGGAAAGCAACAAAGATGGCGAAGATCCAGCGCAAATCCGCAAGGATCTGCAACTGTGTATGCAATTAAACTTCTCTGTATTCCGTCGTGGCGATGCTATGGCTGAAGGGTTAGAGCAGTTGAAAGTGATTCGTGAACGTCTTGCAAATGCTAAATTGTCTGATAACTCTCGTGAATTCAATACTCAACGTATTGAATGTTTAGAGTTAGATAACTTGATGGCAACGGCAATCGCCACGGCTTATGCGGCTAACTTCCGTACCGAAAGTCGCGGTGCTCACTCACGTGAAGATTATTTAGAGCGTGATGATGAGAACTGGTTATGCCACAGCTTATTTGACCCAATCACTGAAACGATGGATCGTCGTGCAGTGAACATGGCACCTAAGTTACGTGAAGCATTCCCGCCGAAGAAACGTACCTACTAGGAGTTGCAAAGATGAAATTGACATTTGCAGTTTATCGCTACAATCCTGACGTAGATACTAAACCGTATATGCAGGATTACAGCTTAGAAGTGGCAGAAGGCTCTGACATGATGGTGCTCGATGCACTGATCAAGTTGAAAGAGCAAGATCCGACTTTGTCATTCCGTCGTTCATGCCGTGAAGGCGTGTGTGGTTCAGACGGCGTGAACATGAATGGTAAGAATGGTCTGGCGTGTATTACCCCAATTTCAACCTTTAAAGGTAAGAAATTAGAAATACGTCCATTACCAGGTATGCCAGTTGTTCGTGACTTAGTTGTTGATTTAACTCAGTTCTATAAGCAGTATGAGAAGATCAAGCCTTACCTCATCAATGATGAGAAACAACCTGCTCGTGAACACTTACAATCCCCTGAAGAGCGTGCTCATTTAGATGGTTTGTACGAATGTATCATGTGTGCCTGTTGTTCTACGGCTTGCCCATCATTCTGGTGGAATCCTGATAAGTTTATCGGTCCAAGCGGTCTGCTTCACGCATATCGTTTCTTGATCGACAGTCGCGATACAGCTACAGAAGAACGTTTATCTGAGCTGGACGACGCCTATAGCGTGTTCCGTTGCCATGGCATCATGAACTGCGTTGACGTTTGTCCAAAAGGTCTTAATCCGACTAAAGCAATTGGTCATATTAAGTCCATGCTGTTGAAGCGAGCAGTGTAATGCGAGAACCCGAGCTGAAACCAATAATAATATAGCTCTTGAAGAGTCACTTTCTGGTAGCAGAAGGTGACTCTTTTGCGTATGTAATGGAAGACAACGCGCCGTATATCTGGACATCTAGGGGCGGCAGAAATTATGCGTCGAAGGTAATCTCTACAGACTGCATATTTAATACTATGGCTAAGCACGTGTATAAAGTTTGAAAGGAATAGAAATGCACCAAGGCATCATGAAAGCCTGGCTCGAATCATCTCACTTAAGTGGTGCAAATTCGACCTACGTAGAAGAGATGTATGAAGCCTATCAAGAAGACCCACAGTCAGTCGCTGATGATTGGCGTGCGGTATTTGATAATCTCCCTCCTGTGAACGGTGCCTCTGTTGATGCGCCTGAAGCTGCTCACTCAAAAGTACGTGATTATTTTCGCAGTTTAGCGTTAGAAGGACGCCATAAGAGCTCTGCTCGTGTGACGGATCCTGAAATGGATGCTAAACAAGTTAAAGTCCTGCAATTAATTAACGCCCATCGTTTCCGTGGTCACCAAGGTGCTAATCTTGATCCCCTCGAATTGTGGAAACGTGAACCCGTAGCTGATTTAGATCCTGCCTTCCACGGCTTGACTAAAGAAGACATGGAACGTGAGTTTAATACAGGTTCTTTTGCTCATGGTGGCGAAACCATGAAGCTCGCGGATTTGGTAAAAGCGCTGAAAGCCACCTACTGTGGTTCTATCGGTGCTGAATATATGCACATTACCGATACCGATGAGAAACGCTGGATCCAACAACGTCTCGAACCTTCCTTAGGTAAAGCTAACTACGATAAAAGTGTTAAGACACGCATTCTTGAAGGCCTTAACGCCGCAGAAGGTATTGAAAAATACTTAGGTGCTAAATTCCCTGGTGCGAAACGTTTCTCGTTAGAAGGCGGTGATGCGTTAGTGCCTATGATGCGCGAAATTATTTATCGTGCAGGTGAAGCCGGTACTAAAGAAATCGTCGTCGGTATGGCTCACCGTGGTCGTCTGAACGTGTTAGTGAACGTATTAGGTAAGCGTCCAGCTGAACTGTTTGACGAGTTCGCGGGTAAGCATGCTGATACCCACGGTTCTGGTGATGTTAAGTACCACCAAGGTTTCTCCTCTGATTTCGAAACGCCGGGTGGCAATGTGCATTTAGCACTGGCCTTCAACCCATCGCACCTTGAAATCGTTAACCCTGTGGTCATCGGTTCTGTACGTGCCCGTCAAGACCGTCGTGGTTGTAAGGATGGCTTGCAAGTCATGCCTATTACTATTCATGGTGACTCTGCCATTGCGGGTCAAGGGATAGTACAAGAGACATTCAACATGTCTCAAACCCGTGGCTTTAAAGTCGGCGGCAGTATTCGCATCGTAGTGAACAACCAAGTGGGTTTCACGACGTCTAACCATGCGGACACTCGTTCGACTGAATACTGTACTGACATCGCTAAGATGGTTCAGGCACCGATTTTCCACGTTAACTCTGATGATCCCGAAGCCGTTGCTTTTGTGTCGCAGTTAGCCGTTGATTATCGTAACGAGTTCAAACGTGATGTGGTGGTTGAATTGGTCTGTTATCGCCGTCATGGCCATAACGAAGCCGATGAGCCAAGTGCAACTCAGCCGCTGATGTATGCCAAGATCAAGAAACACCCAACGCCACGTAAGATTTATGCAGACAAGCTAATCGCTGAAAACGTGATGGCAGCTGATGATGTGACTGGTCTTATCAATAATTACCGTGATGCATTAGATCAAGGTGATTGTGTGGTTAAAGAATGGCGCCCAATGACGCTGCATTCTGTTGACTGGACTCCGTATATCGGTCGTGAGTGGGACGAAGCGTATCAAGCCTCTATGTCGGCTGAGCGTTTACAAAGTCTGGCTGACAAACTGAGCTATGTACCTGAAAGTCATCCATTGCAATCACGGGTTGCTAAGATTTATAGCGACCGTTTAGCGATGGCAAAAGGCGAGAAGCCACTCGATTGGGGTTTTGCAGAAACGCTGGCTTATGCCTCAATTCTGGAAGACAACAAGCGTGTACGTATTACAGGTCAGGATTCTGGCCGCGGTACTTTCTTCCATCGTCATGCTGTATTGCACAATCAAAACGATGGCACGACTTACATGCCACTGCGCAATATTGCTGATGAACAAGGCCCAATTGATATTACTGACTCAGTATTATCTGAAGCCTCAGTACTGGCGTTTGAGTATGGTTATGCCACAGCAGAACCCGGCGGATTGACTATTTGGGAAGCCCAGTTTGGTGACTTTGCTAACTGTGCCCAAGTGGTAATCGATCAGTTCTTGTCATCGGGTGAGCAGAAGTGGGGCCGTTTATGTGGTCTGACTATGCTGTTACCCCATGGCTATGAAGGTCAAGGCCCTGAGCATTCAAGCGCCCGTTTAGAGCGTTTCTTGCAGATGTGTGCTAACCACAATATGCAAGTGTGTGTGCCTTCAACACCTGCACAGGTCTACCATATGTTGCGCCGCCAAGTGGTGCGTCCTATGCGTCGTCCACTTATCGTTATGTCGCCTAAGTCATTACTACGTCATCCATTAGCGGTTTCAAGCTTGGAAGAATTAGCCAATGGCAGTTTCCAAAATGTGATCGGTGAAATCGATACGTTGGAAGCAAGCAAGGTTGACCGAGTTGTCTTCTGCAGTGGTAAGGTTTACTTCGAACTGCTGGAAAAACGTCGTAAAGAAAATATCACTAACGTAGCGTTAATCCGTGTCGAACAGTTATATCCGTTCCCACATGATGAAATGATCGTTGCTTTGGCTGATTACCAACATGTGAAAGATTTTGTTTGGTGTCAGGAAGAGCCACAGAACCAAGGTGCTTGGTACTCTAGTCAACACCATTTCTGGGCCGCGGTTCCTGCAGGTGCACAGTTAACTTATGCTGGTCGTGAAGCGTCAGCTGCACCAGCGTGTGGTTACCCTGAGTTGCACACACATCAGCAAGAATCTTTAGTGAACAGTGCCCTGAAACTTACAATCGCACTGTAGTAATAGACATTTTATAAAAGGATAGTTTTTCATGAGTATCGAAATCAAGGTACCCGTACTACCAGAATCTGTTGCCGATGCCACGATTGCCACTTGGCATGTGAAAGTGGGCGAGCAAGTTTCTCGTGATCAAAACCTGGTTGATATTGAAACCGATAAAGTGGTTCTTGAAGTGGTTGCGCCAGAAGATGGCCACATTGGCGAGTTCTTATTTGAAGAAGGCGCCACTGTTCTGGGTGAACAAGTGATCGCTAAATTTATCGCCGGTGCTGTATCGGGCAAAGAAGTCACTAAAGCGCAAGCTGAAGCGGCAACGCCTGTAGCTGAAACTAGCGATGAAAGCAGTGATGCGTTAAGCCCATCTGTTCGCCGTTTACTGGCAGAGCACAATGTTGATGCCAGCAAAGTAAAAGGCACGGGTGTGGGTGGTCGTATTACGAAAGAAGACGTAGAAGCCTTCGTTAAGTCTGCCCCTAAAGCTGCGGCGCCAGCAGCACCTGCTGTCGCTCCGTTAGCGGCTGGCCGTAGCGAGAAGCGCGTGCCAATGACACGTCTGCGTAAGACAATCGCAAACCGCTTGTTAGAAGCGAAAAACTCTACCGCTATGCTCACGACGTTTAACGAAGTGAACATGAAGCCCATCATGGATATCCGTAAGCAATACCAAGATATCTTTGAAAAGCGCCACGGTATCCGTTTAGGCTTTATGTCTTTCTACATCAAAGCCGTGACTGAAGCGCTGAAACGTTTCCCAGAAGTCAACGCGTCTATTGATGGCGATGATATCGTCTATCACAACTACTTCGACATCAGCATCGCAGTATCAACACCACGTGGTCTGGTAACACCAGTGTTACGTGACACAGATACCATGAACTTAGCTGAAATCGAAAAAGCAGTTCGTGACTTAGCCCTTAAAGGCCGTGACGGTAAGCTGACTGTGGCTGACATGACTGGCGGTAACTTCACTGTGACTAACGGTGGTGTTTTCGGTTCACTGATGTCTACACCGATCCTTAACCTGCCACAAAGTGCGATTTTAGGCATGCATGCCATTAAAGATCGCCCAATGGCAGTCAATGGTCAGGTTGAAATCCTGCCCATGATGTACCTAGCACTCTCATATGACCATCGTATTGTTGATGGCCGTGAGTCTGTTGGTTTCTTGGTTGCGATTAAAGACTTCCTAGAAGACCCAACTCGTCTGCTGCTTGATCTGTAACACAACTCGATAAGAGATTGCGCTTAAAGAAATAGCCAGACATACCCTCGTGACTGGCCCAAACGGGCCAGTTGGATTTGATTAGAAGTATACGGATAGATCATCATGAATTTGCATGAGTATCAGGCAAAATCCTTATTTGCCGAATATGGTTTACCAGTGTCAGAAGGTTTTGCATGTGATACAGCCCAAGAAGCTGTAGAAGCGGCAGGCCATATTGGCGGAAATTTATGGGTTGTTAAGTGTCAAGTACACGCAGGCGGCCGCGGTAAAGCAGGTGGCGTTAAAGTCACTGGCGATAAAGAAGAAATCAGAGCCTTTGCCGAACACTGGTTAGGCAAAAATCTGGTGACTTATCAAACTGATGAGAAAGGCCAGCCAGTTGCTAAAATTTTAGTAGAAAGCTGTACCGACATTGCTAACGAACTGTACTTAGGTGCCGTTGTTGACCGCGCGACTCGTCGCGTTGTGTTCATGGCGTCGACTGAAGGTGGTGTTGAAATTGAGAAAGTGGCAGAAGAAACGCCAGAACTCATCCACACAGCAATCATAGATCCTTTGACTGGCCCACAAGGTTATCAAGCACGTGATCTTGGCTTCAAGTTAGGTTTAAACCCAACTCAAATGAAGCAGTTCACTAAGATTTTCATGGGTCTGGCGACTATGTTCGTTGATCATGATTTCGCATTGCTTGAAATCAACCCACTGGTTATTACCACTGAAGGCAACCTACACTGCCTAGACGGTAAAATCGGTATCGACGGTAACGCACTTTATCGTCAACCAAAAATCAAAGGCATGCACGATCCATCACAGGATGATGCCCGCGAAGCTCACGCTGCTAAGTTCGAGCTGAACTACGTTGCATTAGACGGTAACGTTGGCTGTATGGTGAACGGTGCAGGTCTGGCGATGGGTACTATGGATATCGTTAACTTGCACGGTGGCAAGCCAGCGAACTTCCTAGACGTAGGCGGCGGCGCGACGAAAGAACGTGTAGCAGAAGCATTCAAAATCATTCTGTCTGACAGCAATGTGAAAGCGGTTCTGGTTAACATTTTCGGCGGTATCGTACGTTGTGACATGATCGCAGAAGGTATTATCGGCGCTGTTAAAGAAGTGGGCGTTAAAGTACCTGTTGTGGTTCGTTTAGAAGGTACTAACGCTGAACTTGGCCGTGAAGTATTAGCTAAATCAGGTCTAGATATCATTGCAGCTACCAGTCTAACTGACGCGGCTGAGCAAGTAGTTAAAGCTGCGGAGGGCAAATAATGTCTGTCTTAATCAATAAAGATACCAAGGTAATTTGCCAAGGTTTCACTGGCGGTCAAGGTACATTCCACTCACAACAAGCTATCGATTATGGTACGCAAATGGTGGGCGGTGTGTCTCCTGGTAAAGGTGGTCAAACTCACTTAGGTCTGCCAGTGTTCAACACTGTGAAAGACGCTGTTGCTGCGACTGGCGCAACTGCTTCTGTGATCTATGTACCGGCTCCTTTCTGTAAGGATGCCATTCTTGAAGCTATCGACGGTGGCATCGAGCTTATCGTTTGTATCACTGAAGGCATTCCTACACTGGACATGCTGCAAGTTAAAGTGAAGCTTGAAGAAACTGGCGTTCGCATGATCGGCCCTAACTGCCCAGGTGTTATCACCCCAGGTGAATGTAAGATCGGCATTATGCCAGGTCACATCCACTTAAAAGGCAAAGTGGGTATCGTTTCTCGTTCAGGTACTCTGACTTATGAAGCGGTTAAGCAAACAACGGATGAAGGTTTCGGCCAATCTACTTGCGTAGGTATCGGTGGTGACCCAATTCCAGGTACTAGCTTCATTGATGTACTGGAAATGTTCCAAAACGATCCACAGACTGAAGCGATCGTTATGATCGGTGAAATCGGTGGTAACGCTGAGGAAGATGCGGCGGCTTTCATTAAAGCACACGTGACTAAGCCTGTTGTGTCTTATATTGCGGGTGTCACTGCACCTGCTGGTAAGCGTATGGGCCATGCTGGCGCGATTATCGCTGGCGGTAAAGGTACTGCAGAAGACAAATTTGCTGCATTAGAAGCAGCGGGCGTGACAACTGTCCGCTCGCTTGCTGATATCGGCAAAGCGCTGCGTATTCGTACAGGTTGGTAAGCTAACCTTTCGAATATAAAAGGCGCCTAAGGCGCCTTTTTTATTGGCTGTAATTTCGGCAGCTAAGCGCAGTAAATCATAGGAATGGGATTGAGCTAACACCATGAAGACTAGATATTTTTGCTTCTACGGGTTAGATTGATGCTTCTCTACTACGCGCTCGTCTGTGTCATTGGCGAGGATAATGTGAGTAGAGCCATTAACCATGAGCTAAGTGCTTATGGCTTCAGTGCTGTTCTGCAAAAAATCTTGAACTCAAATTTATTTAACACGGTTGCAGTCTATCGTTGCGAGCGTATTTGTTTTATGGGGCTTACCGCATTGGGGGAGGGTAAGCAACAGAGTCGATGTTAGCCACAGTAAAGGCTTAAACATCACATTTTTTTACGAGGGAAAAACTGTGAAAACACCTAAAATCATTATTTCGGAAATTGACTTAGAAAGACTAGAGCGATTATTGGAGTCACTGCCGGCAAATGCGTTTCCGGGCAAAGCGGCATTGGAGGCTGAATTAGACAGAGCCGATATTGTGCCTGCATCACAGGTGCCCGCGAATGTGGTGACCATGAATTCAGAAGTGAAGTTTAGCGTTTCATCCAGTAATGAGACTTTCTGTTTACGTTTAGTGTATCCAAAAGACGTGAACGGCGCGGGCACGATTTCTATTTTGGCGCCGGTGGGCAGCGCATTATTAGGGCTCTCTCAAGGTGATGAAATTGAATGGCCAGGTCCGGGTGGTTCTATGGTAAAAGTGCGTATTGAGGAAATCCTGTATCAACCTGAACGCAGTGGTGATTTCCACCGTTAAGCTTGAGGTATTGGCGTAGTGTCGTTGACGTTACGCCAGTGCACTTTAAGCGAACCATTGGTTGATTTTTAAGTGCCATTTTTGAAGGAGCAAAGATGATAACCCAAACTGAACGGTTAATTATTCGACCATTTACTGAGCAAGATTGTGAAGCGCTTTATTTGATGAACAGTAATGCTGCGATGCTGAAATACATTCCCACCGCGGCATTTACAGCTCGCGAGCAGGCGGTTGAGTTGTTTCACAAGGTGATCCAAGTCGATTATCAGCAACATGGTTTTGGTCGTTGGGCGGTAGAGCATAAAGCCGATAAGCGGGTGATTGGTTTTTGTGGTCCGAAATTTATTCCAGAATTCAGCGAAGTCGAACTGGGTTATCGTTATTTCCCTGAGTATTGGGGAACAGGAATTGGTACTGAGGCCGCATTTGCTGCATTAGCCGAATTTAAACGTTTTGGTATTGATCAGACGATTGCACTTATCTTAGCAGGGAATCTCGGTTCTGAAGGCGTGGCTAAGCGTGTGGGCATGCATTGGCGTGAGCAAAATGAGTTTATGGGCCATAAAGTGAATATCTACGCCAAGGTGTTATAGCGGTTTGCCCGTAAACATCATCCAATAAAAAACCAGCCTTAGGCTGGTTTTTTGCTTAATTCTTTATAAACACAATGGCCGACTTAGGCGTCGTTATGCTCACAGGTATCGTTGGTGCAAGTGCCGTACAAATATAAGCTGTGATTAGTCAGCTTAATATTGTGTTTCATGGCAATTTCATCTTGACGACGTTCGATGACTTCATCTGAAAACTCAATCACTTTGCCACACGATAGGCAAACTAAGTGATCATGATGATGCTGAGTCGATAGTTCGAAAACGGCTTTACCGCTCTCAAAATGATGGCGACTGACAATACCTGCATCATCAAATTGGTTTAACACACGGTAGACGGTGGCTAGACCAATTTCTTCACCGATATCGAGCAGCTTCTTGTACAAATCTTCTGCACTGATATGTTGGTTTTCAGGTCCTTGCATCAGTTCTAGGATCTTGACTCGTGGCAGGGTAATTTTCAAACCCGCTTTTTTTAGCGCTTGATTTCCATCTGTCATTGCTAATCTCTTGATTGCAGAACCAATAGGTTCATCCGTGGATAGTGTTTGCCATTATAGGTGCTCAGGTTGAAAACTTAAACCTTTGTTCTGGCTTTCTAGGGCGATATGCAGATAAATTGTGTCAATAGGCGTTAAATCACAATATTTTGCGGCAATTCAAGCATAGTTTTTGTATGGTTATACCAAGGAATAATATTCACGGCTGCCAAAGTCAGTGAGAATAATTCAAATAAATAAAATAATAAGGAATCGGCATGTACCAGCAAATTGTGGTGTTAACCGGCGCAGGGATCTCTGCTGAGTCGGGTTTACGCACCTTTCGCGATCAAGATGGTCTGTGGGAAGAGCATCATATTGAAGACGTTGCTACACCAGAAGGTTATGAGCGTGATGCTGAATTGGTAGAGCGATTTTACAATAGTCGTTGGTTGCAACTGCACAGTGGCACGGTTGAACCCAATGCAGCGCATGTGGCCTTGGCAAAGTTGGAAGCGGACTTTAAAGGTCAATTACTTATCATCACACAAAATATTGATGATCTGCATGAGCGTGCGGGCTCGCGCCGTCTATTGCATATGCACGGTGAATTATCCAAAGGCCGTTGTCCGCGCTCACGTCAGACCTTTATTTTACGTGAGCCCTTTGGTGCCGATAATTGCTGTACTTGTTGTATTCCGGCTCAGCGATTACGCCCCCATGTGGTGTGGTTTGGTGAAATGCCCTTAGGGATGGATCGAATTCACGATGCGCTCGATAACTGCGACTTGTTTATTGCCATTGGCACCTCTGGCACTGTGTATCCTGCCGCGGGCTTTGTGGATACTGCTAACCATCATGGGGCTCAAACAGTCGAAGTGAATATGATGGCACCTGATAGACACAGTCAGTTTCAATATCACCTCACAGGAAAAGCGGGGGAGTTAGTGCCTCAGTTGGTTGATACCATTTTAGCGGGTCGAGTGATTGGCAGTGAGTCGAACACATGAGCGAAAAAGTTGCGATTATAATGCGTGGCTTACCGGGCAGTGGTAAGTCACATTGGGTTGAAACTTATATTCTTTCCCTTCCATTAGAAAAAGCCATTGGCGTGCGGCAACGTGGCGTATTTTCGACCGATAGTTTTTTCTACCATGAAGATGAATACCGTTTCGATGCCAAGAAATTACCTGAGTTTCATCAATGTAATTTGACGGGGTTTATTCAGGCACTTTCTTCAAGCGAGCCCGTGGTGATTTGTGACAATACCAATCTGTGCCACTGGGAATACATGGCCTATGAAGCGGCGGCAAAAGCCTTAGGTTATCAAGTTAGAATTGTGCTTGTGGGTGAACCAAGCAGTCTGGCTCATCAGCAGGAATGCGCGAAACGCAATCGCCACGGCGTTCCTTTGGCACAAATTCAGCGGATGGCGAAGGTATTTGAAGATTTTTAATTTCAGGTACTTACTTATGTTGAGTGTTGTGATCTGTAGCAATCAATTTTAGGTATAGGTCCCGCAGTGTTTTCGCCCTGTCATAAGTCTGTTGTACTCTGTTTCAACGTTCTGCTTTGTCTATGTGTATGTGTATGTGCATGTGTGTGGCTCTTACATTCGCCTTATCTATTTGACTGTGCACTTTAAGCTTGATCCCAAAGACAGTTTATCCACATAAGTCTGCGTATAATGCGCTAACTTGTGTGGCATTGAAGGGTCAATGCAAGATTGCTGCTGGCTTGATCGAGACCATTGAGCACAAGCGGACGTTTATCAGAGGAAAGAGCCATGCTCATTAAAATTTTACTAACAGTCTTAGTCATTGCTGGCGCTTGGTTTTTACTGGTGAAACGCAAGCGTCAGATTGAACCTCTGGCAGTTAATCTCAGTTCAAAGCGTTTTAGTGAACCGCTGTGGCGCCGATACCTGTTGACGGGTGTGTTTGTGGTGATTGGATTTAGCCTACTGAGTTACAGTGTTTGGTATTGGCGCGATCAGCATAGAATTGTCACTGTGAGAATTGTGTCACCGAATGCCGACAATAACGGCGAGTATCGTGTGCGAAAAGGGGATATATCAGACTCGAAAATGGTCACTATCGATGGCATCCATATTCGCTTTTCGACCCAAGAACGGTTGGCAATTATCGAAACCGATTAAGGCATATTTATTTTACTAAATTACCTTGCACGCCTTTTCATTGCCAACTTATGCGGTAAACTAGCGACAATTTTTTAGCCTGCACTTAAGTGGAATCGTTAACTTAAGTTTTTTTTCAGGAGGACAAATGATTACTGCTTATGTCTATGATAATCGTCACCTTACTGTGACAGAGCTCGGCATACTGGACAGTATTCCCGCGTCGACCATTTGGTTAGATCTGTATAAACCCGATGATGAGGAGCGAGAGTGGTTAAGTCATTTTTCTGTTGAAGAAGTGCCTGACGAAGAAGATATCAATGAAATTGAGGCCTCGGCACGTTTTTATCAAAACAGTGACGGCTTGCATATTAATTCGTTATTCCCACAGCGTGTCGGCCAAGATGTGCGCGGCGTTAACGTTTCCTTCAACCTTCGTAGCAATTTTTTACTGACAATTCGTGAAGAAGACGTAGGTCTTATCCGTTTACTGCGTAACTACTTGCGTTTGGGACGGTTAGAAGTATCGACACCGCAGGAATTGTTTCTCGAATTATTCAATCTGAAAGTGGATTATCTATCTGACTTAATTGAAGACGTTTACACTGTACTTGAAAATGTCGGTGAGCAAGTATTTGATAACGACGAACTTGACGATGTATTTAAGCTCATCACTCTGCAAGAAGACTCTAATGGTAAAATCCGATTAAGTTTGCTCGATACTCAGCGTTCACTGCGTTATATGCAGCGTTATTATCGTGGCCAGTTATCCGATGAACATTTAAAGGACTTGCGGGAAATGTTGTCGGATATCGAGTCGCTGATGCCCCACAGTCAGTTTATTTTCGATAAGTTAAACTTTCTGCTCGATGCGGCCATGGGTTTCAGTGGTCTGCAGCAGAACAAAATCATCAAAATCTTCTCGGTTGCCGCTGTGGTGTTTCTACCACCGACCTTGATTGCCAGTAGTTATGGGATGAACTTTGCCAGCATGCCTGAGCTTGAGTGGCAATACGGTTACCCTATGGCGATTGTGATGATGTTAGCCAGTGCCGCAGGTACTTACTTCTTCTTTAAACGTAAGCATTGGTTATAAGTCAGCCGCTAGCTGTGTTGGTTTTCTCGAATTAAAAATAAGGGGCGAATGCAATATTCGCCCCTTATTGTTATCACTGCCATTTAACTACGTTCATTCAATGAGTGAGACTCGATGACTTTGCTTAAATGAGTGAAGCTCGTTAGACATAATCGTTAAACCAGTTTCTTAATCAACTACTTACGACTATCGCCGCCAAAGTAGTAACTCACTCGCTCGCGTGGATTCAAATATTCGTGGACTTTTTCAGGAAGCGCCGCAGGTGGTAAGCAACGCACTATGCTGATCCCTTCAATCTCTAAATCAACGATAGGCGCTTGGTCTTTAGGAACTAAGGCATCGTAAACCAATATTTTTGGACATAGCAGTTTAGTTAAGTTAACCGACATCACCATGGCATATTGACCGCTGGATAATTCCACCACACTGCCGGGGGGATAAATGCCCAGCATCTTGATCATCTTGCCAATATACTCTTGATTTAGCTTAGTTTTGTATTGCTTATACAAATGCCCCAGTGCGGCGTAGGGCATTCTGGCTTTGCCCTGTTGGCTTGGGTAACACAAGGAGTCATATTCGTTCACTACCGCAATCAGTTGCGATACCTTATCGAGAGCCTCTTCCTTTAGGCCTTTGGGATAACCACTGCCATCGAGAAACTCGTGGTGATTGGTGATTGCAGGTAAGGCTGCTTGGGGAAAATTATCGGCTAATTTGAGCAGTTCAATCCCAAGTAATGGATGCTGTTTGATAAAATTAAGCTCTGGTGCTGACCAAGGTGTCGATTTTTTTAGAATTTGTGGTGGGATTTTTAATTTACCCACATCGTGGAACAGGGCACTGAGACCGACCGTTTCGATTTCACTTCTATCCCATTCCATTTCTTTGGCGATCAGCATAGAGAGGATCGCAACATTCAAGGAGTGGTAGTAAATGCTTTCATCCTGCTTAGCATCACTCATCAAATGCAGCACTAAGTTATCTGAGTTGAGCAGCTGTTCGACTATGGTGTGTACCAAATCTTTGGCGTCATCGACCGCATTTAAGGGGCGATTACGTAGCTTAGAGATGAGGCTGCGCATCATGGCTACTGAGCGGGTAAAATTTTGCTCAGTTTTATTAATGTCACGGCGTAATTTTTTTTGTACTTCGATTTGCTCAGCCTTGTATTGATCCATGTCGTTTTTAAGCACATTGATTTCAGCACTTGGCGGCAATTTGATAGGGTTGACTGCATCAGCATGTATCGGGGCGACGTCGCTGCGTTCTAAATCGACGATGACATGTTCGATGCCCAGATTTTTAATCAACTCGATTTGCGCAGCTTGTTTAATATGAAAGCTACTGAATAAAAAGGGATGATCTTTCCAAGCCACGGGCAAACGCACAAAGTTGCCGACTTGAAGTTGATGGACTGAAACTTTACAGCTTTTTTTCATATTCTTGTTATCGTGAAGCGTAATGTGGGTTATTTTATCTCAATGATGCTGCTTTACAATTACTTAACTAACATGTCAGCATAGTAAGCCTAGAAAGTAGCCACTCCATTGAGGAAGTATGGACTTTATTGAAGTATACCCTAATGCGTTGCCGAATGACTTGTGTGACCGTCTCATTCTGGCATTTGAGCAACATGCTGGCGTTGTTGATGGACACACGGGCAATGGCGTCGATTTGGAGAAGAAGATCAGCCGCGATTTGACCTTAGATAGTTTCATCGACCTGCAGCCCATCAGAAACGAACTCTTAGGTTATACCTTAAAGGGCGCGGTAGATTATTTTACAAAATATTCAATGGCATTAATGGGTGCGGTTGCTGTGTCAGTGAGTGATGAGCAGGGCCAACCTGTAACGCTAACTCCGACTAATTTTGCGACGCTGGGTGCGCCTAGGGCCGATGGCTTAGTGAAGTATTTGTATCGCAGTGGCAGTATTAATATTCAAAAGTATCAGCAAAATAAAGGCGGTTATCCCCATTGGCATTCGGAACAATTCCCGCAGAATGGCCACAATGAAGCTCTGCATCGCGTCGTGCTCTATATGTTTTATTTAAATGATGTGGAAGAGGGCGGCGAAACCGAATTTTATTATCAACAGCGTAAAATCTCCCCTAAAAAAGGCACTATGGTGATAGCGCCTGCGGGATTTACTCATTCACATCGGGGAAATAAACCTGTGAGTGGTGACAAATATATTGCCACTTCTTGGATCATGTTTAATCGAGCCGAACAGTTATATGCGGTGATTGCCTGATAGTATCCCAGTTTATTACACTGGGATACGGATCCTAAAGAGCGCCCCTTCTAAGCGACTTTCTTCAATTTTTAAGCTGCCACCGTAGCTGTGAACGATTTCATCACAGACAGCTAATCCGATCCCTTGCCCAGGAGACTGAGTATCGGCACGCACGCCACGTTGGATAATCTTCTGTCTTAAGCTTTCTTCAACACCAGGGCCATCATCTTCAACAATGAGTTCAAACTCACCTTGTGAGTTAATTTTAGCCGATACATGCACTTGGCTGATACACAGGCGGAAAGCATTTTCCATAAGGTTGCCACACAGCTCCATTAAGTCACCCTTGTTGCCGGGGAACATCAAGGAAGGGGAGATGTTGGCCGAGAACTGCACTTGTTTTTCTCGATAAATTTTAAACAACATTTGTGCTAATTGATCGACTAAGGGCGCAATAACAGTTTGTTCTTGCTTCAGGCCTTGGCGGCCTAACATGGCCCGTTTTAATTGGTATTTGACCAGCTGATCCATCTGGCTGACTTGTTCCATGATCTTTTCGCTCGCCGATTGTTTACTCAAACTGGCGTCATCTGTAATGGCATGCACGGCGGCTAAGCGGGTTTTAAGACTGTGTGCCAAGTCATTCATAGCATTTTGATAGCGCTGTTGTTGGGCACTCGATTGTTGTAACATCTGGTTGAGTGCTTGCGTTACGCCTTCAAGTTCAACAGGATAGCCCTCAGAAAGTGATTTACTCTTCCCTTGGTTAATTGATTGCAGTTCATTTTGCATCCGTACCAAGGGACGCATGCCCCAATAGGCGGCGCTGACCAATAGAATTAAGGCTAAGGCCAATACCATGGCTAAACGAATATAAGTACGTTTACTGAACTTACTGTATTCCTGCTCCAGTTTGGCGGCATCTTTCATGACGAGGAGGTTGTAATGCACACTGGCAATTTCTACCGCGAGCAAATAGACGAAATATCCTCTGTCGTCAGCCATGGTGAGATAGTAGGGCGGGGAGTCGTTACGGATTTCGTTAAAACGCTCACAGGTATCAAATAAGCCACGATCTACTGCGAGGGATGAGGTCCAAACCTGCTTAAATTTGTCATCGCAGCTCGCTATCACATAACGCTCTTGTTTATTATTTTCTTCCAGCCAAGCACTGGTATCGGGGATAAGATCGTGCTCCCGTAATTCGGCGGCGACTTGGGGAATTTCGGCAATGAGTTGGGCCGTTTCTTCGTTATAACTATTTTGCGCATGCAGAATATTAACCATCCATGCGAGACCAAAACCCACTAAGGTAATAATTGATAGTGAGGTGAGAAACATCCGTGTCAGCAGACGTTTCTTGAATTTTAATCTTAATTGCATGGCAGGTTAAATTTATATCCTTGGCCGCGGATGGTCACTATGGGGTTATCTATACCATCGCGGGTCAGTTTTTTACGCAGGCGGCTGACCATGACTTCAATCGTATTGGGATCGCCTTCCTTATCACCATAAATCACATCGAGTAAACGTTGCTTGGCGACAACCTCATGACAATGGCGCATCAAATATTCAAGGATTAAATATTCAAAGGCAGTGACTTCCATGACTTCGTCACCCAGAGTGACTTGTTTGGCGGCGAGATCGAGTTTCAATTCTCCACTGCAAATCACGGGTTTAACAAAACCTGCGCTACGGCGCACTAAGGCATCAAGCCTTGCGACAAGCTCTTCTTTTTGAAAGGGTTTCACTAAGTAGTCATCGGCTCCGGCGTTTAGGCCTTCAACTTTATCCTGCCAATTAACTCGTGCCGTGAGAATTAATATTGGTGCTTTAAGACCCGCTTCACGGAGTTGTTGAATTAAGCTAATACCATCTTGATCGGGTAGCCCTAAATCGACAATGGCGACATCGATGGGATAATTAGTGGCTTGATAAAAACCTTCTTTGGCAGTCAGTGCCACTTGAACTTGATTGCCGAGATCGCTTAATTGCACTTTTAAGTGGTGGGATAAAATAGGATCGTCTTCAACAACCAAAATTCTCATAATATAATGCCTTAAAGTGTATGAGCTAAGCTTTAGCAAACTAGTCTACGCAAAATCACACTGATAACCAAATAGAGGATCAGCATATCTTAGTTGAACTTAACCTTTGCTGACCGAGTTGAACTTGTGGTCAAAATAAGTACTAATTTATTGTTGAATAAGAAGGTTTTGCCGTTAAAGTGTTAGCGTATTGGGGAATTTCCCCAAGGCGATTTTTGTTTTCTGATCCGCAAAATGCCGTTGCCACACATAATCGCGCCTAAGGTAAATAACATCACCGCCATCATGATAAAAGATAATCTCAACCAAGGCATTTCTTGCGCTAATCGCAGATGTACCGCTTCAATGGTTGTGACGCCCCAGACGGCAAAGACACTTATAAATAATAAAATTTGTAATAAACGAAGTAAGTAAACTGAGTTAAAAAATAAGACCAAAGGCGCAAGTGCAAAAGGAATAGCAAAGTTAATTTGTTCGTAACGTACGAAGTGGGCACTCAATAACCAGCATGCAATCAGGATCCAAAGACTTCTCCACCACATTTATACCCCTCCCATTAAACGTATTAAAATAGTAAACATAATGTATCTAAAAACAAACTTCCGTACTATTGGTGCGTTCACATTTTGCTAACAATAGACATGTTAACTGTATTGCGTTCAAACAAAAACGCCCAACACTGAAGCTGGGCGTCATTTTGGTCTTTGTGAGGTTTAGTTCGATTTATCTAAATGATGAACTTGCTCATCAAAACTTCTAGCAACTTTACCCGCTTGAGTGTTGTTAAACACTTGCTCGTTAAATTCGCCCTCTGATTTAGCAATAATTACAGTTGCTACGCAATCACCTGTGACGTTTACAGCAGTACGCACCATGTCGAGTAAGCGATCGACACCGATAATCAGGGCAATCCCTTCCACTGGCAAGCCAACTTGATTTAACACCATGGCCAGCATGATAAGTCCGACACCTGGAACACCCGCTGTACCAATTGATGCTAACGTGGCAGTCACAACGACAACAGCATAATCGGTTAGTGAGAGCTCAATGCCAAAAACCTGCGCAATAAACACGGTGGCAACGCCTTGCATGATTGCTGTGCCATCCATATTAATGGTAGCGCCTAACGGTAGCGTAAAAGCGGCGATTTTATTATCGACACCTAATCTATGTTCAGACGCTTCTATGGTAATGGGTAAAGTGGCATTTGAACTGGCGGTTGAAAAAGCAAACAACTGTACATCACGCATTTTACGAATAAATATTAAGGGATTGAGGCCTGAGAAAAGTTTTAGAAGTGTAGGGTAAACAACAAACGCATGGATCAGTAATACACCTAAGACCACGAAGAAATATTTAACCACACTACCAAAGGTCTCTAAACCGAGTGTTAATGCAAGTTTTGCCATCAGCGCAAATACACCATAGGGCGCTAGTTGCATTATCAGTGTCACGACACGCATGATGACTTCATTTAAATCTTCAAACAACGCCGCAATACGTTTGCCGCGCTCACCAATATGGGCAATAGCAAAGCCAAAAATCACCGCAAAAATAATAATTTGCAGCATATTACCTTCGCTCAATGCCTGCATCGGATTAGTGGGCACTATGTTTATCAGCACATCAGCAAGACTTGGGGCTTCTTTTGCGACGTACTCCATTTTTTCTGATGCCAGTGAGGCGTTTCCAGGATGTATAAGGACTGCGCTGACAATCGCAATAACTAAAGCAATGGCGGTTGTGAATAAATAGAAGGCGAGGGTTTTCCCCCCTAAGCGGCCTAATTTTGAAGGTTCACTCAGTGAGCAAGTTCCGCAAACTAATGAAATAAAGACTAAAGGAACGACTAACATTTTTAAGCTGGAGATGAAGATAGTACCGATAACATGCAAGAAACCTTCGGTAATATAATCTTTTACTATATCGCTTTCTGGAAAGGTATTGCGGAGAAAGAGGCCTAAAGCAATACCTGTTCCCATACCGATCAGAATTTTACTTGTAAGGCCGAGTTTATTTTTTATAGAAATTGCCATAGAGAGTCCTGTGTGTTTTTTATACATTCTATTTTTTGGCGCTCACAAGACTAGCAAGAAAATCGTGAAGATGAAATGACAATTAATGTTAAAGTATTTATCAGATTTGCGAAATAAAATAAGATAGTTATGGGAAAGTTGCGTGAAAATTGTGTAATGTTAGCCTATAAGTAATAAGCGTCTCGCTTAGGTATTATCATCAGAGTAACAGGGAGCCTGACAATGAAGTCAGCGTATAAGGTTTTTCTCGCAGGATTGTGTTCGCTTTTATTATTAGCATGTGGTGGTGGAGGCAGTATCTCTGATGATGGTTCCGGTACTCCGCCGACGCCAAGTGTCGTCACTGTCACCATGGGAATTTCAAATATTGATATTTCGGCTATAGCCCCTGCGGAGGTCACTGCTAAAGTTGTAGATTCTAAACTTGGGCCTCTTGCTGGTATCTTAGTTACTTTTTCACTCAGTGATAGCAATATTGGATCTTTCAATCCCTCTATCGGAACAGCCTTAACTGACGTTAATGGTGTAGCGAGTATTACATTAGTGACTGCGACGATTGCTGGAGCTGGTACAGTAAGCGCAAAAATTGACAGTGGTGAGTCCGGTAAGATTGGATTTAATATGAAGGGTGATGGTGGTGTAGCTGGTGGCGGTGCTCAAGTTTCATTAGTTTTAACTGATGCAAATGGTTCTCCAATACAGTCAATTAGTACTCTTTCACCTGGGAAATTAGTTGCAACAGTGACAGGTATTAAGAAGCCAGCGATTGTGACCTTTTCCAGTCCAATAGGTGATTTACCAATTAAAACAGCTGTAACGAACGCTCAAGATAAGGCCACTGTTGATATTTATGCAGGAAGTGCTTTAGGTGCAGGAGAAGTTATGGCTTCACTAGTTACTGGTGAAGTAGGTAATACTATTGTTGTTGTTGGTGCAACTAATGTTGTTATGGGAAGCGGCAATCCATTTGTTAAGGGCAAGGCAGCAGTTAGCAGTACTACAGTTTCTGCTGGTGGTACTGCAACAATTTCTGTTTTAATTCAAGATGATCTAGGTAATGCATTTACTCAGCCTGTGGACGTTAACTTTTCTTCAACGTGTGCAACTAAAATTCCTGCCCAAGCACAAATAAGTTCGCCTGTATCATCTAGTAATGGCGTTGCGACTTCTACCTACTTAGCACAAGGGTGCGTAGGTGAAGATCAAATAAATGTTACTGCGAATGCTGGTGGAATTAGCTTGTCAGCCACAGGAACTATTAATGTTTTAAGATCTGATATAGGTAGTATTGTATTTGTATCGGCGGTTCCTGAAAATATTAGCATTCTTGGCACTGGTGGTACTGAATCGTCAGTGGTTAAGTTTAGAGTTCTAGATAAAAATGGTAACTTTGTTAGCAATCAGAATGTGAAGTTTAATTTGAATACTGGCGTTGGAGGCGTAAAGCTTGCACCTCTTGAGGCAACAACTAATAATGAGGGGCTTGTACAAACGGTTGTGACAACTGGTACCGTTGCCACATCATTAAGAGTAACTGCAACAGTCGATGATAATTCTATTCCTGGAATATCAAGTCAGTCGAGTCAATTGATTATTTCAACGGGTATTCCTGACCAAGATAGTTTTTCACTTTCTGCACAAAGTTTAAATGCAGAAGGCTGGAACCGAGATGGCTCAGAAGTATTAGTCACTGCGCGTTTAGCTGATGCGTTTAATAACCCTGTGCCTGATGGAACGACAGTTTCATTTACTACAGAGGGGGGGTCTATTGAGGATGCCTGTCAAACGATAAAAGGGGCTTGTACTGTGAAATGGACAAGTCAGTTACCTCGCCCATTAGGTGAAGTTCTAATTGATGGTGCTGGTATTCAAATTCGTAATCCTGAAGCTGGTATGATTCTAGATCCTGCTTTAGGTGTTTATGGTAATTTTTATGGCCAGAAATATGGCGGGCGTGCAACTATTACTGCTACTGCAATTGGTGAAGAGTCATTCCCAGATCTGAATGGTAATGGTCGTTTTGATGCTAGCGAAATGACAACATTTCTTACTGGTAAGGATGTTACGGGCCAATCATTTGATTTAAATGATGCATTTAACGATTATAATGAGGATGGTATTTTTAACCCGCAGCAGGCCAGTGGGCAATTAGGTGGTGAGCTAGAAGAATTAATTGATTTTAACTCGAATGGGGTATTCGATGTTAAAGACAATAAATATAATGGAGTTTTATGTTCCGATCCTGTGCATGTAGGTTGTGCCGATGGTGTGAGTAATGAGAAGTCGCTTTATGTACGCCGAAGTCTTGTTATGGTTATGTCAGGCAGTGCTGCTTATGCAACGAATGACAAAGATATAAAAATCATTGATCAAGAACTAGTTGATGGTGTCGATGAAGATGGTAAGCCTATAACAGTGCTTGTTGCTAGAGAGCATTTTGGTGGTTCAATTCAGATCTATGGAAAGGGAACTGCTTCTGCTTCATTTACTCTTTCTGATTTGCATAATCAGCAATTGCCAGCAGGCTCAGTCGTTACTTTTGTAGTTAGTGCAGGTTCTGTTACTAGTGCAAACCAATATATTTGGCCGAGTTCAAATCATAACGGTGGTCGTGAGTTTACCGTATCATTAAAAGGTGAAGATAAGCCTAACTCAGGCACATTACTTGTAACTGTGACTACACCTAATAATGTTGTAACAGAGGTGCTTTCAATAGCAGTAAATATTTTATAAATACGTTTTTTATTATATAAATAAAAGCGCACTTAATAGTGCGCTTTTTAGTGTCTAGTCTTTGGAATTATATTTATTCATTAACGCTGGAACTGATACACGCTACCTAGTTTCATAATCTGTGTCAGTTCATCTAGAGCTGTTCGAGATTCGATGATTAGCTGAGGGTCTGCAAGATCTTGGGTGGTTAATCTGTCTCGATAATGTTTGTCTACCCAAAGGTTTAAACGAGTAAATAAAGCATTATTCATCAGAGTGTGTTGATTTATAGCTGCGACTTCCACTTCATTCATGGCGACACGTAAACGAAGACAGGCAGGGCCGCCACCGTTTTGCATGCTTTGTTTTACGTCAAAATAAAGCACTTGCTTAATCGGCGTGTTTAATGTGAGTAATTCGTTCAAATAGGCAAATACCGCGGGATTTTCTTGGCAATCTGTTGGGGCAATAATCGCCATTTCACCGGATGGCAACGTAATAATTTGAGTATTGAATAAATAGCTTTTGACTGCGTCGTTAATTGCTACTTTCGCAGTGGGCACTTCAATGAAATACAGCTCAGTGTCGAGTTTACGTTTAATTTCATCGATCTTATTCTGGGTATTTAAGAAGGCTTGTTCGTGGTAGAACAGGACATTTTGATTACCTACTGCGATAACATCGTTATGGAATACACCTTGATCAATCACATCAGGATTCTGTTGGATGAAGACGCAATTATCGTCTTCCAGCTGATGTAAGCGTGCGACTGCCATCGACGCTTCTAAGGTTTGTCTTGCTGGATATTTTTGCGGTTTAGGTGCGTTGGGATTGGTGGCTTCTTGTCCATAAACAAACAGCTCAACACCAGCATGGCCGTATTCATTGCAGAGACGAGTGTGGTTTGCGGCACCTTCATCACCGAAGCTATTATGCTCAGGTAAGTGACTATGGTGATGAAAATAGTGGGGATCACTGAAAGTTGCTGTTAATATGCGCCCCGTTGTCAAAGGCTCGATGCTGCGATGTAGTTTATCGACTAAATTTGCTGGGGTGAAATGCAGTTTGCCGTCACGTGTATCTGCACTTGGTGAGACTGTAGCGGCATTGGCTGTCCACATACTGGAAGCACTGCAACAGGCATTAAGTAATATGGGCGCTTCTTTTGCCGCTTGTTTTAATACATTAGCATCAGAGCCGGAAAATCCAATTCGGCGCAATGTATAGAGGTCTGGGCGCTCTTGAGGAGCTAATATTCCTTGAACCATGCCCATATCGGCTAGTGCTTTGGCTTTTTGGAGTCCTTGTTTTGCAGCAGCTTTGGGGTTGGAAACTAAGGCGGCATTGCTAAGTGAGGCGACATTGCCAAAAGACAACCCTGCGTAATTGTGTGTTGGTCCAACGAGTCCATCAAAATTCGCTTCAAAGTGCTTCATTGCTTATCCTTGTGATAGGGAAAGTTATTATTTGTTCATATGGTCCCTGAGGGAACCCAGTATACTGTAGCTTTTCGAGTGCACAAGCGGACGGTTTTGTGCTCAAAGCGACTTTTTCACGATAAATGCATAACTATTTCTTGCTTGCTGGCAAATAATGAAATATTAGTTTTTAATTACGCATATTATATTTTCACATTTTTTCAACTTTGATTAAAAAGTGACTCGCTGGTACATATAAAAGAGGGATTAACTTGAAACTATCAGTACAACCCTCTATATATGGTGCCAATTTCCACCTTCTTGAGATTTTTTGGCGCAAATTAAACTATGGGTAAATCGCTAGTTATTGTCGAATCACCGGCCAAAGCTAAGACTATTAATAAATATCTTGGCAAAGAATTCATCGTTAAATCGAGTGTAGGTCACATCCGTGATCTGCCGACATCATCGACTTCAGAAGGCAATGAAAAGGTTAAATCCGCTGCCGAAGTTAAGAAGATGTCGCCAGAAGAAAAAGCTCAATATAAAAAGGTGAAAGATCAGCAAGCGCTAGTGTCTCGTATGGGCGTAAACCCTGAAAAGGGCTGGGCGGCTAAGTACCAAATTTTGCCGGGTAAAGAAAAAGTCGTTAAAGAGTTACAGGCACTTGCCGATTCTGCTGACCAAATCTATCTCGCAACCGACTTAGACCGTGAGGGAGAAGCTATCGCCTGGCATTTGCAAGAGGTGATTGGTGGTGATCCTTCACGGTATCAACGTGTTGTTTTCAACGAAATTACTAAGTCTGCGATTCAAGATGCTTTTAGTAAACCGTCGACACTCGACACTAACATGGTGAATGCCCAACAAGCCCGCCGCTTCTTAGACAGAGTTGTCGGTTTTATGGTGTCGCCTCTGCTGTGGAAAAAAGTTGCTCGCGGTTTATCCGCTGGGCGAGTGCAGTCGGTTGCCGTGCGTTTAGTGGTCGAACGCGAAAGCGAAATCAAAGCCTTTGTGCCTGAAGAATTTTGGGATGTACACGCAGAGCTCAATACGCCCGCTCAAGAAGCTTTGCGGATGGAAGTGGTTAAGCATTTAGATGCTGCCTTCAATCCTATCAATGAACAGCAAGCGATGGCTGCGGTTCAAGCGTTATCGGCAGCAAGTTTTACTGTGCTGGCCCGCGAAGATAAAGCGACTCAAAGTAAACCATCGGCTCCTTTTATTACGTCGACACTGCAACAGGCCGCGAGTACACGCTTAGGTTTTGGTGTGAAGAAGACCATGATGATGGCGCAGCGACTTTACGAAGCCGGTCATATCACTTATATGCGTACCGACTCGACCAATTTGAGTCAAGAAGCCGTTGAAAACTTGCGCGATATGATTGCCAAAGAATTTGGTGATAAGTATCTACCCGCCGAACCGATTCGATACGGATCAAAAGAAGGCGCACAAGAGGCTCACGAAGCGATTCGTCCATCAAACGTTCAAGTGCAAGCAGCGACCTTATCTGACATGGAACGTGACGCTCAGCGCTTATATGAGCTTATTTGGCGCCAGTTTGTCTCATGTCAAATGACACCTGCACAATATGATGCCACTAAGTTGACCGTAAAAGCGGGTGATTATGAGCTCAAAGCTACGGGACGTACCTTACGTTTCGATGGTTGGACTCGCGTACAAACAGCGCTTAAGAAGAAAAACGAAGAAGACAATACGTTACCATTCGTGGCTCAGGGCGATGTATTAGCATTAAAAGAATTGCAGCCTAAACAACACTTCACTAAGCCACCAGCACGATACAGCGAAGCTTCTTTAGTAAAAGAATTAGAAAAACGCGGTATTGGCCGCCCATCGACCTACGCAACCATCATTTCAACGATTCAAGATCGTGGTTATGTAAAAGTCGAAAATCGTCGTTTCTATGCCGAAAAAATGGGTGAAATTGTCAGCGAACGATTGGTGAGCAGTTTTGCTGATTTGATGAGCTATGACTTTACCGCCAGCATGGAGCAAACATTAGATGATGTGGCTCGCGGCGAGTTAGACTGGAAAAAAGTACTCGATGGTTTCTATGCTGACTTTACTAAGCAATTAGAAAAAGCGGAGCTGGATCCTGAAGAAGGTGGCATGCGTCTTAACCAAATGGTGATGACGGATATCAAGTGCCCAACTTGTGGTCGTCCTATGGGGATCCGCACGGGAACGACTGGCGTTTTCCTTGGTTGCTCTGGTTATGAATTACCCCCTAAAGAACGCTGTAAGACGACGATGAACCTCACGCCTGGCGTTGAAGCGATTAGCGAAAACAGTGAAGATGCCGAAACAGATGCACTGCGTGCGAAGCACCGTTGTAGTATTTGTGGCACGGCAATGGACAGTTACCTGATCGATGAGAAGCGTAAGTTACACGTCTGCGGTAACAATCCAATCTGTGAAGGCTATGAAGTCGAAGAAGGCCAATTCAAGATCAAAGGCTATGAAGGTCCACTGATTGAGTGTGATCGCTGTGGTCACGATATGGAACTGAAAAATGGTCGTTTTGGTAAGTACTTTGGCTGTACCAATGAAGAGTGTAAGAATACCCGTAAATTACTTAAAAATGGTGAGGCGGCGCCGCCAAAAGAAGATCCTATTTATTTACCCGAACTGAAATGCAGTAAATCGGATGCCCATTTCGTATTACGTGATGGTGCTGCGGGTATCTTCTTAGCGGCCAGTACTTTCCCTAAATCACGTGAAACCCGTGCGCCTCTGGTTGAGGAGCTGGTTCAATACCGCGAGCTGCTGTGGCCTAAGTATCAGTATTTAGCGGATGCGCCAGTCACTGATGATGAAGGCAATAAGGCTGCGGTGAAGTTTAGCCGTAAGACGAAAGAGCAATACGTTGCAACTGAAGTCGATGGTAAAGCCACGGGTTGGTCTGCGCATTACGTCAATGGTAAGTGGGTGAGTGAATCTACCAAGAAGGCCAAGAAAGGCGCATAGCGACGGATTAAGCTAGCTTAACGCTAAGAGAACAACAAAAAAGCCAAGTCATATTTGACTTGGCTTTTTTGTTTCGATTTTCTTTAGAGACTGATTTGTTGCTGTAGATAATGAGTCAGAAATGTTGCTCGCTTTACTCGCACTCACTCACCACGCCCAATAACGCTGAAGAACGAGTGTAAGACGTGCCGCTAATTCAACTTAAAGCTAAGCACACAGTAACTGATCACCATTTCTTTTTCGGCTGAAACAGCATGTCGATATCATCTTCTTCATTCTTAGGTCTAGGAGCACTGGGTTCAGATTGTTTCTGTGCGCCCATAATCTCATCAAGCAATTGTTTAGCCTCATCCACTTTACGACCAATGAAAGGGTCATTAGGCGTTTGTGCCTTAATAGCGTGCAATGTCGATAGTGCTTTAGTCACCATTTGTTTTGATGAACCATATTGCTTCATAAAGCTGGCCGCGCGGGCACGAGAAAGCATAGAATCGACATTAATTCTGAGCTGTAAACTGTCGATGCGGCTTTCTTCTTGAGCAAAAATGCTCGGATCGACTTTACCTTTATTATGCTCGGCTCTGAGTATCGCCTTTAATTTTTTTAAGGTTTGAACAAGCGCTAAAATTTGTTTGTCATTATCGGGTAGTCTGAAATTCTCAATTGGAGGAGTTTGAGGTTGTCCAGACTGTAAGCTTGTTATTTGATTATTAATATCGGCTAAGCGGCGTTGGTAGTCTGACTGTTGTTGGCCATTACTGATCGCTGTTGCAGATTGCAAGGCATCTTGTACACGCCGGTACAAAACCAACACTATATTCGTGCTACAAGGCATCATTCCTGTGTTTGATAACACAGTTTCAGTTTCATCGATAATTGCTCTTTGACGGGCAAATTCAATGCGACGCTCAGCCTCTACACGTTCTTTTTGTTGCTGTAATACGTTAATTCCGATAACAAGCAGTAAAAGCGCACCGATGAGGATCAGAACCAAGGTGAATGACATAGATGTTCCATTATTTATCCAATTGAGCTAATGCTACAATAAATCAATAAACTAGCATAGTTATCTTAGCCTAGGTTATCATTTCTGTCGTATGAATCTGTAGACTTGTGCTCTATATTCCTATTTGCTTTAATTTTTACTATATACTATAACGATTGATTATAGCTGAGAGTGCTTTGAGGGCTCAGTTGTTAATGGCATTTTGCGTGTTTGAGACAAGGAAATAAGATGAAACTGCAACAACTCAGGTATATTGCTGAGGTCGTAAAACATAACCTCAATGTATCGGCGACAGCTGAAAACTTGTATACCTCTCAACCTGGGATCAGTAAACAAGTTCGTATGCTTGAAGATGAGTTGGGGATCCAAATATTTGGTCGTAGCGGTAAGCATTTAACCCATGTGACACCTGCGGGTTTGCAAGTGATCAGCATTGCCAATGATATTTTAGGTAAAGTTGAAAGTATCAAAAAAGTGTCTGAAGAATATACTAAGCCAGATCAAGGTGAGTTAAATATTTCCACAACAGATACTCAGGCACGCTATGCATTACCGACGATAATTCGTCAGTTTATTGATCGCTATCCTAAAGTGAACTTGCATATGCACCAAGGGACACCGTCTCAGATCAGCGAACAGGCTGCTCGCGGTGATGCAGATTTTGCCATTGCGACCGAAGCAATGCATTTATATTCAGATCTGATCATGTTGCCTTGTTACCACTGGAACCGCTCTATCGTTGTGCCCAAAGATCATCCTCTTGCGACCCGCAATCAAGGCAGCTTGATTAGTATCGAAGATTTAGCCCGTTTCCCCTTAGTGACCTATGTCTTTGGTTTTGATCGTGCTTCTGAAATTGAGAAAGCGTTCAATCGGGCCAATTTAGAGCCGCGTGTTGTCTTTAGTGCGACCAGTGCCGACGTGCTTAAAACCTATGTTCGTTTAGGATTAGGCGTGGGGGTCATCGCGTCTATGGCCATTGATCCAAATGTTGATAAAGATTTAGTTGCTATTGATGCCGGTCATTTGTTTGCCCACAGTACGACTAAAATTGGTTTTAGGAAGGGCAGTTTCTTGCGCAGTTATATGTATGATTTTATTCAGCACTTTGCGCCGCATTTAACCCGTGATGTGGTGGAGAAAGCCGTAGCATTACGGGATCAACAGCTCATAGATGAAATGTTTGCCGATAAAAATCTGCCAATGCGTTAATTGGCGATGATTTACTGACATAAAAATGCCGCTAATATATGCGGCATTTTTTATGGGTTTAGCGATTAAGATAAATCGACTTTATCCATCTCGAGTTGCGCAAGGGCAATAACTGCTTGAGTGCGGTTGCGAACGCCAAGTTTTCTAAATATGGCGGTAGCGTGCGCCTTGATGGTCGCTTCTGACACGCCAAGATCGTAGGCTATTTGTTTATTTAATAAACCTTCGGCAAACATCTGCAACACTTTATATTGTTGCGGAGTGAGATCGGATAACTTGCTGGCCATTTTATCAATGGCATCGTCATTGATAGCAATAATCTCAGTGCCTTTAGGCAACCAAATATCACCGAATAACACCGCACTTAGCGCCTCTTTTAGGGTTTCCATTGAAGCTGATTTAGGGATAAAACCACTGCTGCCATAATGAATCGCACGGCTAATGGTATTGATATCCTCGTGGGCTGAAATCACCACAACGGGTAACTCAGGATAATGTGAGCGTAGGTGGATAAGCGTGGAGTAGCCGTGGGAACCGGGCATCTGCAGATCTAACAGTACAAGATCGTAATCGACGCTTCGAACATCCAATACAGATTGCAGTGCGTCAGCACTGTCTGCTTCAAACCACTGTGCATGTTCGAAAGCGCTGGTCAGCGCTTGACGTAGTGCATTTCTGAACAATGGATGATCGTCTGCGATAATAATATTTAAGTTTTCTAGCTTCATGGCTTTTATGATTATGTTCGGTGCGCGTGAAGATTGAACTCAATGTAACAGAAAAGTAATCAAGGATCCTATTGCTTTATTCAGGAATAAGGACAAAATTTTGATATGTTTCTGGTTGTTAGACTTTGGTCGGTGTTTTACAAGGAAAAAGATGGACAGTATAGTTTCAATTGAAAGCCCGAAAGTACGGGCTAATCTATACTTTAAAATCGTCTAAAAACTACCCATATGTCCACACTTTTGTGGGATTTCGTTGTTCGTCAACCGCAACAAAGGTGAACACACCACGTATAGCATGCTCTCGATGGTCTTGATACATGTCTTCGACATAGATGTTGACTTCAACTTTTAATGACGTATTACCTACATGGATCACACGAGCGATGAGTTCTGCTAGTGTGCCTGCTGGGATAGGCTTTTTAAAATCAATTCTATCGGAACTCACTGTGACTAAGGTTTTACGGCAGAAACGAGTTGCCGCAATAAAGGCTGTTTCATCCATCCACGCTAAAGCTTCACCACCAAATAACGTATTGTGATGGTTGGTGATTGAGGGAAATACTGCTTTAATCACACGCGCTTCTGAGGAATCAATTCGAGTTTGAATCGCGTCAGGAAAAGGTGTTTCAGCGGCTTCGATTCGTGAGGTATTTTCGGTGTTTGTGGACATGGGGGTAAGCGACATACAGCAACCTAAGGTAATGCAGCAAAATAAGCTCGAATTATAAAGATTTATGGTGGTTAAAGATAGAAAACTACAGGCTTTAACCTGCAGTAGGCATATGCCTGAGGATAATGTCATGCTTCCAATAAAAAAACCGAAATGAGATCGGTTTTTTATTGGACGATTTATTTTACTTCAGATTTATTTGGTTAACAGTGCTTTTCTTTCGCGGGAAGCCGCAGCGAGCTTACGTAGCAGAATTTCAGAGTCGTCCCAATGTAAGCAGGCGTCTGTGATACTTTGGCCATAACAGAGTGGCTGGCCTTCAACGACTTTTTGATTGCCTTCTTGTAAGAAGCTTTCAGCCATAATACCTGCGATGGCAGTGCTGCCAGCACGCATTTGAGTCATAATTTCATCGGCGACCATCAGTTGTTTGAGATGGTTCTTCTCACTGTTTCCGTGGCTGAAATCGATAACCATACGTTGAGTTACCCCAACAGATGCAAGCTGTTGACGCGCTTCTTCGATATCTTGTGCGTGATAATTAGGTTTTTTACCACCACGTAGGATGATATGGCCAAACGGGTTGCCGTGGGTGCGATAGACCGCCATAGCGCCATCTTTATCTGGTGAATAGAAAACATGTGGCACTTGTGCGGCACGCACTGCATCAACGGCAATATTGATGTTCCCATCAGTACCATTTTTAAAACCAACCGGGCAAGACAGTGCTGAAGCCATTTCACGGTGGACTTGGCTTTCCGTGGTGCGCGCACCAATCGCACCCCAAGTAATGAGATCCGCTATGTACTGACCGTTCACCATATCTAAAAATTCGGTGGCGATAGGCAATTTTAATTCAGTGATTTGTTGCAGCAACTCGCGGGCAATGCGTAAACCTTTGTTTGGTTCGAAACTGCCATCGAGATCGGGATCTGAAATTAATCCTTTCCAACCGACAATTGTGCGGGGTTTTTCAAAATAGACGCGCATTAAGATACACAAGTCATCTTTCAATTCTTGGTGTAACGCGGCTAAGCGTTGAGCATAATCTAATGCCGCTTTAGTATCGTGGATTGAGCATGGGCCTATGATCACCAATAGACGTTGGTCTTCACCCATAATGATGGCTTCGACTTCACGACGTTGCTGAACCAGATAATCGGCTGCATCTTGAGTTAATGGGAACTCAGATGCCAGTTGCGCAGGTGAGATGACTTTTGCTAATAAGGAAGTGCGTAGTTCGTCTGTTTTTATGGTCATTCAAAATACCGAGCTTGCGTGCGGCGCTTTTCGCCAGATTGCCTCGGATTATAACGAATCGAACCGAGTTGCACAGTGCCAATTGCGTTAATTGTCGGCAACTGTGCAATGAATTTGATTTAAGTTAGTTTCTTTTAGACTAAATTCACTCGGTTTCTTTTGCTGATTTTGGCTTATTAGGCTTAGAACATATGCCGTTCTAGGCCCGTGACATCTAATATTTTAGTGGCAATTTCTTCCACGGAATGATTAGTGGTGTCTATGTAAGGAATGCGTTCGCGTTTAAACAGCATTTCCACTTCTTTGACTTCTAAGCGGCACTGTTTGAGCGATGAATAGCGGCTATTCTCCATTCGACTCTGACGGATTTCATGTAAACGCACGGGATCAATCGTTAAACCAAACAGTTTTTTCTTATTGCGTTTCAGCGCTTCAGGTAACTTAAGGTTATCCATATCATCTTCGGTGAAAGGGTAGTTTGCCGCTTTTATGCCGAACTGCATTGATAAATACAGGCTCGATGGCGTTTTGCCACAGCGAGAGACCCCAAGTAAAACCAGATCGGCTTGATCCATATGTTTCATGGTCTGGCCATCATCGTTGTCCATGGCGAAATTAATGGCATCAATACGCGCTTCATAGCCGTGATTCGCTTTTCCATGGGTTCTATGTACAACTGGAGAGGCAGAAACACCTAAATGTTGTTCGAGTGGGGCCACAAAAGTATTCAAAAAATCATAATCAACCCCTTCACTCGAGTAGATGATGTCGCGGATCTCGGCTTTTACGATGGAATGGAATACTAACGGCCGCTCACCTGTTGTAATAAAACAATCATTAATTTGTCGCTTAACTTGCTCCGCTTTCGTCAATGTTTCGACAAATGGAATCGTAAGTGACTCAAATTCTAATGGAAATTGCGAGAGAACCGCATGACCAAAAACTTCAGCTGTGATCGCTGTCCCATCGGAGATATAGAATACTTTTGGTGCCATACTGACCTCTTGTAGTAATAAAATTACAAATAAAATTATAGATTTACGCGTGTTCGACAGGAGTGTAAAATGCCGCTGCCCTCGTGTGAAGGGGCCACTGAAATAAACTTGCGGAGATAGAACTGTGCAGCAATACGTACTCTGGTATCAAGAATTAGGCATGGGTGACGTCAACTTGGTTGGCGGTAAAAATGCTTCTCTAGGCGAGATGATCAGCAATCTGGCCAATGCCGGTGTTCAAGTACCTGGCGGATTTGCGACAACTTCCCATGCGTTCAACGAGTTCCTTGAACAAAGCGGAGTTAACCAGAAGATTTATGACATTCTAGCCACACTGGATGTAGATGATGTCAATGCGCTGGCTAAAGTAGGTGCACAGATCAGACAGTGGGTTATCGACACTCCATTTCAACCAGCATTAGAGCAAGCGATACGTGAAGCTTACGATAAACTTGCCGCTGAAACTAGCGAAGCGTCATTCGCTGTACGTTCTTCTGCAACAGCAGAAGATATGCCAGATGCCTCTTTTGCGGGGCAGCAAGAAACCTTCTTAAACGTAAAAGGATTTGAATCCGTACTGACAGCGATCAAGCATGTGTACGCTTCACTCTTTAACGATCGCGCTATTTCCTACCGTGTGCATCAAGGTTATGAGCACCACGGTGTTGCCTTGTCTGCTGGCGTACAACGCATGGTTCGTTCAGATAAAGCGGCTTCAGGTGTGATGTTCACTATGGACACTGAATCTGGCAATAACGATGTGGTGTTTATCACTTCATCTTTTGGTCTGGGTGAAATGGTTGTTCAAGGCGCGGTAAACCCAGATGAATTTTATGTTCATAAACCTATTTTAGCCTTAGGTCACAAGGCTGTTGTGCGCCGTAATATCGGTAGCAAGCTCATCCAAATGGTATATTCAGATGATGCTGCTCACGGCAAACAAGTCAAAATTGAAGACGTGACTGCTGACAAACGTCGTCAATTCTCTATCAATGACGCTGAAGTTGAAGAATTAGCCAAACAAGCCATGGTGATCGAAAAGCATTACGGTCGTCCAATGGACATCGAATGGGCAAAAGACGGCAACGATGGCAAATTGTATATCGTTCAAGCGCGTCCAGAAACGGTTCGTAGCCGTGAAGATGTGCAATTGATTGAGCGTTATCACTTAAAGAGCCGTGGCGCTGTGATCTGTGAAGGTCGCGCTATTGGCCATAAAGTGGGTACTGGTGTAGCCAAAGTATTAACCTCAATCGCCGATATGGATCAAATCCAACCTGGTGATGTGTTAGTGACAGACATGACAGATCCTGATTGGGAACCTATCATGAAACGTGCGAGTGCTATCGTCACAAACCGTGGCGGTCGTACCTGTCATGCGGCGATTATCGCCCGCGAATTAGGTGTGCCAGCGGTGGTGGGTTGTGGTGACGTGACTGACCGTATCAAGAATGGTCAAATCGTAACTGTTTCTTGCGCCGAAGGTGACACTGGCTTTATCTACGAAGGTAAACAAGAGTTTGAAGTGATTTCAAACCGTGTTGACTCTCTGCCTGCCTTGCCAATGAAAATTATGATGAACGTGGGTAACCCTGATCGTGCATTTGATTTTGCCCGTTTGCCAAACGAAGGTGTGGGTCTAGCGCGTTTAGAATTCATCATCAACCGTATGATCGGCATCCATCCAAAGGCACTGCTCGAATTCAATCAACAGGATGCAGCGCTGCAAACTGAAATCAACGAAATGATTGCTGGTTACGAATCACCCGTTGAGTTCTATATTGCCCGTCTGGTTGAAGGTATTGCGACTATCGGTTCAGCTTTCTATCCGAAGAAAGTGATCGTACGTATGTCAGACTTTAAGTCTAACGAATACGCAAACTTGGTTGGTGGTGATAGATACGAGCCAGAAGAAGAGAACCCAATGCTGGGCTTCCGCGGTGCGAGCCGTTATATCTCTGAATCCTTCCGTGACTGTTTTGCCCTTGAGTGTGAAGCGATCAAACGTGTTCGTAATGACATGGGTCTGAAAAACGTTGAAGTCATGATCCCATTCGTTCGCACAGTGAAAGAAGCTGAGCAAGTGGTCGGCCTGCTCAAAGAGCAAGGTTTAGAGCGTGGTAAAGACGGTTTACGTGTCATCATGATGTGTGAAGTGCCTTCAAACGCCCTGTTAGCAGACCAATTCCTTGAGCATTTCGATGGCTTCTCTATCGGCTCAAACGATTTAACTCAGCTGACACTCGGCCTTGACCGTGACTCAGGTATCATTAGCCATTTATTCGATGAGCGTGATGAAGCCGTTAAAATGCTACTTTCATTAGCCATTAAAGCGGCTAAAGCGAAGGGCGCTTACATAGGTATTTGTGGTCAAGGTCCTTCAGATCACGCTGATTTTGCAGCTTGGTTGGTAGAACAAGGCATAGATACAGTGTCATTAAACCCTGATACTGTGATTGATACTTGGTTGTATTTAGCCGAAGCGCACGGTTGATCTAGATAGTAATTTTATAAACTTGTTAAAAAAGCCGCTTTTTAGCGGCTTTTTTTTGTTTATAATGGCGCCATAACGATAATTGACAGAAGCCATCTATGCTACCCCTGCTATCACATCAACAAACATTAGAGCCAGTGTATTTGGCATACCTTGATGCACTGGAGCAAAGTGAGTATTCCGGTGATATAGACAAACGTTACAGCGCACGTTTAGTGCAAGCCACCGACAACTCTGTATATCAATTCTTACCTCAAGCTGTGCTTTATCCTAAAAATCAGCAGGATATTCAAATTGCATTGACACTGGCAGCTACGGACGCATTTCGCAGCGTGACCTTCAGTGCGCGGGGCGGTGGTACGGGCACCAACGGACAATCTCTGACCCATGGTTTGATTTTGGATGTGTCGCGTTACATGAACCGTGTGCTCGAAGTGAATGCTGAGCAAGGTTGGGTTCGAGTTGAAGCTGGCGTGATTAAAGATGCGCTTAATGATGCATTGCGTCCCCATGGATTCTTTTTTAGTCCCGATTTATCCACTTCAAACCGCGCCACTATTGGTGGCATGATCAATACCGATGCCTCGGGTGCGGGCTCACTGGTCTATGGTAAGACGTCAGATCACGTGCTGGCGCTGCGCAGTGTGTTGATCGATGGCAGTGTGCTGGATACGCATCCCCTAGATGCGGGACTACTGTGTAACCCCGATAATGTCAGTGATAATCCGCTGGGGCAGAAACTGATTTCTGCTGTGGCGGCGGTATGCCGCGAAAAGCGAACTCAGATAGAAAACCAATTTCCTAAGCTCAATCGTTTCCTCACTGGCTATGACTTAAAACACGTGTGGAACGACAACCTGACGCAATTCGATTTATCACGAATTCTGACAGGCTCAGAGGGTACGCTTGCGGTGATAACCGAAGCCAAACTTAATCTCACCCCGCTGCCGACTGAGCGCGCTATGGTGAACATTAAGTACGATTCGTTCCAATCGGCATTGCGTCATGCGCCATCCTTAGTTGCCGCGCGGGCGACTGTGGTCGAAACCGTCGATTCAAAAGTGCTTAATTTAGCCCGCGAAGATATTGTCTGGCATTCGGTGGCTGATCTTATCCAAGAAGTGCCAGGTAAAGTTATTGATGGCCTCAATATGGTCGAATTTGCAGGTGACACGGTCGAAGTTGAGCAAAAGCTCGCGAGTTTGGAAGCTGTGTTGACTGAGCAGATCAGTAAAGGCGAGTGCGGTGTATTGGGTTACCAAGTGACGCAAGATAAGCCGAGTATCGAAAAAATCTACGGCATGCGCAAAAAAGCCGTTGGTTTACTCGGCGCCACTAAAGGTCGCCGTAAGCCCATCGCCTTTGCAGAAGATACCGCGGTACCGCCCGAAAAACTCGCCGATTACATTATGGAGTTTCGCGCGTTACTCGACGGGCATAATCTGCAATACGGTATGTTCGGCCATGTGGATGCGGGCGTGTTGCATGTTCGTCCAGCGCTCGATATGTGCGATGTTGAAGATGAAAAATTACTGCGAGTCATTTCTGATCAAGTCGCGGCACTGACGCTTAAATACGGCGGCCTAATGTGGGGCGAGCACGGTAAAGGCGTGCGCGGTGAATACGGTCCAGCTGTCTTTGGTGATGAACTTTTCGGAGTGTTGCAAGATATTAAAGGTTTGTTTGACCCCGATAACCGACTCAATCCCGGCAAGCTGGTGGCGCCTAAAGATACAGGTGCCCTCTATTACGATGTCGACAGTGCTAAGCGCGGTAAGTTTGATCGACAAATCCCCGTTGATGTGCGTGATGCGTTTCCCGATGTGATGAATTGTAACGGTAATGGCCTGTGTTTTAATTACAGTAGCTATTCGCCTATGTGCCCATCGTTTAAGGTGACGGGTGACAGAGTGCAGTCACCTAAGGGGCGTGCAGGGCTCATGAGAGAGTGGCTAAGACTGCTTGAGGCTGAAGGGGTTGATGTTAATGCCCTCGCAAAAGCGAAACCTTTTGGTATATTGCAGCGCATACAAAATACCATCAATGCCAAACGTGATTATGATTACTCCCACGAGGTGATGGAATCGCTCAAGGGCTGTTTAGCCTGTAAAGCTTGCTCTGGACAATGTCCGGTCAAAGTGGATGTGCCTAAGTTTAGGGCGCAGTTCTTCAATATTTACTATCAACGCTATTTAAGACCCGCGAAAGACTATCTCGTTGCAGGAATTGAAGATAGCTTGCCACTGATGGCCGCGGCACCGCGTCTCACTAACTTTGTTGCACAAAATCCATTGAGCCAATGGGTGATTAAACAGGCGATTGGTTATGTGGATGCGCCTGCGTTATCTGTGCCGACTTTGAAGCAAAGACTCGATGGTCATGCAAGCCGCGGTTACGACTTAGCTGCGTTGCAAGCGATTCCAGAAGAGAAGCGCTCGCAGTTTGTGTTGGTGGTACAAGATCCCTTTAACAGTTTCTATGATTCAGGTCTTGTGCTGCGCTTTATCCAATTGATTGAAAAACTCGGCTTAAAGCCGGTGTTATTGCCCTACAAACCCAATGGTAAGCCAACACATATCAAGGGATTTTTAGATAAGTTTGCTAAAACGGCGCAGTCGAGTGCGGACTTTCTGAACCAAGTCCATAAACTGGGCATGCCCATGGTCGGTATCGATCCTGCCTTAGTCTTGTGTTATCGCGATGAATACCGTGAAGTCTTAGGGGCTAATCGCGGTAATTTTGAGGTCAAGTTAGCCAACGAATGGCTACTGAATGTCATCAAAGATTTACCTGCAAAAGCTGCGCAAGGTAAGCAATATACTTGGTTTAGTCATTGTACCGAATCGACGGCCAAGCCAAATACCGCCAATGAGTGGACTAAAATCTTTGCCCATTTTGGCGCTAAGTTAACCGCAGTCAATTTAGGTTGTTGTGGTATGGCGGGAACCTATGGTCATGAGGCAGAAAACCTCGAGCGCTCTAAGGCCTTGTTTGATATGTCTTGGCAGCAAACGCTAGCGAAAATTGAGCAGCCGCAAGTGTTAGTGTCTGGCTATTCGTGCCGTAGTCAGGTAAAACGTTTTGCCGGATACAAGCCAAAGCATCCACTTGAGGCCTTACTCGAGTTAGTAAATATCTAGTGGTGTTTATGTCGTTTTGATTGCGCTAGTCAGATCGTAATTATCCTCACTGGTATATCCCAGTGTTGAATGTCACACTAAAGCCAGCCGCAAGGCTGGTTTTTTTATGGATGATGGAGGCCTAGATGGAAAAGATGACTGACAGTATTCAACACACGCTCAAACAATTCGCCGCTGATAGTAGGCTAACCTCGGTTGTGCCATTGTGCAGTGAAGTCCCATTGTTTGACATTAACGCCTTGGGTGATTGGACATATCTAGGCACATCGCTACCAGCAAAGTTTGCTAAGTTGTTCGCCAGTATTTTACATTGCATCGATGATGAGTATTTCTTAATTACCCCAGTGGAGAAGGTGCGAGTGCGGGTTGAAGATGCTCCCTTACTGATTGTCGATTTCGAGCGAGCGCAACCCCATTCGCTGCTCAATGTAAGAACCAGTATTGAAACACAGCATCATAAAGTCGATATAAAACAGATGAAGCTCACCGATGACAGTGTTTATTTGCCGCTTGAGCGCGGTTTATGGGGCAAATTAGGTCGGGCCTGTTACTATAATTTTGTGAATGAATTCAATTTATCTGATCTAGATGAGGAATGAGCTCGTAGGTTAATCGCATAATTTGCTGTGGTCTAAGCTAGTTTATTATGGGTTAAGTGGTAGTATTAAAACTAACTCTGGGTTCCTATGATGGCGTGCAGAGTAAGTGAAAACGCGTTAAACCTTTGCTGTAGGAGGTGCTGTTTGAATCGTCATGAAAGCTTAGGCTATCTTGTATCCCACTTAAATATCGAGCTGCAAAATGAGCTTGATCTGCATCTTAAGCGATATCAACTCGATATAAAACTGTGGCCTGTGCTGTTTGCTTTGTGGCAAGAAGAGGGCATAAGCCAAACTGAATTGTCTAAGCGTTGCGATGTGGCAAATTACACTATGACGCGCTTACTCGATCAGTTGCAGGTGCAAGGTCTTATTACTCGTCATCAAGAAGTCGATAATCGGCGTGCTTTCCAAATCTTTTTGACCGATGAAGCCAAAGCATTAGAGCAAGATCTTATCTGCGAAGCTGAGCGGGTCAATGAAAAATTCCTGTCAAATCTAAGTGAAGATGAACAACAGACATTCATTTTACTATTAAATAAAATCAACCGTTTGGCTTGAAATTTTGAATCTAATGGGTATGGAGGGAAACTGTGGTTTAGCCGTTTTCACTGCTATCTGTATGTGGTTATCTAAATCATTTTCCCAGTTTAATCCCACCCACTATGCCTCACTTTGCGGGATTAAACTGGTTTGATTAATTCAAGTAAAGTGCAAAGACGCAAAGCAGACTGACGGCTATCACTGAGTGCTGTAAATAACGCCGGCTGGCTAATAAATTTTCTTTGCCTTGTTTTAGGCTAGCGACGAGTCTATGTTGCTTATAAATTCGGCACATGAGTTCATCGGTTTGGGGATCGATAAGCAGTTCAAACTTGCAAGGCGCGCCGTCTTTAAGCTGAATGGTATGCTCGCTTTGAGGCTTAAAGTTAAGCTTGTGCGACACCATTTGGCCATTAACGAAGACCCGCTCTAAACCACTCCAATTGCTGGCTTGCAGTTCTACCACATCTTGGTTGAGATCATATTTGAAACGGATCATAGCGCTATCCTGTGCTGGGACCTGATAGACTAATTCAAGCAGACAAATATGACGTTTTCCAGCGTGATTAAATGAATATTCTGTGTCGAAATTAAAAGCGCGGCTAAACCATGAGCTTAGTGATAGATTAAATTTTAGATAACAAAAAAGCGACCTGAGGTCGCTTTTTTCAATATTTGACGGGCATAAAAAATAATAAACGCGTAAAAAATTACTGCTTAGCGGCTTCGATAATGGCTTTTGCCATTTCATCAGCCACGGCGCCAGTTGTACGGTTCTGTGCATCGGCTTGGCTGAATATTTTCAGCAGCGTGTTGTAAATTTCTTCTACTTTAGCAGTCGATTTTGCTGCGTCGTAATCTTTTTCGAACGACACGTTGATAATGCCGCCTGCGTTGATCACATAGTCTGGCGCGTACAGTATGCCCATTTCTTTCAGTTGTTCACCGTGGCGTACTTCGGCTAATTGGTTGTTGGCACAGCCAGCAACAATTTTGGCTTTCAGTTGCGGTAAGGTCGTATCGTTTAAGGTTGCGCCAAGGGCACAAGGAGCATACACATCCACATCTTGGGCGTAGATGTCCTGCGGCGCGACGATAATGGCACCAAAATCCGTGGCAACTTTATCTAATGAGGCCTGATGAATATCAGTCACAATCAGTTCAGCGCCTTCTTCATGCAAATGTTTGCACAGGTAATAACCCACATGGCCTACACCTTGAACGGCGATTTTAAGCCCTTTTAGGCTATCTAACCCTAGCTTATGTTTTACTGCAGCTTTAATACCTAAATAGGTACCAAGTGCTGTGAACGGGGATGGATCGCCACTCTTGCCTTCAAGACCCGCCATATAAGGGGTTTCTTCATGGGCGATCATAATATCAGCTGTGGTCGTGCCGACGTCTTCAGCGGAGTAATAACGGCCGCCGAGACTATTGATAAAGCGACCAAAGGCGCGGAAGAGGGCTTCACGGTCAGGGCGCTTAGGATCGGCAATAATCACGGATTTGCCGCCGCCCATGGTAAGGCCCGCAAGTGCGTTTTTGTAGGTCATACCACGGGAAAGACGTAATACGTCTGTTAGCGCTTCGTCGTCCGATTGATAGTTCCACATACGACATCCACCCACAGCAGGGCCTAAATTCGTGTTATGGATGGCGACAATGGCTCTTAAGCCACTTTCTTTATCATGACAGAATACGACCTGTTCATGTTCGTCAAAGGATACATGATTAAATACAGCCACGTGAAGTTCTCCGCTATACACAATGAAAAAGCCGACGAGGTGAGCCTCTATCGACTGCTTGTTATATTTATTGCAGAACCATAGCATTTAGCGATACTCTCAACCATGCATAATGACCGAATAAATACATTATTTGTGGCAATTTAGCTTTCCACTTTACGTAAACGTAAGCTTTATGATTAAGAATGGATTGTACTGAATTTAACGTAACGAATAGAATGAATCGCGCACTGATCCCAAGAATTAGGCTCGCGTTATAACAATAAGATAGGACGGAAGTATGACTGAACAAGCTGTCGACCAAACTCAACAAAATTTATCAGCTGAAGAAATAGAAAAGCTGCGTCAAGAGTGGGTCAGAACTCAATTTCAAAAAGCCAATCGTTTTCTCGCTGAAAAAGGCGTGATCCCAAGCAAAGTCCTAGCCGATGAAAGCCGTTATCTTGCGCCTTATATGGCGATTTGGAAGATGGAATCAAAGCGTCCAAGCAACAAAACCTATTGGGTGATGTCAGGTGATTTACCGTCGGATTTTGTCGATGTGAAAGTGGCGGCTACGGCCCGTGATGCCGTGCGTCATTTCTCTATGATGTGGCAAATGCAGGCGGAAAACTTAGTGCGTTCGGGTGCAACCCGTGATGCCACTCAGGCTAAATTTGCTCAACTATTAGTATCGCGTGCCGAGAGTTTATATCGTATGCACAACGACGATAAACTGTGGAATGCTTAAACTCAAATGAGTTGAGGATTGTATTTAGATAGTATTGAGTTAATACAGTCACTTGTGTTGATTGATACTGATAATTGAAATAACAATAAGGCACTCAGTTGAGTGCCTTTTTTATATTGACTTTTATGTTGATTTCCTATGTTAAGAACAAGGTCATCGAACAAAGTCGATAGGGCTTATTCTTCGCTGTCGCTCAAGTAGTAGAAACCTTGATTGATGAGTTTCAACAGTAAGGCTTGGACTTCTTCATGCTGACATATTTCAGTCGCTTCATCGGCGTTTAAGCTGACGTTATCGCTCAACTGTGCGATTACGTCTGCCGGTGTTTGGGGCAGTTCGTGTACATCACCATTGATGAATAATCGCGGCGTGGCGTCATTTTCAAGGCGTAATACTTTCAAACCACCGATACGGCTCACTCCAGCACCTTGGGCGAAGGCATCTTGCAAATCTTCCATGCTGTAAGCTTCTTCGCCTTCACACAAATCAAGTTCGAAACGGTTTTGACTGAGTAGCTTACCTAACACGATTTGGTAGCTATTGGGATCTTGGCTCAGCTGACTCAAGAGTGACATTATGCCCACTTGATGATCTTGGCTGACGATACCGGCTGAACTCGGCTCAGTTTGCGACGTGAAACGCTGCTGACCTAAGTTATTGTCGAGCAAATAATCGGCGACTTCACTGACCAATTCTTGCTGGCTTGGTGCACGGAAACCAATCGAGTAACTCATTGCCACAGTTAGGGTTTCGCCGCAGTGTGGGAAACCAGGTGGAATATAAAGCATGTCGCCTTTTTCTAACACTACATCGATAATGGGTGTGAAGTCTTCAACCAGCGGCGAGTTTGGATTACCGCCACGGCGTTGTTGCGGGGTATTGTCACCCACAGTCCAGCGACGTTCACCTTCGCCTTGAATGATAAACACATCGTAGTTATCGACGTGCGGGCCGACACCGCCATTTGGGGTTGCAAATGATGCCATCAAGTCATCGAAGCGCCAGTCAGGTAAAAAGCGTAGAGCTTCAACTAATGGTTGCGAATCTGGATACCAATGGTTGACTGCTTGCACTAATAACTGCCAATGGGTTTCGCCATAGCTGTCGTAATCTTCAAACGGACCTTGCACTACTTCCCAATCATTGTCTTTGGTGACGACGATGCGTGAAGAGATTTCTTCTTCACAGGCAAGGCCTGCTAATTCATCGGCGCTGATAGGATCTTCAAATTGCGGAAATGCTTTTTTGATCAACAGGGGTTTCTTTTGCCAGTATTCACTAAGAAACTGGGCGATATCGAGATTGAGTGTATACATAGTGTTAAAAAAGGCGACCACATCGCGGTGATGTGGGTCGCCTTAATCCTTATTTCTGTTTAAGAAAGAGTATTGTCCGTCGCCAACTTCAGTTAATAACTAATTTCAGTCAATAGCTTAATATTAGTTAATCGCCAATTTTAATTAATAACTTACTTCAGTTCGTCGACAAACGTTTCGGCGCGACCAATGTAATTGGCTGGCGTCATTTTCTTCAGTTCAGCTTTCACTGAGTCTGGTAATTCAAGTCCGTCAATAAACACTGACAGTTGCTGCGCGTCAATACGTTTACCGCGCGTCAGTTCTTTTAATTTTTCGTATGGCTTTTCAATACCATAACGACGCATTACCGTTTGTACAGGTTCTGCTAACACTTCCCAGTTGTGATCTAACTCATCACGCAGATGCGCTTCGTTAACTTCTAACTTGCTGATGCCTTTTAAGGTCGCTTGATACGCTATCAACGCATGGGCAATACCCACACCTAAGTTACGCAGTACAGTCGAGTCAGTTAAGTCACGTTGCCATCTTGATAGCGGCAGCTTAGACGCTAAATGTTGCATCAGCGCGTTAGCGATACCTAAGTTACCTTCAGAATTTTCAAAATCGATGGGGTTAACTTTGTGCGGCATAGTCGATGAACCGATTTCACCGGCGATAGTGCGTTGTTTGAAGTGACCTAGGGCGATGTAACCCCAAATATCACGGTCAAAGTCAATCAGCACAGTGTTGAAACGGGCAACCGCATCAAACAGTTCGGCAATGTAATCGTGTGGCTCGATTTGCGTCGTGTAGGCATTCCAGTGTAGGCCAAGGCTAGTCACAAAACGCTCAGACAGTTCATGCCAGTTAACTTCAGGATAGGCAGACAGGTGAGCATTGTAGTTACCGACGGCACCGTTCAGTTTGCCCATGATTTCGACATTAGCGATTTGTTTGATTTGACGTTCAAGGCGCATAGCCACGTTCGCCATCTCTTTACCGAGCGTCGAAGGTGAAGCGGGTTGGCCATGGGTACGTGACATTAATGGCACAGAGCGATATTCAATCGCCAGCTTTTTAATTGCCGTCAGCAACTCGTTGCAGTAGGGCAGTAAGACTTGTTCACGGGCTTCAGTCAGCATTAAACCGTGGCTTAAGTTGTTGATATCTTCGGAAGTACAAGCAAAGTGAACAAACTCACCCACAGCCGCTAATTCGCTATTGTCCGCGATTTTTTCTTTAATGAAGTATTCAACCGCTTTTACATCGTGGTTAGTGGTGCTTTCGATAGCCTTAACACGCAGCGCATCTTGTTCGTTGAAATTGTCTTTAATGCCATCGAGCACGGCGATAGCTGACGCGCTCAATGTTGGCACTTCGCTAATATCTGGACAGTCGGCTAACAGTTTTAGCCAATTAATTTCAACCTGAACACGGTACTTGGTAAGACCGAACTCGCTGAAAATCCCTCTCAATGACGCGGTTTTACTACCATAACGACCGTCTACCGGAGAGATAGCAGTTAGTGCGGAAAGATCCATGTGAAGCTCCTTGATGAACGCTAATTTTATTATAGGGTAAGACTTTTCTTGGCTGTATCGACTATGGCTTTGCGGGCGAAGACTAAGTGTCGACGTTTACCGCCCAACTGACGCCACAATACTGCACTGCGTATAGCGGCAAGCAACAGAGCACGAATTTTATGTTGTACAATAGGGCGCTGCAAACACACGGGATTACCCGATATTTGGATTTTGGGCCCTAAATTACTGATGATGTCACTGTAAATGCTGGCAAGATTGGCAACAACTTGCTCATCTGTGATGGCAAAATGATGTAGCTGGCGATTCACTTGATTAATACGTTCAGCCAACATGCCTAAGCCACTGTTAGAGCGCACGAGTTTACGCTCAAGGGCAAGCACGCCCACTAAATAGCGGGTGATTTCAACATCTTTTTGGCTGCTGTCACCGAGCTGATTCAGGATCAGTTTATAGCCTTTTTGCAATACGATTTTATCTTGGTAGACATCGGCCGTATTGTCAGGATTGGTGATGAGAATGGTGTTTAAGCTCGCTGCGAGCTCGGCATTATCCAATTCGCCATGGCGCGCTAAATGTTGAACTTGGGCAATGGCTTGCAGTATGCCTGCAAACGCCATCGTCCGATTAATGAGTTGCTCGTTCACACTTTACCCTCGGATTAATTGATCTATGATGCCGCCACCTAGGCAGACTTCACCATCATAAAATACCGCAGACTGTCCAGGCGTCACCGCCGCTACAGGTTCATCGAAGACCACGCGCAAGGTGTGTTCATCTGTGTAGGTTAATGTACAAGGCACATCTTGTTGGCGATAACGGGTTTTCACTGCGATATGACAACCATCGACAGGCCCAGTTCTATCTACCCAATGCAGTTGGTTAACTGTCATGCCGGTCGACATCAAACGGGGATGGTGTCCGCCTTGACCCACGATCAATACGTTACGCTCAAGATCTTTATCGACCACATACCAAGGATCGTCATTGCTGTTTTTCATGCCGCCAATGCCTAAGCCTTTACGTTGGCCTAAGGTGTGGTACATGAGTCCTTGGTGCGTGCCTATGACTTCGCCTTCTGGGGTTTCAATATTGCCAGGCTGCGCCGGTAAATAAGTCCCTAGAAATTCAGTGAACTTGCGCTCACCGATAAAGCAGATGCCAGTACTGTCTTTTTTGTCATGGGTGATTAAGCCCATTTCTTTCGCAATTTCACGAACTTGATATTTTTCGAGCTCACCGACAGGGAACAGGCTTCGGGCAACTTGCTCATGGCTAAGGGTGTAGAGGAAATAACTTTGATCTTTATTGCCATCAACGCCACGGAGCATTTGCGTACTGCCATCGCTGTTATCGCGACGGCGAACATAGTGGCCCATTGCGATGTAATCAGCGTCGAGGATTTCATCGGCAAATTCTAAAAATGCCTTAAATTTGATTTCTTTGTTGCACATGATATCGGGATTTGGCGTGCGGCCCGCTTTGTATTCGGCGAGGAAATACTCAAATACATTGTCCCAATATTCGGCAGCAAAGTTGACTGTATGTAGCTTGATCCCGAGCTTGTCGCACACGGCTTGGGCATCTTTTAAATCTTCTGCGGCCGCGCAGTACTCGTTATTGTCATCTTCTTCCCAGTTCTTCATGAAAAGGCCTTCAACCTGATAGCCTTGCTGCATAAGCAAATAGGCTGAAACAGATGAATCTACACCGCCGGACATGCCGACAATGACTTTTTTTCCTGTATGAGTGGGTTCGATTGATGTCATAAATCCTAAAAACCATTGAGTATGTGTGTTGGCTAGGTGGATGAATTTAAGCCGCGACATTGAGCGCGTAACAAAAATACCTAACCTAACTAAAAATATGGGCTAACTAAAAATCCAAGCTCACTTTAAATCCAAGCTAACTTTACATCTAGGTGCTGTGCTGCTGATTGCTAAATCAAACTTTTCCAGCGCTATCAAATAAAATGAGTCCGCAAACTGTCAGTAAACCTCGCATTTACGGCCAACTATTTATTTGCTGTACAAGGCCTCTGCAGTAGCACACGCATTAAGCTTAACCAGCCGTTTATGCGGGGCGGTATTCTATCACGCCTTACTCGCTTGGGCTATCGTGAGGCGGTCACTATTGAGTAAGCTAAGGGGATAAGTTTGGCCATTTTGTGCCTGATTGAGATAGTCTTTTAAGCAATCGAGTACTAAGGGGCTGCGCAGTAAAGATGGCATGGCTTCTATCTGCGCAAGACTTAACCAATGCGCACTATGGATCGCTTTATCCTGCGGCGCAGGTGAGGGCATATCATCTAACTGCACGAAAAAAGTAAAGCGCACAAAGGCTAAGTCTTCACTGGCGCTAAGTTGATAAATGCCGACGAGTCCTTGGGCTTTGAGTGATAACCCCGTTTCTTCAAACACTTCGCGCTCACAGGCTTGGATCAAGCTTTCATTCGCTTCTAAGTGACCCGCGGGTTGATTAAAGCGTTGCTCGCCTTCAATCCACTCTTCTACCATCAGATATTTGTCCTGTGAAGTTGCATGAACAATACAAGCGACGGTCACATTGGGTTTATATCTTTGACTCATGGAGCCTCCTTTGAGTGGATTTGAATGAAGAAAGTAGGCTGAAATTTAGACTTCATCACCGAGACGGATACATTTGTGCTCACCCGATGGCAAATTATCTAGACTCCATTGGCCTATTTTATAACGGATTAATCTTAAGGTCGGAAAACCGATATGCGCTGTCATGCGTCTGACTTGGCGGTTGCGGCCTTCATGAATTTGGATTTCTAGCCAAGTTGTTGGGATATTTTTGCGCTCTCTCACCGGTGGATTACGTGGCCAAATGTCGGGTGAATCCATGATTTTGACTTTAGCAGGCAGCGTCATACCATCATTTAATTCAACACCTTGGCGCAGTTTTGTCAGTACATCTTCCGTCGGAACGCCTTCTACTTGCACCCAATAGGTTTTAAAGGTTTTCTTTTTTGGCTCTGTCAGTCTTGCCTGTAATTGACCGTCATTGGTCAGCAACAATAAGCCCTCACTGTCTCTGTCTAAGCGGCCTGCGGCATACACGTCAGCAATCGGGATATAGTCTTTTAGGGTCTTACGACCTTGTTCATCGGTAAACTGGCAAAGTACATCAAAAGGCTTATTAAACAGCACAATAATCGGCGCGAGCGTTTGGCTCTGCACCGGTTTTGCCGCCGCAATTGCGCGTCGATTAGGATTTTTAAAAGGTTCTTTCTTTAAACTGCCATTGGCATTTCGTGCTGGCGCCACTTTGCTATCTACGGCGGTAGCGCGGTTGGCAGGGCCTCTGCTGGCGGGCTTAGCGGGTTTAATCGGGCTCTTGGCTGGGGAACTTGCGCTGGCATTGGCACCTTTAGGTGGAAACTTGTTTTTGGTCATACTTTTGCTAACAGGAGGTTGAGACACGCTTACCTGACTTGATTGAGTCGTTAATGTGGTCATAGTGTACTTGGCATTCGCCGTTAGTGGAATTTGAATATTATTGTGAATGCTCTATGATGTCGGCCAGAAAATGTGATCTGTGCCTAAATGTTTATTAGGTTTTAATGAGTCGTTGTAACAAATTTTAGCTTGCGCGCAAAGACAGAAGGGCATTGAGAATTTGAAAGGTGAGGGCGTGGTCGATTGCCTTGATTGATATTTTCCCTGTGCTCAGATTTGTTCGCCATGCTATAAAATTATTATAAAAAATATTAAATTTTACAATAATGTAGGATGTAACATGAAAGATAACTCATCAACAATTATTTACACTGAAACAGACGAAGCGCCAGCACTGGCCACCCTCTCACTCTTACCTATTATTAGAACGTTTACCGACGCCGCGGGCGTTGCGGTTGAAACCCGTGATATCTCGTTATCGGGCCGTATTATTGCCAGTTTCCCTGAGCAACTGACCGAAGCACAAAAGATTGGCGACCATCTGACAGAGCTTGGCGAGTTAGCGAATCAGCCAGAAGCGAACATCATCAAGTTACCAAATATCAGTGCTTCGATCCCACAATTAAAAGCCTGTATCCTTGAACTGCAGCAAAAAGGTTACGACATCCCTAATTATCCGGATGAGCCAAAAACCGACGCTGAAAAGTCAATTAAAACACGTTACGACAAGATCAAAGGAAGTGCGGTAAACCCAGTACTGCGTGAAGGTAACTCAGATCGTCGCGCCCCATTATCGGTGAAAAACTTCGCCAAGAAAAACCCGCATTCCATGGGGAAATGGGCCAAAGATTCTAAGTCTCACGTTGCCCACATGACTGAAGGCGATTTCTACGGCAGCGAACAGTCTGTCACTTTATCTGATGCGGGCAGCGTGAATATCGTGCTGACCCAAAAAGATGGCCAAGAAGTGGTACTCAAGTCCGGTCTTAAGTTGCTGGCTGGCGAAATCATCGATGCTGCGGTGTTGAGTAAAAAAGCCTTAGTGAGCTTCTATGAGCGTGAAATCGACAACGCCAGAGCTGAAGATGTGCTGTTATCGCTGCATCTGAAAGCCACTATGATGAAAGTGTCTGATCCTATTATGTTTGGTCACGCTGTGAAGGTATTCTTCAAGCCAGTATTTGACAAACATGCGGCGCTTTTCGCTGAATTAGGCGTAGATGTTAACAACGGTTTTGGTGATGTTTATGCCAAAATAGCGACATTAGCTGCCGATAGCCGCGCCGAAGTCGAAGCCGATATCGCCGCCGTTTACGCTGCGCGTCCTGCATTGGCTATGGTTGATTCTGACAAAGGTATCACCAACTTACACGTGCCAAGCGACATCATTATCGATGCGTCTATGCCTGCTGCGATTCGTTCATCTGGCCAAATGTGGGGACCAGACGGTCAACTGCATGATACTAAAGCCATGATCCCAGATCGTTGTTATGCCGGTATCTACCAAGAAACGATTGCTTTCTGTAAAGAGCACGGCGCTTTTGATCCTAAAACCATGGGCAGCGTGCCAAACGTGGGCTTGATGGCGCAAAAAGCCGAAGAGTACGGCAGCCACGATAAGACCTTTGAAATTCCTGCTGACGGTGTGGTCAACGTTGTTGATGCCAGCGGTAAGGTATTGATGAGCCATAACGTGGAAGCGGGCGATATCTGGAGAATGTGCCAAGTTAAAGACGCACCTATCCGTGATTGGGTAAAACTGGCCGTGCGCCGTGCCCGTTTAAGCAATACTCCAGCGGTATTCTGGTTAGATAGCAAACGTGCCCACGATGCGCAAATCATTGCTAAAGTGCAGCAGTATCTGCCAGAGCATGACACTGATGGCTTAGACATCAGCATTATGTCTCCAGAAGATGCTACGCGTTTGTCTTTGGCTCGCATCAAAGAAGGCAAAGATACCATTTCAGTTACGGGTAACGTTCTACGTGACTACCTGACTGACTTGTTCCCCATCCTCGAGCTAGGCACCAGTGCCAAAATGCTGTCAATCGTTCCATTAATGAACGGCGGCGGTCTATTTGAAACAGGTGCGGGCGGTAGTGCACCTAAACATGTGCAACAGCTTGAGAAAGAAGGTCACTTACGTTGGGATTCACTGGGTGAGTTCTTGGCTCTGGCGGCGTCTCTTGAGCATTTAAGCCAAACCGTGGGCAATCCAAAAGCCCAAGTATTAGCCGATACTTTAGATCAAGCCATTGGCCAATTCTTAGATAGCAATAAATCCCCATCAAGAAGAGTCGGTGAGTTAGACAACCGTGGCAGCCATTTCTACTTAGCCATGTACTGGGCACAAGCCTTAGCAGCGCAAACGGGCGATGAGCAGTTACAAGCTCACTTCATTCCGTTAGCGCATGCGCTAGCGGCGAATGAGCAAGTGATTGTGGCTGAATTAGCGACGGCACAAGGTGCACCAGTCGATTTAGGCGGTTACTACCGTTTAGATGCGGCTAAGGCTGAAAAAGCCATGCGCCCAAGCGAAACGTTGAACAAGCTGTTGATTGCTTAATCCCGCTCGTTATCACTTTTAGATGGCGTGTGCGTCAGTGTGGGCCATCTAAATTGATGTAAAGTTGTAAGTCATTAGACTGATTTTAAAAAAGGGTCTGCATTGCAGATCCTTTTTTATACCCTAAATTTGCTGTCGAGACCGATGATAAAAACTTTTTGCTGGGATGCAATGGATGATGTGCGGCGATTGAACTTGAATTAAATTCATGCGAAATGATGATGAGCGATGCAGCATTAAGTGGTGAGAATTGATGAAACACGCAGCAATAAAAAGGCAGGGACAAGTCCCTGCCTTTTAGATCATTGGCCTCACCAAACGTTATTTTGTTGGTGAAATGGCTGAAGCGTGCATCCCTTTTGGACCGGCTTCTACTTCAAATTGAACGGGTTGGCCTGCTTTTAGAGTTCGATAGCCTTCCATTTCAATGGTAGAATAGTGTGCAAAAACGTCCTCACCACCTTGATCAGGGCAAATAAACCCGAATCCTTTGGCGTTGTTGAACCATTTAACAGTTCCGCTTGCCATACTTCCACTTCCTTCTGTTGTCTACTTACCAGTAAGATAGTAAAACCTGTATAGACGGGTATTCGTTCACCGTCTGCACAACAGAATGTAAGGAGTAAATGCGGAAGTCAAGCTAAAATTAACAAAGGGGTAACAACTGATTAATTTGAACAGATCAATTGGAAGAGGCCAACACGAGAGGTTAGTATTAAAAAATGGCAAAGATAGGAAATATTGAACACGTTGAAGAACGTGTCGAATCAGAGTTAATGCCGCCTTCGATGTATAAGGTGGTACTCAATAATGATGATTACACCCCAATGGATTTTGTGATTGAAGTTTTGCAGGTTTTCTTTCGCAAGAACGAGCAGGAAGCGACCGATATCATGTTGACGATCCATCACCAAGGAAAAGGAATTTGCGGTATTTTCCCGTTTGGGATTGCAGAAACTAAGGTGATACAAGTAAATCAATTTGCAAGACAAAACCAACATCCGTTACTGTGTTCGTTAGAGAAAGCATAAAACCGCTTTACTCTGTAGTCTGTTGTTAATTTTGGGGGTGCTTATGCTGAACAAAGATCTGGAAGTCACCTTAAATCTGGCGTTTCAGCAAGCCAGAGACGCGCGTCACGAGTATATGACAGTGGAACATCTGTTATTAGCTCTGATCGACAATCCTGCGGCTCAAGAAGCGTTAATCGCCTGTGGAGCGAATCTAGATAAACTCAGAGATGAAGTGGCAAGCTTTATCCAACAAACAACCCCAATCATTGCCGATATTGATGATGACAAAGAAACTCAGCCGACGCTTGGGTTCCAGCGAGTGCTGCAACGGGCAGTATTCCATGTGCAGTCATCGGGTCGCAATGAAGTGAACGGCGCTAACGTGTTAGTTGCCATTTTCAGTGAGCAAGAATCCCAAGCCGTGTATTTACTGCGCCGCTGCGACATTAGTCGCCTCGATGTAGTGAATTTTATTTCCCATGGTTTCGCCAAAAATGATGATGCTGAGTCACATCAAGATCAAGAACGTGTCGAAGATCAGGGCGAAGGCAGCGAAGAGCGCAGTATGTTGTCGCAATTTGCGTCCAACTTAAATCAACTTGCAAAGCAAGGGATCATCGACCCACTGATTGGTCGCGACCAAGAAATTGAGCGCGCGATTCAAACCCTGTGCCGTCGCCGTAAAAATAATCCACTGTTAGTGGGTGAGGCGGGTGTAGGTAAAACGGCGATTGCCGAAGGGTTGGCGTATCGTATCGTCAATAAACAAGTGCCCGATGTGATGCTTGAAGCCACAGTGTATTCTTTGGATTTAGGTTCACTGCTGGCGGGAACTAAGTATCGCGGCGACTTTGAAAAACGCTTTAAGAACCTGTTAAAAGAACTGGCGGCGGATAAGCATGCCATCCTATTCATCGATGAGATCCACACCATTATCGGTGCGGGCGCGGCCTCTGGCGGCGTAATGGATGCCTCTAATCTGCTGAAACCTTTGCTATCTAGCGGCAATTTGCGTTGCATGGGCTCGACGACTTTCCAAGAATATCAAAGTATTTTTGAGAAAGATCGCGCACTTGCACGTCGTTTCCAAAAGGTGGATATCAATGAGCCTTCAGTGGAAGAAACCACTAAGATTTTGATGGGGCTTAAGTCTAAATACGAAGAATATCATGGGGTTCGTTATACTCAGGCCGCGATCAGCAGCGCTGCAGTATTGTCGGCCAAGCACATCAACGACAGGCATTTACCCGATAAAGCCATCGATGTGATTGATGAAGCGGGTGCGCGTATGGTGATGCTGCCTATGAGTAAACGTAAAAAGACCATAGGCCAGGCCGAGATTGAGTCGATTGTGGCGAAAATGGCACGTATCCCTGAGAAGTCGGTATCCGCTACTGATAAGGACTTACTGCGTAATCTTGAGCGTAACCTTAAGATGGTGGTCTTTGGCCAAGATAAGGCCATTGAGAGTCTGAGTTCGGCCATTCGCTTATCGCGCAGTGGCTTAGGTGCTGACCGAAAACCTGTGGGGAGCTTCTTATTCGCCGGTCCCACTGGTGTGGGTAAAACCGAAGTCACTAACCAACTGGCCAACTGCTTGGGGATGAAACTGGTGCGCTTTGACATGTCTGAGTACATGGAAAGCCATACAGTGTCACGCCTGATTGGTGCGCCTCCTGGTTATGTGGGTTATGACCAAGGTGGCTTGCTCACGGATGCTGTGATTAAAAATCCGCACTGTGTAGTGCTATTGGATGAAATTGAGAAGGCCCACCGTGATGTCTATAACCTGCTGTTGCAGGTGATGGATCACGGTACTTTGACCGATAATAATGGTCGTAAGGCTGACTTCAGACATGTGACTTTGGTGATGACTACTAACGCGGGTGTACAGGAGACTATTCGTAAGTCTATTGGCTTTACCCAGCAAGATCACACCCAAGATGCATTATCTGAAATTAATCGAGTATTTTCGCCAGAATTTCGAAATCGTCTCGATTCCATCATTTGGTTCAATCATTTGGATATGACGATTATCGCCAAAGTGGTCGATAAATTCTTGGTGGAATTGCAGGCTCAGTTGGATGCAAAACACGTTACTTTGGAAGTCAGCGACGAAGCCAGAACCTTGTTGGCCGAGAAAGGCTACGATAAGAACATGGGCGCACGTCCAATGGCTCGGGTCGTGACCGAATTGATCAAACGTCCATTGGCAGATGAGATATTATTTGGTGTCTTAGAGTCAGGTGGTGTTGCGCATGTGGATGTGAAGGAGGGCGAGATTGTCATTCGTACCGAACGTCACGAAAAAGCGACAACAAAAGCTTAACGCTTGATTATCCATTAGTTTTAGACATAAAAATGGCTGCAATTGCAGCCATTTTTTTCATCTTTCGCAAACAAAAAAACCCGGCCTTGCCGGGTTTTTAAATCTAAGAGGCTATATCAGCGTGCGCGGAAGACAATGCGACCTTTGGTCAGATCATAAGGAGTCAGCTGGACGGTAACTTTATCGCCAGTAAGGATCCGGATGTAGTTTTTACGCATTTTGCCTGAAATGTGGGCTATCACCACATGACCATTTTCAAGCTCTACACGAAACATTGTGTTTGGCAAGGTTTCAAGGATAGTGCCTTGCATTTCAATGTTGTCTTCTTTCGCCATTAATTAATTATCCCATTAGCCTTCGAATATAAAAAACGGGCGTATCATGCCCCAAATTCCCCCCGCTGTAAAGGGGAAGTACTTAGCAAACTTGGGAATACTCCCAGCCTGTCGGTGTCAGAATTTGATAAGGGCGATACAAACGCTTGTAAGACATCTTACGGTTTTCATCTATTTGATATCCGAGATAAACAAATTCTTTATTCATGAGTTTCGCCAGTCGACACTGAATTAAAATTAACAGTGCGCCGAGGGAGCGATGTTCTTCGTCGGGGTCAAAATAGCTGTAAATTGCCGAAAGACTATTGGGCAAACTATCTGTGACCGCAACTGCCAATAATTTATTTCCATCATAGACTTCGATAAACGTTGGCGGTAACCAATGGCAAAAAAGAAAGTGATTATATTGATCTTCGCTCGGGGGAAACATGGGGCCGTCAAAATGTCGCCCACGAATATAATGTTCATATAGCGTATATTGCTCGGCGGTTTGCTCCGATGTAATTCGCCAAGTCAGATCTTGGTTTTTTGCTAAAGTGCGTTTTTGGCGTTTCGATGGGACAAATTCATGGGTTGGTACACGGATTGGTTGGCATGCACTGCATCTAGGGCAGCGTGGTTTGTAGATAGAGCTACCACTGCGGCGAAAACCTACCGCGAGCAAACGCTCAAATAAAATAGGATCGAGCGTATCTTCTTGGATGACGAGTAGCTGCTCCTGCTGGCCATCAAGGTAGCTGCAGGGAAATATTTGACTGATACCGATAGCGATCGATGCTTTACTCGAGTTCAAGGATGACCTCTTTAGTGGCCCAAGTATTTGGGTCCACGGGATTGTTTCTTAGTTCGCTCAGTAACGTTATAAAATCAATGCGTTTAATAGCTTTAGCTCCCAAACTTTCTAGGTGGGGATTCATCACTTGTGCATCGATGAGTTTGAATCCCATTTTGAGTAAATGCTGTTGCAGCGCTGCAACGGCGGCCTTGGACGCATTAGTTTTACGGTGAAACATGGATTCGCCGCAAAACACTTGGCCGATTGCTAAGCCGTAAAGCCCACCAATTAAACGTTCGCCTTCCCAGACTTCAATGGAATGGGCGTGACCTGTGTAATGCAGTTCGCGATAGGCCATTTGAATTTCTTGGGTGATCCAAGTGCCGCTCTGTTTCTCTCTTGGCTGCGCGCATCCCGCCATTACATCGGTGAAAGCGTGATTGATTGTGATCCGCCAAGGTTGTTTTTTTAAGTATTTCCGCAAACTTGTGCTGATGTGTATTTCACCGGGAATAAACACGGCGCGGGGATCGGGCGACCACCACAAAATAGGATCATCTGAGTTAAACCAAGGAAAAATACCGTTGTAGTAAGCCGAGAGTAAGCGCTCAGGACGTAAGTCGCCGCCGATAGCCAATAACCCATTAGGATCGGTTAAGGCGAGTTCGGGTGAAGGAAAAGCTTCAAATTCGTGATTCAGAAAAGACAGTGACTTCACAATTGAGTATGATTTAGTTATAGACCTTATTATTAAGTTAGCGGAAATTCAGATATGTGGAAACCTACTCTAGCAAGCTTTATGTTTATTTTTGCGTTTATCCTCAGCCCCGCGAGTGCGGGTTATGACCGTAATCAAGCAGTGCCTGTCGAGAAAGTGCTCTATGGCGATATCACTTCGGTACGTAATATCACTGAAACCCAGCTGATTGAAGACCGTAATCGAGGTTGGAAAACCTTTGGTGGCGCCTTAGCAGGTGGGGTGATTGGTAATCAGTTTGGTGGCGGTTCTGGCCGTGATGTGGCGACCATTTTAGGTGCCTTGATTGGTGGCAGTGTCGGTAATCGATATGGCAGTGGCACGAGCGTGCAGTCATTGAAGCTGGTGGAATTGATGATCAATCAAGAAGATGGCACCCAAGTTATGGTGATCCAAGACTATGATGCTGGGATGGTATTCAATGCGGGTGACAGAGTACGTGTCGTCTACCTACAAGGTGGTGTGCGTGTTGATGTCGCGATGTAAGCGACTGTCTTATCTTGATTAAGTCGTCATCTTCAGTAAATGGTCATCTCGAGTAAAGGACGGTAATGCAATGACACGGACAGAATTAACTCAATATTTAGCCGATTTTTTACATGTATCGGCGTTTAAAGATTACGCGCCCAATGGGCTTCAGGTAGAAGGCAAGGATGAAATCTGCACCATAGTGACGGGCGTGACTGCGTGTCAGGCCTTGATCGATGAAGCGATTCGATTAAACGCCGATGCGATATTGGTTCATCACGGCTTTTTTTGGAAGAATGAGCCTGAAGTGATCACAGGCATGAAACAACGCCGAATTAAGGCGCTGCTCAAGCATGATATTAGCTTGTTTGGATATCATTTACCCTTAGATGCCCACCCAATGCTCGGTAATAACGCGACTTTGGGGAGACAGCTTGGGATCATCGACGCAGAAGCCATTGAAGAGGTGGCTCAGGGGCTACTGTGGCGTGGAAAACTTGATCTTGCAGTCAGTGCTAGCGAATTTTCTCACACCCTTGAGAATGCTTTAGGCAGAGCCCCACTGCACATTGGTGATAGCGATGCAAAGATCCAACATGTAGCTTGGTGTACTGGTGGCGCACAGGATTATATCGATGTTGCGGCGAGTTTAGGCGTGGATGCGTTTATCAGTGGTGAAGTGTCCGAGCGAACGTTTCACAGTGCGGTAGAGCAGGGCATACATTATTTTGCGGCTGGGCACCATGCGACAGAACGTTTTGGTATTCAAGCCTTAGGCCGTCACCTCGCCCGCGAGTTTGATCTCGTGCACCATTTTGTGGATATCACCAATCCGGTCTAATCCATTCATAAAGCGGCTTATGATGACAATCTAACTGTTTTATTCCTAAACGAAAGGCGAGCATGGCTCGCCTTTTTTATTGTGGTTTTATTGTTATTTATAGTCACTCAAATCCGTTCCTCTAGCTGATTGTGCAATCAGCTCTTAGCCTTTAGCTGCTGCTAGATTAGCTCCAAAGTGGACAATACAAAGATGCCTAAGGTGCACGTGATCAGCGAGCAGACCGTGGTTAGCGCAATAATATTGGCCGCAAGGGGCGCATTGCCACCCATGGCGCGCGCCATCACATAGCTTGCGGCTGCGGTGGGTGCAGAACTCATTAAAAAGACCATTGCTAACTCAATCCCTCGATAGCCCAACAGCAAGGCCCCAATCGTGATAAAAAGCGGGGCAAAGATCAGTTTCAATGCGGTCGAGAACCAAGTTGTATGCTTTTCATGTTTGAGTGAACCAACATCGAGCGAACCGCCGGTACACAGTAGCGCTAATGGCAGGGTCATATTGGCGAAGTATTGTCCCGCATCAAGCACCATTTTCGGTACTGGAATAGCAAGCAAATAGAACAACATGCCTGCCATAATGGCAATGATCAACGGGTTTTTGGTGATGGTCTTGATGATCACGCCAAATGCACGTTGGCTGGATTCTTCGCCTTTAGGGCTTAGGCAAATAACCGCTTGAATGTTATACAGCAGCGTCATCGAGGCAACATAGACCGCGGCTAAGGCAACACCAGAACTCCCATAGGCGTTGGAAACATAAGCTAAGCCGATAATGGCGGTATTGGCCCTAAAACCCCCTTGAATGATCACTCCTTGGTCTTTGTGCTTGGGAAATAGCCGCCCAGTTGCATAGGTGGAGAGTATGAAAAACAGGAAATTGGCCGTTAAACCATAGCCAATCAAGGGCGCACTGGAGGCGAGATCGTGATTTGAGCTAATAATGCTAAGGAACAGCAAGGCTGGCAGCGTCACGTTAAAGACTAATCTTGATGCGACATCAATAAAGTTTTCATTGATGATTTGGGTGCGTTTTAGGAGCACACCGAGTGCTAACATCAAACAGATGGGGCCCGTAATCGAGGCCGAAAACAGCAACTGCTCAACGATATTTCCCATAACTACTCCTCGAGTTATTCATTTAGCACTGCGTCGATTTTAGACTTGTCACTGATATGAATGTCACATTGCCGTGAATATCTTGTCGATAGAAATACGAGTTTTAACTCGGTCTCTTAAACCACTCAGTTAAAATTAAATGGCTTAAACTCAGTCTTTTAAAAGACTGAGTGACACTTGCGACCACGAATCGGCTCAAACAATCGATATCAACAAATAAGGCCACATAAAATGCGGCCTTATTGGTTTTTCGAGCGTTATCTAGCGCAGATTACTTAACCCGCATGCCAGGCTGTGCGCCTTCATGGGGTTCTAAAATCCACAGGTCGCTGCCACCAGGGCCAGCGGCCAAAACCATGCCTTCTGACATGCCAAAACGCATCTTACGTGGTGCTAAGTTGGCGACCATCACAGTTAGTTTGCCTTCGAGATCTTCTGGCGAATAGGCCGATTTGATCCCTGCAAACACTTGGCGTGTTTCGCCGCCGATGTCGAGCTGCAACTTCAGTAACTTGTCAGCGTCAGCAACATGCTCGGCTTTCACGATACGAGCGATACGCAGGTCGATTTTAGCAAAATCATCAAAGTTGATGGTCTCACTGATAGGATCGTTAACCAGAGGCTCACTGCTAACATTAGATGATTCAACCGTCTTTTCAGGCGCAGCCGTCTTTGGCGCATCGGCCGTGACTTGCAGGTTATCCTTGGAATCGGCAACCATAGCATTGACTTTATCCAGCTCAACACGTTGCATCATGGTTTTGAATGGAGCGATTTCATGACCCGCTAAATCTTGGTTCAATGCATTCCAAGTGAGCGGTAGTTGGAAAAAGGCTTCCACATCTTGGGCTAAACGTGGCAATACAGGTTTTAGATACGTCACGAGAATACGGAACAGATTCAAGGCATTTGAACACACTTGATGAGCCGCTTCCTGTTGATCGTCATGTTTCACCATTTGCCAAGGCGCAGCATCGGCTACAAAACCGTTAGCAATATCCGCCAGTGCCATGATTTCGCGCATCGCTTTGCCGTATTCGCGCGACTCGTAAAATTCGGCGATCACCTCTTGCTTGGCTAGAAACGCTTCAGTCAGGGTGGTGTCGTTAATTTTCGCGAGCTTGCCATCGAAACGTTTAGTGATAAAACCTGCGGTGCGCGAGGCTAAGTTCACTAGCTTACCGACTAAGTCTGAATTCACGCGCTGGGCGAAATCTTCGAGATTTAAATCTAAATCGTCGATACGGCTGCTGAGTTTGGCGGCGTAGTAGTAACGTAAATATTCAGGATCTAAATGATCTAAATAAGTTCGCGCTTTGATGAAAGTGCCTTTGGATTTTGACATCTTAGCGCCGTTGACCGTCACATAGCCGTGGGCATAGACGCTGTTTGGCTGGCGGTAACCAGAGCCGTGTAACATGGCAGGCCAAAACAGACTGTGGAAGTAGACTATGTCTTTACCGATGAAGTGATAAACCTCGGCGGTTGAATCTTTGCCCCAGAATTCCTCAAAGCTCAGCTCAGGGCGTTTGTCACAGAGGTTTTTGAACGAACCCATATAACCGATAGGCGCATCTAGCCAAACGTAGAAATACTTAGCTGGCGCATCAGGAATTTCGAAACCAAAATACGGCGCATCACGGGTGATATCCCATTGCTGCAGACCTTGATCGAACCATTCGTCGAGTTTATTGGCCATCTCGACTTGCAGGGCACCAGAGCGAGTCCACTCTTTTAGCATGCCTTCGAAGGCGGGCAGGTCGAAGAAAAAGTGCTCAGTGTCTTTCATCACTGGTATCGCACCCGATACCGCTGATTTTGGATTGATGAGCTCAGTTGGGCTGTAAGTCGCGCCGCAGGCATCACAGTTATCGCCGTATTGATCCGGTGACTTACACTTAGGACAAGTGCCTTTTACGAAGCGGTCTGGCAAGAACATGGATTTCTCAGGATCGAACAGCTGAGAAATACTCTTGCTCTTGATATAGCCATTCGCACGTAGCTTGAGATAAATATCACTCGCCAGTACGCGGTTTTCATCGCTGTGGGTGCTGTGATAGTTATCGAAGGCGATATTGAAATCGGCAAAATCCTGCTGATGTTCTTTGTTCACTTGGGCAATCATGTCTTCTGGCGCTATGCCTAATTGCTGTGCTTTAAGCATGATTGGCGTGCCATGGGCGTCATCGGCACAAATATAGTGGCACTCATGTCCACGAAGCTTTTGATAACGCGACCAGATATCTGTCTGTATGTATTCCAGCATGTGACCTAAATGTATCGGTCCGTTTGCATAGGGAAGTGCGCTGGTCACGAGAATTTTACGTTGTGAAGTTGCCATCTTGTCTCAAATATCGTGGTGGGCCAAAAATATTGGTAGAGATACTAACCGATTACAGGATGATTTTCATCAAAACCTGAGCCAATTGAGCTAAATCTGCGCTAATGTTTTCTGCATTATCTGGTACACTTGGGCAAATTTATTGGTGGGGGTAATTCTTTTGTCTTCAACTCAAACTGATTATCGTCTGAATGACGATCTTCTCGGGCCAGTTCTGGCTATTCTCGATTCATTTGTTGACCCGTATCTCGCGAAAGGGTTAGTGAGCGCAGGATGCGTAAATAAGCTGGCATTGGAAGGTAAGCGTTTGCAGCTTGGCTTAGTCTATCCATACCCTTGTATGACTCAGTATCGCGACACTGTTATGGCGCTGACGAATAAGTTAGCGGTGCTCGATGCTATTGATGAAGTCGAGTGTGAAATCGATTTTCAACCTAAAGCTTACTCAGCGTTATCTTCTATTGCGCCGATTGCCAATGTGAAGCAAGTGATTGCCGTAGCCTCAGGTAAGGGCGGTGTGGGTAAGTCAACCACAGCGGTGAACTTAGCTTTGGCATTAGCGGCTGAAGGTGCGCAGGTGGGTATTCTCGATGCGGATATTTACGGCCCGTCAGTGCCTATGATGTTAGGTATTCCTAATTTCAGACCGCTTTCCCCCGATGGCAAACATATGACAGCCGCCAGTGCCCATGGTATTGCCGCGCAGTCGATTGGTTTTATGCTCAGTGGTGATGAAGCTGCCGTGTGGCGTGGCCCAATGGCCGCGGGCGCGTTAGCCCAGTTACTGAATGAAACCCAATGGCCAGAACTGGATTATTTAGTCGTTGATATGCCACCAGGCACAGGGGATATTCAGCTCACGTTATCGCAAAAAGTCCCTGTGAGCGGAGCCGTTATCGTGACTACACCGCAGGATATCGCACTGGCCGATGCCAAGAAGGGCATCAATATGTTCCAGAAAGTGAACATTCCTGTGCTGGGTATTGTCGAGAACATGAGTTTCCATTTATGTCCTGAGTGTGGTCATAAAGAACATCCATTTGGAACACACGGCGGCAGTAAAATTGCTGAACGCTATCAAGTTCCACTGTTAGGCGCTTTGCCGCTGCACATCAATATCCGTGAAGCCATGGATAATGGTGCGCCGACCGTCGTTGCCGATCCTGACAGTGAAGTCGCAGCTCTTTATCGGGAAATTGCCCGTAAAGTGGGCGCAGAATTGGCTTTAAAGCAAAGCCAGAAAACAGTTTCTATTAGTGTTTCAGATGACGAGTAAGGTTTAAGGGTATGAATTCTCAGCAGTGTGTCATTATTGCAATTGCTGGCGCGTCAGCATCGGGCAAAAGTTTAATTGCCAAAACGATTTTTGACGAATTGCGCCGCGATTTAGGCACAGATCAAATTGGGGTAATTAATGAAGACGCGTACTATCGCGATCAGAGTCATTTATCCATGGATGAACGGGTATTAACGAATTACGATCATCCAAAAGCGCTGGACCATCAATTGTTGTGCACGCATTTACAGTTGCTCAAGTCTGGCGAAGCTGTTGATATCCCTTGTTATAGCTATACAGAACATACACGCACTGCAGAAACTTTAAAGATGACACCGAAAAAGGTGATCATTTTAGAAGGTATCTTATTGCTGACCGATCCTAAGTTACGTGCCCTGATGGACGCGAGTGTGTTTATGGACACGCCGCTGGACATTTGTTTCCTACGTCGCTTAACTCGTGATGTGGCCGAGCGGGGCCGTACTATGGAGTCTGTGATTTCACAGTACAAGAAAACCGTGCGTCCTATGTTCTTACAGTTTATCGAACCCTCGAAACAATACGCCGATATTATCGTTCCCCGTGGCGGCAAAAATCGTATTGCAACCGATATTTTAAAGACTCGTATCCAACATTTACTGGCAAAATAACGACATAAAAACTCAAGGAGTAATAGGCAAGATGCGCTTAACCGATATCGAAATTGAACAGGCCCTTGATAACGGCACTATCGTAATAGAACCTCGCCCAGGCATAGAAGCTATTTCAGGCGTCAGTGTTGATGTGCGCTTAGGTGGACAGTTTCGCGTCTTTAAAGATCATACCGCGCCTTTTATCGACTTGAGTGGTCCAAGTGCTGAGATGCAAGCGGCGCTCGATCGGGTGATGAGTGAGATTATCGAAATCCCCGATGGCGAAGCATTTTTCTTGCATCCTGGCGAATTGGCTTTGGCTGTGACTTACGAGAGCGTAACTTTACCTGCTGATATCGTCGGTTGGCTTGATGGCCGTTCGTCTCTAGCGCGTTTAGGCCTGATGGTACACGTAACGGCGCACCGTATCGATCCGGGTTGGCAAGGTAAAATTGTGCTCGAGTTTTATAACAGCGGCAAGTTGCCTTTAGCTTTGCGTCCACGCATGACTATAGGTGCGCTTAACTTTGAACGCTTAAATCATGCGGTTGCACGTCCTTATAACACTCGTAAGAGTGCCAAGTACAAAGATCAGCAAGAAGCGGTGGCTAGCCGTATCAGTCAGGACTAATACGCGTGTTCTGGGTGAATGGCGCATCGCAGGCAAGTGTCGACCCTTCTGATCGAGGGCTTGCCTACGGTGATGGTCTGTTTGCAACGATGCGAACGGACGCTGAGGGGATTATGTTTTTTGAAGCCCATCAAGCCCGTTTAACCGCAGGCGCCGCAAGGCTTGGATTTCAATGGCAAATGAGTGAAGCATTGCAACAGCAACTGAATACCTTAGCCATTGAATATCCTCATCATTGCATTAAGTTAATCGTTTCCCGTGGTGCTGGTGGCCGTGGCTATACACCGCCAGAAACGGTTAATCCTACCGAAATCGTCTCAGTTCATACTATCCCCGGCCATTATGCTCAGTGGCAGCAACAGGGTATTAGCCTTAAAACTTCGTCGGTACGATTGGGTTTGCAGCCTCTGTTGGCAGGGATGAAGCATTTAAATCGACTCGAACAAGTTTTGATTAAATCACACTCTTTACCGCAGGGATTTGATGACTGGTTAGTCAAAGATATCGAGGAGAATGTGATTGAATCTTCGATGGCGAATGTGTTTTTTATCAAAGATAATCGCATTATCACGCCTTCATTAGCCCTGTGTGGCGTGGCGGGTGTGATGCGCGAACAGATAATGTTGGCCTTGCTTGAACAGAACATGAATATCGAATGTTTGCCCGTTGGCGCCGAGCGTTTAATCGAATTTGACTCAGCGTTTATCACTAACAGCGTTTTAGGGATTGTGGATGTACTGGCGATAGACTCGCTCAAGTTCACCCGTGCTCCGATTACCGCGCAACTTAGACAGACACTTTCACTCACTCTATGAAAAAAATCATTATTATCGCCAGTTCAACCCTGTTGACCTTGCTAACCTTAGTCTGTTTGGGTGCCTTTTGGGGCTATCAAACGGTTGTCGAATACAGTCAAACGCCGCTGAGTCTCAGCGAGCCTAAAGAGTTGAAGGTTGAACGCGGCACCAGTGTAAATCAACTGGCGCAGCAACTTGCCGATGACGGCGTTATTCAAGATACGTGGAAACTCAAGTGGCTACTTAAGTTTCGTCCTGAGCTTGCCAAAATTCGCACGGGACTTTATGAAATATCACCTTCACAAACGATTACTGATTTACTCAATGATTTGATCGCTGGGAAAGTAAAAACCTTCAGTTTGACCTTAGTTGAAGGTAAAACTATTGTGGAATGGGAACAACAGCTTACCAGTGCTCCGCATTTACAAATGTCACCAGAAGCTTTTGCAGCGGTATTGATGGCACAAGGCGATGATTCTGGTTTGCCTGAAGGAAAATTCTTCCCCGACACTTATCATTATACCGCCGAGGCGGATGCTAAAGTCATGCTGACTCAAAGCTATAAAATGATGGAGCAGGAGCTTGCCAAAGCGTGGGCAGAACGGGCGCCAAATTTGCCGTTAAAATCGCCCTATGAAATGCTGATTTTGGCATCGATAGTTGAAAAGGAAACCGGCCAAGCCCATGAGCGTGAGCAAATCGCCGGTGTATTTGTTAATCGTCTTAACCTAGGTATGCGTCTGCAAACCGATCCGACCGTTATTTACGGCATGGGTGATCGCTATAAGGGTAATATCACCCGCAAAGATTTAGTCGAAGAGACGCCTTTTAATACTTATCGCATCTTTGGATTGCCGCCGACGCCGATAGCTGCACCGAGTAAAGCCTCATTGATGGCCGTGTCTAAGCCCGCCAGTGTGAGTTACCTTTATTTTGTATCGCGCAACGATGGCACCCATGTGTTTTCAACCACGCTTGAAGAACACAATCACGCCGTAGACGTCTATCAGCGTAAGATAAAACCAGCGACGCCAGAAAAATCCCCAAAGTAAAAATGCAGAGAAAGAAAATCCAATGTCAGTTTTTGCAAAATTTATCGTTATTGAAGGTTTAGAAGGCGCAGGTAAGTCGAGTGCGATTAACCTTATTCGCGACTTTATTGAAAAACATACGGGTAAAGCACCGATTTGCACCCGCGAACCGGGCGGTACACCATTGGCTGAACGTATCCGTGATTTAGTTAAGATTGCCGATGCGAACGATCCCCTGTGTGATGAGGCCGAGTGTTTACTCATTTATGCTGCCAGAGCTCAGTTGGTTGCTAATGTCATAAAGCCCGCGCTTGCGCAAGGGCAATGGGTATTGGGTGATAGACATAATCTATCGTCATTAGCTTATCAAGGTGGTGGCAGAGGTTTAATGCCGTTAGTGGAAGCGGTGAGCACTGCAACACTAAAGGGATTTAAACCCGATCTTACTTTGTACTTAGATTTAGACCCTAAGCTTGGGCTTACCCGTGCAGCTAAACGTGGTGAGCTTGATAGAATTGAGCAACAAGCGATTGATTTCTTTGAGCGAGCACGCGCTACATATCTCAAACTTGCCAGCGAAGATGACAGTATCGTGGTTATAGACGCGAGCCAAACTATGGCTGAAGTGCACAAAGATATCTTAGCCGTGCTTCAGGCGATGGTATGGTAGCCGAGTCCGGATTTACGGCTGAGCAATTACCTTGGCTCGAAGGGCCAAGACAGGCATTTTTAGCGCAATTAGCGCGTCAAAAAATACCTCACGCACAACTCGTGGGCATTGATTCAGCCTATGGTGGTGAGTTGCTGAGTGTGTTTATGGCGCGCGCGGCTATGTGTTTGCAGCCAACGCCTGTGGGAGCGTGCGGTTTTTGTAAGTCTTGTCAGCTCTATGATGCGGGCAATCATCCTGATTTTTATCATATCGCCGCCGATGGCAATCAAATTAAAGTCGATCAAATTCGTGAGCTGTGTACGCGTCTGACAGCCACCGCACAGCAAAGTGGCAGGCGTGTAGCGATTATCCACCACAGCGAGCGTCTTAACTCCGCAGCCGCGAACGCACTCCTTAAAACCCTTGAGGAGCCTGGTAAAGACACCTTACTGATTTTGCAGTCGGATACGCCTGCACGTTTGATGGCGACGGTTAGCAGTCGTTGTCAACGCATTCCTTTTGTCGTTCCGAGTCGAGAGGTCATCAAAAACTGGCTTGCCCAGCGATGCGGTATTCAAGAGGATGTAACTTGGTGTTTGAGTGTGGTGGGTGGGCCATTAAAGTTGGCTGAGAGCTTGCAGTCTGAGGGGAGCCAACAGAGTCGGTATCAATCCTTGCTACAATTTCGCAAAGATTGGGCACAAAGTTTGTCGTCTGGTCATCTGTGTGCTAGTTTGTTAATAATAAGTGAACAACAAATAATTGATGTTCTTAAGGTTTTGTACCTACTTATACGACAGGTTTTACTGAAAAATAGCCATCAAGATGCGTTTGTTCATGCGCAGCTCGGGAATTTGGCGGCTAAGATCATGGGAATGTGTCATAGCTTAAGCACAATGCCGAGCGTCAATTATCTGGCCCTGTGTCAAAGTTATGTCTTAGAATATAGAGAGATAACAAATAAGTAATATGCCATGGTAGATCTCGTCGTTAATTTTGATACCTTACATCAGTTATATCGTGCCTATATGCCTTTTATTAAGCCGGCAGGATTATTTATTGCGACCAGTGAAAGTCATTATCTTGGCCAACCGCTGACGATTGCGTATCGTTTACCCGGCGCAACCCTCACTAATGAATTTCGTGGTGTTGTGGTGTGGATTAATCCCTTAGGAGCGTCGGGGGGCCGCCCTGTGGGGATTGGCATTAAAATTATTTCTGAGCCAGATAGCCATAAACACCATATCGAAAAGTTACTGTCCCGCGAACTCGCCTCTGGCGATTTAACCTGTACTATGTAGGTTAGCCTGCATTATTGCTCTGGTTTAAACGTCTGATCACTGCCTAAACTGACTATTTACTTCTGTTGAATTTGACCTCGATCCCTTGGCTGGGTATCCTTGTCGTCCTTTTGTTATTCAGCTTGGAAATCCCTGTGCTTATTGATTCACACTGCCATCTCGATCGCCTTAAAGCGGCGCCTGATCAACAAACTCTAGAACATATTCTGGCCAGCGCGAAAGCCCGTGGTGTGGACTATATGCTATGCGTCAACGTGCGCCAGCAGGGATTTGAATCGATGCGAGATAAAGTTGCAGCCTTCGATCAGGTATTTTTATCATCGGGCGTGCATCCATTAGACGTTAAAGAAGGCCTCGATGTTGAGCAAATCCGCCGCTTTGCCACCGATCCTAAAGTGGTCGCGATTGGTGAAACGGGGTTAGATTATTTTTATGCAGACGACACTAAGCTGTTGCAACAGCAATGTTTTGAGCAGCAGATTGCCCTTGCGGTCGAAGTGAATAAACCTTTAATTGTCCATACCCGTGATGCACGTGAAGATACGATCAATATGCTTAAGCAGGGCAACGCGGATAACGTTGGCGGCGTGCTGCATTGCTTTACCGAGAACTGGGAGATGGCGAAAGCGGCGATTGATCTCGGCTTTTATATTTCGGTTTCAGGCATAGTCACTTTTAAAAATGCGGGTGATCTGCGAACCGTTATTCGCAAAGTGCCTCAGGATCGTCTGCTAGTTGAAACTGATTCGCCTTATTTGGCGCCGATCCCACACCGTGGACAAGAGAATCAGCCTGCCTATGTGCGCGATGTGGCTGAGTTTGTGGCAGAGCTTAGAGGTGAGCGTTACGAAGATCTTGCTGAATACACCAGCAATAACTTCTTTAATTTATTCAAAGATGCAGCGCGTTTAGTTGGCCGTTAGCAGCAAGTGCTTTGAATCACTTTATGCGATTGCGTGATTGTTAGCGTACAGGCATAAAAAAAGGCCCAAAACGATTAAAGCTGTTTGGGCCTAGGGGAATGGCTCATTGAAGAGCCGTGCGCTACAGGTGAAAGCGCCATGCAGTGCGCTTTACAATAGACTCAGTGTAGTCGAGCTTTTGTCTTATAGTCGCGCTCACTTTCCCCCTTTTTTAGGTTATTTATCGCTAAAAAACAGCGAAATTATAACGATTTCGTCTGTTCTGGTAGCAGTAACACTTTATCTTTCACTAAGTCTCTGGGTAGGTTGTTTTTTAACTTATTGCCTAAATGTTTCGCCATCCCTAATGGTGCACCGCCATAACAGACGATCACTTCACCTTGAGCTTTCACTGCGGTGTTTAGGGCAATATCTCGCCCCATCAAATACTCTTTCGCTTCAACATCGCTCACATCGACCGTTTTTGCGGTTGGGCTGAGCTGTTTTCCTGCTAATGCAATAATCGCTTCATGGCGGACTTTAAAGCCGTGTTTACTGTTATCGGCGAGTTTAATGCCAATACGCTGAAAGCGCATACGGCCGATAAAAGCGTTGAATTCATGCGGGAATAGCCAGAATTCATCATCGCGAACCATGATGAGTTCGTCCGGTAAGCTGATGCCTAAATCCTGCTGAAAATAGTCTTTGATCCCTTGGGCTTGTTTCGCTGATGCGGGCGTGAAGGGGAAGTTTTTCTGCAGTTTAGGCTCAGGCTGTAAACGCGGCACTGAGGCGGTTTTTGTCAATTTAGCGACAAAGAAACCTTCACTGTCGTAAATCTGTGGCCAGACATGTAAGAAGCCTTCGGGCGTTGTAGCTCGATCTGCGCCATCAAATAAATCGCTTAAGGATTCAAATTGCACCGCATCGCCGTAGACTTGCTTTAAATACTCGCACACGCCTTGGTTTTCGAGGCGGTTTAAGGTGCAGGTTGAGTAGACCAAACTGCCGCCGGGTTTCAGGGCGAGAAACGCCGATTCGATTAAGGCTTTTTGGGTTTCGCTAATCGCCAGCACATCGTCTAGGCTCCAGTGTTTTAGCGCATCGGCGTCTTTACGCACTGTGCCTTCACCGCCACAGGGCGCATCGATAAGCACGGCATCAAAACTTTCGTACAGGTATTCGCCAAATACACGGCCATCGAAATGGGTGAGGGCGCAGTGGCTCGCGCCCATGCGCAGCACATTGGCGTGCAATACTTTTACGCGGCTTGCCGAATATTCATTTGCCACTAATAAGCCTTGGTTTTGCATTAATGCGGCCATTTGCGTGGTTTTTGAACCGGGTGCGGAGGCAAGATCGAGAACGCACTGCCAATGTGCATTCGGTGTAAAAAGTGCGGTCGGCGGCAACATAGAGCTGGCTTCTTGAATGTAGAATAAGCCCTGAATATGCTCTAAGGCATTGCCGAGTTGTTCTTCTTCATCGTAACTGATCCAAAATCCGTCTTCACACCAAGGAATAGGATCGAACGTCCAGCCCTTAGGTTGCATCAAGGTCTTAAAGTCGTCGCTGCTGATTTTTAAGGTATTGACCCGAATTGAACGTCTAAGCGGCCTGTCGCAGGCGGCAATAAACTCGTCCATGGATAAATGGGCGGGGAGTTCTTGGGTGATTGTATCGATAAAATTTTGATTTAATTGGACCATTGATTTCATTGAACCATAGGAAAATAGACTGTGTATCAACTGGCGCGAGTATATCATAATCCCTTATTGGGTCTGAGATTTTCTCCCGAGCAGCCAAGGCTGCTATTGTGATTTAATGTTTATACTTTGACGATTTCAGCGATATTGGAATGAGTCGCCATAAAGCTAGCACTCAGTAGCCATGAGCTAATAGAATAAAAACAAATAAAAATAAGGGGATTAGCGTGCTGAATCGCGTGTGGTTGGCTTTTTTTATCACAGCATTGCTTGCAATAGCGGTGCAACTGTTCAATGGGCACATAGAAGTCCTATCGGCTTCGGTCGCCGCATTATTTGCGAGTGCTAAGCTTGCTGCTGAAATTTCCCTTGGGCTGATTGGCGTGCTTTCTCTGTGGATGGGATTGATGCAGGTTGGAGAAAAGGCTGGCGTTGTCGGCGCTATTGCCTTTGTGTTTGAGCCATTACTGCGCCGTTTGATGCCTGAAGTGCCCAAGGGGCATCCGGCCTTTGGCAGTATCACGATGAATTTAACAGCGAATATCTTTGGGTTAGATAATGCTGCCACACCACTTGGTTTAAAGGCGATGCATGATTTACAGAGTTTAAATCCGCTAAAAACCGTGGCGACTAATGCGCAAATCTTATTTTTAGTACTCAATACTTCCTCTGTGACCTTAGTGCCTGTGACGGTATTCCTTTATCGTGCCCAGCAAGGTGCCGCTGCGCCTGCGGATATTTTCTTGCCGATTTTACTGGCTACTTCGGCATCGACATTGGCGGGCTTGCTGGTTGTGGCGTTAGTGCAGCGGATTTCATTATTAAACTCAGTGGTGCTCGGTTATGGCGCCTTGATGCTCTCAGGGTTAGTGGCGAGTGGTTTTTATCTGATGACCTTAAGTGCTGAGGCCATTGGCACAGTGTCGACGGCAATGGGCAATGGTATTTTGCTGTTATTGGTATTTACCTTCGTGATTGTTGCGGGCATCCGTAAGGTGGCGGTTTATGATGAGTTTATTGAAGGGGCGAAGGCGGGTTTTGCTCAATCTATCCAGTTGATCCCTTATTTGCTCGCCATGTTATTAGCGATTGGTTTACTGCGCGCATCCGGCGCCTTGGATTATCTGTTGCACTTGATTGCCACTGGTGTGCGGATATTGGGTTTTGATACGCGTTTTGTCGATGCAATGCCGACCGCGCTAATGAAACCTTTTAGTGGATCAGGCGCTAGAGCCATGATGCTTGAGACAATGGATCACCACGGAGTAGATTCCTTTGCGGGTCGATTAGCGGCGATTTTTCAGGGTAGCACTGAAACCACTTTCTATGTTCTTGCTGTGTATTTTGGTTCTGTGGGTATTCGTCATGGACGCCACGCCTTAGCTTGCGGTTTAACCGCGGACTTTGCGGGGATCAGCGCCGCGATTGCTGTTTGCTATTGGTTTTATGGTTAACAGGATGGCAAGTGTCTTGAGCACCCTAGAATGTGCCAATAACAGTTCGAGAAGCTAAAAATAAATCAGGCGCATTATGCGCCTGATTTATTTGTAAGAGCTTTAATATTAGTGCGTTGGTGTAAGTATTTTGATGAAAAGAATTACTGGGCTGGTGCCCATTGCTGCCATTCGTTTTCGGCTTTGTGTTGCAATATTAATACTGTGCCCGTCGCTAAACGATTACCCTCTTGAGTCGTGTCCTTAGTCGCCACATTGATGCCGCCAGCTAGTAAGGTTTCCAGCGAGCCCGCTTCGATTTGGGCACCTGAGAAGAGGCCAACATCGACTTTAATCCCTGAGGCATCCCAGAACTGACTGCTTTGATTCACTAAGTGACTGTACTGTGCCTCGATATGGGCCTGCATCAATACACTATTCCCCTGTGTCGATAGGCTATAACCGTCGATTTGACCGACTTTAATCCCTCGGAAGAAGATAGGTGTGCCGACTTTCATTGAGCCTAGGCTAGTATCTTCTAGAATGAATTTCAGCGCATCTTCGGCAACATTGGCATAGCTGCTGGCAGCGAGGTTGGCAACAAACTGGGTCGCTTTTTGACTGCCCTTACCCGGTAAGACTCCTATGTAAGGACCTGTTATCAGCGTTTCTGGCGCTTTGATCCCCGCCAGAGAAATTTGTGCATCCACTAAATGATATTCACAGTCACTGCGGCTGAAATGTTCGGCATATTCCCCGTAGAGATATGCGCTAGCTGTGAGTGTATCGAGATCCGCATTGAGCTTCACCTGCGACACTTCACCCACTTGATGACCTTGATAGCGAATCGCGGCCTTGGCCGTCAGTTTGCTGGAGGCGGGTAATGTGAGGCGAATCGCCTGCGCCTGACTTAATGCTAACTGCTTGCTCTCATAGAGTTTTAACGGGGTTGTATTGCTCACTTTGTCATTGCTATCAAGCAGTCCCAGACTGATGCTGCCCTTTAATGCCCCTTGTAGCGGGGCAACGGCGACATCAATACCGGCAAGACTGGCACTGATATCCACGGCGCTGTTACGCCAGAATACTTTTGGCTTTTTCAGCAAGGGTTGAAACTGTTTGTCGATAGCGAGCTTGATAGCGAAGTCTTCGGTTTTGCTTTGCCAGTTCACTGAGTCAACTGTGCCAATTTGCATTTTTTTATAGTAAATCGGTGAGCCTTGGCTGACATCGGCGCCATCTTGACTGATTAACGTTAAATGCACTTGCTGCTGACGATCATAAAAAGCTGTCGCGGCATCCACAGAGCTAAAGAGGGTCAGAGCGCTGTTAGCAGCTAAAGGTGTGTCGCTGTGACCTTGGATCAAGCTAACTGCACCTTGAGTGAGCGTTGTAAAATCCCTTGCTTTGACTGATACACCGTCTAACGATGCGTTTATCGTTAATGCTGACTCAGGCACAAAATAGCTGTCGCTGCGAATTAGACTGGCAAACTCAGGTTGTAGCTCGAGTTGGTATTCCACCGCCGATAAATCTTTGGTTAACTTAACCGCAAGCACTGAACCAATGGGGATTTGCTTGAAGCGAACTTGGGCGCCCTCTGAAATGCCCATGTTTTCGGCTGAGGTTAAGGTCAAGAAACGCTTCTTCGATTGCAGTAAATCAGGTGCCTTTGATTGTAAGGCAAAGCTGCTTGGTACCGCGCTTTTGGTGTTGATGCCTGGCAGGAAGTTGATCACGCTACCTGTCAGTAAACGTTCTGGATTTTTAATGCCTGAGAGGGAAATATCAGCACCTTCAAGCCAAAACACCCCGTCGTTAGTTAACAGTGAACCGTATTGAGGTTCAAACTTAGCCACGGCTGTAACACCATTGGACGTGAGTTGTTTACTTAAAATACTGCCAATGTTCATGCCGCGATAAACGATGCGGGTACCTTTGTCGACACCGTTAGCGTCAGCCATGGTTAGGTTTATTTCTATGCCGCCAAGGGCGGTGGTTTCTGAATCATAAAGCGAAAAAACGTCACCGTTTTTAGCTATGTCTGCTTTATCGTCAGAGCTGAAACTCACGCCGCCAGCCAGAATGGACGCCAAACTCTCTGAACTGACTTTAACCCCAGTTAGTGAAGCATCAATTTTGACGCCAGAAACATTCCAAAAGTGAGAATTTTTCTTCACTAACCGCGCATATTGCTCTTGAATGAAAGCGCTGATAATGACCCTTTGATTGCCATCTAAACGATAGCTGACCACGCTACCCACGGGGATTTGGCGGAAAAATATTGGCGAGCCAACATCGAGCGAACCGAGTTTATCGGAGGTCAATTCGACCATCACACCTTCTGAGCCGATTTGCATCGGCGGCGGTTGGCGTTCTGCTTCAAAAAAGGTCGATGCATTGCCTTTCCCTGGTTGGATAGCAATATAGTTACCCGAAAACAGCGCATCTAAGCCTTCAACACCTGTAATACTTGCTTTAGGTGTGACAAGCCAGAAGAGGGTTTCTTTATTCAAGAAAGGCTTAGCGCGGTAGTCCATCATGACCTTGACGTTCACGCCTTTGAGATCTTCATCTATGCCAATGTCTTTCACTTTACCAACAGTCAAACCTTGGTATTTGACTAAGGTTTTACCTACATCAATCCCAGTGGCGCTCGGAAAGTGAATTTGAATTTCAACCCCCGATTCTTTAATGCTCTTAATGCCCAGCCAAGCACCTAATGCCAACGCGACAATAGGAAGCAGCCAAATGGGCGAAAAGAGTTTTTTCTTTACAACTTTCGGCGATTCAATTTGTGTCATCTTGAGGTTCCAATCGATCCCAGAGTAAACGAGTGTCTAAAACTTTTGCGGCTAACTGAGTTAACAGAATAACCAAGGCAAATGCGGTAGCCGCAGGCGCGGGTTTCGCGTCGAGTAATTGTCCCATGTTCACTAATGCCACTGTGATTGAGATGACAAATAAATCGAGCATTGACCAGCGGCCAATCCATTCGATGATGTGAAAACCCACCATCAATTTCTTTTTTGAAATCGGAATGTCAAAGCTGATCGCACACAGATAAATGGATAAGCCGATGATTTTAATCCATGGTACTAAAATACTGGCGGTAAACACTATGATGGCAATAGGCAGCATATCTGAATGCACTAAATGCAAAATGCCTGAAAAAATGGTGTCGTGCCGCACTTGCCCTTGATTGGTCAGCATAGTAATAGGGTAAATGTTGGCTGGCACCAGCAAGATGGCAGCGGTAATCAACAAAGCCCAACTTTTTTGCAGGCTGGAATAGTCCCTGACGTGCAACTCAGTTTCACAGCGCTGACAGTGCGTGAGTTCACTGCTGTTGAGTTGGCGACACACTTTACAGAGACATAGGCCGATATCTTTACCTTGTTGTTTCATATCAGCTATGACCTTCCAATAACGTCCACATATGTTCTAAGTCGTATTCTCTTTGTAGAAACAAGGTCACGAGAAACAGCATAGTGAAGCAAAATGTGCCCATACCAAAATAAATGTCCGAAAAATCAGATAGCTGAAATGATGAAACTAAGAAGCTGATCACATAAATTTCCAGCATAGTGAGCTGCGATAAGACGCCATGAAATTTTAACAACTGCTTCAATGAGTTACGCCAAAAAAGGCTACTCAATCCCCATTTCACAATTAAAATCTGTGTCAATATCGATAACAGTAATAAGCCTGGACCTATCACAGCTGCGGCAAGTACGGCGACACCTACAACCCAATAGCCTTGGTCAAATACTGCAAATGCCCCTTGGAAAACCGTGGTAGTACGAATACTGCCGAAAAAGTGGATCTCGAGTACGGGTAAAAAATTAGCAGGGAAATAAAACACTAATGCCGAAATACATAGGGCTAACATACCATTCACAGAGCAGTATGGCGTGTCATAAAGTGCAGTGCTGCAACGAGGACAGATTGCTCTAACACCGCTAGGCAAGGCACGTTTGCGGACTGCTAAATCGCAGGAGCGGCATAGGGTTACTGAATTTTCTGCTGCGTTTTCATGCATATAAAAATATATATTAGCCTAATAGGAGTAATAACAGCGAGATCGGTGCAAAGTGTCGTGCTAGTTAGCTGTTAAGCCACGTCTAGCGCTTTATAATCTTGGCAACGAAAGTACGCTAATAATATCAGATTAATGAGAACACTTGCATCACAAGTTCAATCTATGTCACTCTAGTTACTGTATATAAAAACAGTGCGAGGGCAGTCATGGCAGTAATAACACAGTTTGTCGTGGTCAGAGAAGGGGTTGAAAAGATGACATTCACATCTAAGAAGGAGGCTGATGCCTACGATAAGATGCTCGATATCGCCGATAACCTTATCCCCTTCATTCAAAAAGCTGATTTGGGTATAGATGAAAGTGTGGGTGAAAAGCTCGCATTCTATTTTGCTAACAATAAAGATGAGCTGACGAACTTGCTTAAAGGCGCCGTTCAGGTTAATAGTACGCCAACGAATCCGCCTGCAGCGAAAAAAGCGGCTAAAAAGACCGAAGCAGCAGAATAAAATTGTTAGGAAATGTAATGAAATCGAAATTTTATGAGTCACTTAACCGTCAAGCCTTGGCCTTGTTGGAAGGGGAAGACGACCTTGTTGCGGCTATGGCGAATTTTTCAGCCTTGCTCAATGATAATTTAACTGAGCTGAACTGGGTGGGATTCTACGTCATGCGTGGCGAACAACTCGTATTAGGCCCGTTTCAAGGTAAAGTGGCTTGTACACGCATTCCCTTAGGAAAAGGTGTGTGTGGTACAGCAGCATTCACTAATCAAACTCAGCGAGTGGCCGATGTCCATCAATTTGATGGTCATATTGCCTGTGATTCTGCCAGTAATTCTGAAATCGTTGTGCCAGTTCGTGCGCAAGGTAACGTGGTTGCCGTGCTCGATATTGACAGTCCTATCTTCGATCGTTTCGATGAAGAAGATCAAAAGGGGCTGGAATTACTGGTTAAAAGTTTTGAAAACTGCCTATTTGATTAATTTGCGTACAATAACGCATAATTCATAGTCGCAATCGGTGGCGTGCGCCTTATAATATGCGCCTGCACGCATTAAGCTGGTTTGATTGGCATGCAATGAATAAGCTTAGTGTTTTGAGCTGACAAAATTTGTTAAGGTATATTTTTTAACTTTAGTAAACGCGGCTAGGATGCTAATTTGTACGTTGACTCAATATTGAGTTTAACGAAGATAAACGACATGTAAGAAGCTGATATATATCACCTCGAATCGATGTCCCTTTTTGACTGTGGAAGTAATGATGGAATCAACAGAAAAGTTGACCGACACCAATGCAATTTTGGCGTATTTGTATGAAACATTTCCTTTGTGCTTTATTGCTGAAGGTGAAACTAAGCCATTAAAAATCGGATTGTTTCAAGATTTGGCTGAAAGGTTGGCTGATGATTCTAAAGTCAGTAAAACTCAGCTCAGAGTTGCCTTAAGACGTTACACCAGCAGCTGGCGCTATTTGAAGTGCGTTAAAGCGGGCGCACAACGCGTTAATCTGGATGGCGAACCTTGCGGCGAGTTAGAGCAAGAGCACATTGACCATGCTCAAGCCATGTTGAAAGAAAGTCAGGATAAAGCGAAAGCGAAACGTGCAGCACTCGCACCTAAGCCTGCGGCGAAGAAAGCACCTAAAAAGGTGGCTGTTCCTCAACGTGCTAAAACTGAGCGCCCTGCTAAGCCTGCGCCTAAAGCAGCGCCAGTCGTAAATTATGTCCAAGCACAATTGACTGATTTAACGAAAAAACAACGCGTCAATGTTAAGTTAGGTATGACACCCGTAGCCGGTGTGATTACTGATATTAACAAGGAAGATATTCATGTTCAGCTTGATAGTGGCCTAACGATTAAAGTTAGAGCAGAACATATCCTGCTGTAATCATTTTTTAAAACGGAGTAACTTGTTGATGCGAAAACTCACTTTGGCTACCTCGATCGCCACTGTTTTTGTCGGATTCTCGGCTTGGGCCGTACCACCCACGATTCAAATCAGCGAGTTACCCACTCTCAAGCAGGAAGCGCAACATAAGGTCGCGAGCAAAAGGGTAACGGACTTATACACTCGTTCGCACTATCATAGATTTAATCTTGATGATGCCTTTTCTACGCAAATTTTTGACCGTTATCTACAGCAGTTAGACTATCGCCGCAATGTGTTAACCCAAGCGGATGTCGATAGTTTTAAACCTTATGCTACCCAATTCGATGACATGCTCAGTTCTGGTGAACTTGAGCCTGCCTATAAAATGTTTGATATCGTCCAAAAGCGTCGTTATGAAGGCTTTGTCTATGCTTTATCCCTACTGGATAAAGAGATGGACTTCTCCGCCCCTGGCGATGCCTATGAGTATGACCGTGACGATGCGGCATGGCCAAAAGATCAAGCCGAGATCAATGAGTTATGGCGTCAACGTGTTAAATACGATTCGCTAAATCTGAAACTCACAGGTAAAAAATGGCCTGAGATTGTTGAGATCCTGCAAAAGCGTTACAACAACGCCATCAAACGTTTGACTCAAACCAACAGTGAAGACGTGTTCCAAGGCGTGATGAATGCCTTCTCACGCAGCATTGAGCCGCATACGAGTTACCTGTCACCACGCAATGCTGAACGTTTCCAAATGGAAATGAATTTAAGCCTTGAAGGGATTGGTGCTCAACTGCAACTTGAAGACGATTACACTGTGATTAAAAGCTTAATTGCTGGCGGCCCTGCGGCTGGCAGCGAAAAACTGTCGCCAGAAGACAAGATTGTCGGCGTCGGTCAAGAGGGCGGTGAAATTGTTGATGTGATCGGCTGGCGTTTAGACGACGTGGTTGATCTGATCAAAGGACCTAAGGGCAGTAAAGTCGTACTGCAAATTTTACCGAAGAAAGGTGGTTCGAATGCTAAGCCATTCGACGTTACCTTAGTACGCGATAAAATTCGTCTTGAAGACAGAGCGGCAACCTCTAAGGTGATTGAACCTAAAGACGGCGAGTACGCAAATCGCAAAGTCGGTGTGATCCATATTCCTGGTTTCTACATGAATCTGTCACAGGACGTTGAAAAAGAGCTAGTGAAGTTAAACGAAGCCAAAGTTGAAGGCATAGTCATCGACCTTAGAGGTAACGGTGGTGGTGCATTAACAGAAGCTGTGTTGCTGACGGGACTCTTTATCGATATGGGCCCTGTGGTGCAAATTCGTGATGCCGATGGCCGTGTGTCTGCGCACCGTGATAACGATGGCAAAACCAGTTATGCCGGTCCTTTGACTGTGATGGTTGACCGTTACAGTGCTTCAGCCTCTGAGATTTTTGCTGCTGCGCTACAAGATTACGACCGCGCGCTAATTGTCGGTGAATCTAGCTTTGGTAAAGGTACAGTGCAGCAGCATAAGAGCCTAGGCCGTATCTACGACATGTATGAAAAGCCAATTGGTCATGTGCAATACACGATTCAAAAGTTCTATCGGATCAATGGCGGCAGCACACAGCTTAAAGGTGTGACACCAAACATTGCTTACCCAAGTGCGTTGGAGCCGGGCGAGTACGGTGAAGCTGAAGAGAAAAATGCTTTACCTTGGGATAAAGTGCCTATGGCGCAATATGGCACGCTTAATGATGTTACGCCTGAGTTAGTGACTAGCCTTGAATCTAAGCACCTTAACCGTATAAAAAACAGCGTAGAGTTTGCCTATATCAATCAAGATATTGCCGACTTTAAAAAGCATCACAAAGAGAAAACTGTGTCTCTGGTTGAAAGTGAGCGTATTGCTTCCCGTGAAGCCGATGAGAAAAAAGTCCTCGACAGAACAAACGAGCGTCGAGTCGCCAATGGTTTAGCACCGGTTAAATCAATGGAAGACATTAAAGACGACGCTGAATTGCCAGATGCATTTTTAGACGAAACCGCTTATATCACCTTAGATATGGCTGATGTGCAAAAAATGGCTAAAACTAGTGCTAAGTAGGCGCTAGTCGAGTCGATTTATCCGATATCAAAACGCGCTTATGGCGCGTTTTTTCTTATTTAGATCAGCGTTAAAGGGATCGAAATGACACAAGCTCAAGCAAAATACTTAAAAGATTATCAAGCGCCACTTTTTACGATAGAGACTATCGATTTAGCTTTTAATTTGGCAGGCAATGAAACCCAAGTGCAGGCGATCAGTCGTATAAAACGCACTTCAAAACATGCACAAGCCTTAGTGTTGGATGGCGAAGATTTGACCGTTGTTTCGCTGACTGTTAATGGTGATGCTGTGCCTTACCATGTTAGTGCAGGTCAATTAGTTCTAGAAACTGAGCTTGATGAGTTTGAGCTGAACATTATCACTAAGCTCGATCCTGAAGCTAATTCGAGCCTTGAAGGGCTCTATATGTCCGATGGTGCCTACTGTACGCAATGCGAGGCAGAGGGCTTTCGACGTATCACTTATTTCCTTGATCGCCCTGATGTATTAGCTAAATACACAGTTCGTATCGAAGCCGATAGCGCCGCATTCCCGTTTTTACTGAGTAACGGTAATTTGATTGATCAAGGTGAGTTAGATGGCGGACGCCATTATGTTTGCTGGCAAGATCCATTTCCAAAACCAGCGTATTTATTTGCCTTAGTCGCTGGCGATTTTGATCTATTGCAAGATGAGTTCATTACTCGCAGTCGCCGTAAAGTGATCCTGCAAGTGTTCGTTGATAAAGGTAATTTACATAAAGCACACCATGCGATGGCATCACTTAAGAAATCCATGGCATGGGATGAGAGCCGTTTTGATCTTGAGTATGATTTAGATATTTACATGATAGTGGCCGTCGACTTTTTCAATATGGGTGCGATGGAAAACAAAGGCTTAAATATCTTTAACACTAAATATGTGCTTGCAGATACCTTAACGGCCACCGACGAGGATTATCACGGCATTGAATCGGTTGTAGGCCATGAGTATTTTCATAATTGGACAGGAAACCGCGTAACGTGCCGCGATTGGTTCCAATTAAGTTTAAAAGAAGGCTTAACGGTTTTTCGCGATCAAGAATTTAGCTCAGATTTAGGCTCTCGTGCTGTGAATCGAATTCACGCAATTAAAGTGATCAAAAATCAGCAATTTGCAGAAGATTCTGGCCCTATGTCCCATCCTATTCGTCCAGAATCTGTCATTGAGATGAATAATTTCTACACTGTGACTGTGTATAACAAGGGCGCTGAAGTCATCCGCATGATGCACACTTTGCTCGATGAAGAAAAGTTTCAGGCGGGAATGAAACTGTATTTTAAACGCCACGACGGCCAAGCTGTCACCTGTGATGATTTTGTGGCGGCAATGGAAGATGCCAGCGGAGTGGATTTAACCCAGTTCCGTTTATGGTATAGCCAAGCTGGTACGCCGATTGTGACTGCGATGGACAGCTTTGATGCGCAAACGGGCGTTTATCAATTGACCCTTAAACAAAGTTTAGCGAACTGTGCATCACCGCTGCATATTCCGTTTAGCTTAGAGCTCTTAGATGCGAAGGGCCATTCTTTAGTGAATGAGATTCTCGATTTTACTCAAACTGAACAAGTGTTTAGCTTTGATGGACTCACTCATAAACCCGTCGCTTCGTTACTGCAAAACTTTTCTGCGCCCGTCAAATTACAATATCGATTCAATGTGGATCAACTCGTCCACTTGATGCGTTTTGCTAGCAGCGAAGTGGCCCGCTGGGAAGCCTCTGTGACCTTAGTGAGCCAAGCGATTTGGCAAAATGTGGCGAGTTTACAACAGCAACAAGCCATGACGCTCGATCCCCGTGTGCGCGATAGTTTTAAAGGTGTGTTGTTAGACACTGAGCTTGATCCGGCATTGATCGCCGAAATATTAGCTATACCTACGGCTTCGGCTTTGATTGAGCAAACAGAGAGTGTTGATCTAGATGCGTTAGCTTTAGCACGTGAATTTGTACTAATAGAGCTCGCTTCACATAGTGAAGATGAATTGATTGCGCTATATCGTTCTTTAGTCGCAGTAGAGAGTACGCAGGCAAGAGCCCTTAAAAATCAGTGTTTAACTTGGTTAGCTCGGGTGTCGGATGAGGCTGAGGGGTTAGTGATTTCTCAGTTCGATAACGCCAGTAATATGACGGATTCTCTTGGTGCGTTGACTGCTGCCAATGTTGGGAATTTACCTTGTCGTGATGAACTGATGACGACATTTGAGCTACGTTGGCAGGATACGCCATTGGTGATGGATAAATGGTTTATGTTGCAAGCGACCCGTGATGCAGATGATGTGATTGAGTGTTTGCGTCAGTTGCAGCAACATAAGTGTTTTAGTATGAGCAATCCAAACCGAGTGCGTGCTTTAGTGGGCAGTTTTGCTGCCGGTAATATTTATCAATTCCACCATAGAGACGGTAAGGGTTATGCTTTCTTAACCGAATGCTTAATGACCCTTAATAAGCTCAATCCGCAGGTTGCGGCCCGTATGGTGACGCCATTGATCCAGTATCATAAATTCGACTTGGACCGCCAAACCTTGATAAAAGCCTGTTTAGGGCAACTTTTGGCTTTGCCTGACTTATCTAAGGATATGTACGAAAAAGTCTCTAAAGCATTGGCAAAATAGCAGTTTGTAGGAGGAGGGCAGCAGTCTGTGCTGCCTTGATATTATGGAACTGTATTTCAAACTATCGATCAGCTATCGAGATTTCTTACCTTATTATCAAGGGCTTGCCGATAAAGTCGAGGTTCGTGAAACTCAAGGGCGGATTTTGTGGATTAATGGCCGTCATTTTAGGCGTTTTTTAACCGAAAATGGCATTCAAGGCTATTTCAAATTGGTTTTAGATGACAAGGGACAATTTGTTTCATTAAATCGAGTTTAGTCTTAATTTGTTTATCTTTACTTAGAGCAATTACTTTAAACGGTCGGCTGATTACCAAGCTCGCTTTGTGATATTTTGTTTTTAAATATGTTAATGAATTATATGATTTTTTAATGTGTTTTTATGTTTCATTCCTATTCCGCTTTTCGCTAATTTAAATCTCTCCTTTTTAGTTAACGGTACAAATGTACCTACATGCTTAATTCTTTAGAAAATTTTCTCTAACTGCGCCTTGCTCAAGGGGATTAATTGCTGTAACAATGATGTTACCTGTGAGCTAACAAGATGTTGGTTGTAATTCCTAAAACAAAGAATCCAGCAGGGTACGGAGAGCTAAAATGAAAATTGTTAAAAATAGTTTTAACAAATCGGCGCTTGCTTTGGGGGTGGCGTCGGCATTGAGTTTGTTAATGATCCCAAGCGTTAATGCAGTATCTTTTAATTGGGGAGAGGTTGAGGGCACATTTGACTCAACTTGGACTGCTGGTGCGAGCTGGCGTGTAGGGGAGCGCGATTGGGAAGGTCAAATTGGTAAGGTTAATCAACCCCAATTCGATTGGTCTAATTACAGCGCATTTGGCAATACTAAATACACTTCTGCTGAGATTTGGGCCCAGCCCGGATCGTATTCCAGTAACAATGACTTAAGTAATTTACTTTATTCTCAAGGCGATACTACGTCCGAAATCGTTAAAGGTTTGCATGAATTGTCATTGAAATACAAAAACTACGGTTTATTCGCCCGTGGTATGTATTTCTATGATCGTAAACTCAATGACGGTAATTATGATTTTAATGATCCGATAACGGGCAAAGAGTTTGACCCTTGCGAAGATAACCGTGCTTCAGAAGTTCAATGTAAAGATATTCGCTTACTCGATGCGTTTGTGTATGGCAACTTTGACCTCAACGATGGCGCTAATCCATTATCTATTCGTGTAGGTAATCAAGTGGTGTCATGGGGTGAAAGTACACTGATTGCCCATGGGATCAGTGAAATCAACGCCGTTGACTTGAACATACTTAACGCGCCTGGTGCTGAACTCAAAGAAGCGTTCAGACCGCAAGGTATGGTGTGGGCTTCCCTTGGTTTGACGGATTCATTAACGGTAGAAGCATTCTATCAATATGATTGGCAACCTATTTGGGTACCAACGCCGGGTTCTATTTTTGCGACTAACGATTTTGCGGGTTTCGGTGGTTACGCTCAAAACGCTCAGCTTGGGTTTAATGCTAACCCTGACATCAATTTAGACTTCGTAATGCAAGAATACGAGCGTTTAGCGGGCATGATTGCCAGCGGCCAATCTATTCCGACACAGCAATTGGTTTCTATGGCCTTAGCCTACCCAACAAAAGTGACGCTAGTGCAGGATGAGGCAGAGCCAAGCAATGATGGCCAATATGGTATTAAGCTGGGTTATTACGCGCCTTCACTGGGTGAAACCGAATTTGGTTTTTATTTCATGAATTATCATAGCCGTCGTCCTCTTATCAGTGGTACAGCCGCCGATTTTAGCACGGGTGCACTTTTGTCTGATCTGGCGACCATAGGTCAAAATTCGGGCAACATTGATCGTGAATTGCTGCTCAATTTGAAGAGTTTCTCTAAGGCGCAAATCGTTTATCCAGAGGATATCAAGCTTTACGGTTTCAGTTTCAATACCTTGGTTGGTGATACCTCTGTCGCGGCTGAAATTGCCCATCGTCAGGATGAACCACTGCAAATCGATGACGTAGAATTATTGTTTGCCGGTATGCCACAGCAGTTAGCTAACGCTGGTCTTCGTCCAGATCTCGATGGTATTTCACAGATTAAAGATGTTAAGCCGGGTGAAACCGTGGATGGCTTTATCCGTCTTGATACCACTCAGGCGCAGATGACTTTCACCCATTTATTTGGTCCAACGTTAGGTTTAGATAACTTGACTATGTTGGCCGAAGTGGGTGGCGTGTGGATCCATGATATGCCAGGTTTTGATGAGCTACGTCTCAATGGTCCTGGTACGTCACGTTCTGGCGGCAACCCAGATATGCCCGGCATCATTCAAGCCTTGCACAACGGTCCTGAAACTAACCCGTTCCCAACCGACTTTGCTTGGGGATACCGTTTAGTTGGAAAGGCGGATTTCAACAACATATTTGCTGGGGTCAATATGTCTCCACGGGTGATTTTCTCCCATGACGTTGATGGTATTACACCTGATCCTATGTTCCTGTTCACGGAAGGACGTAAGTCTGTCGCGCTAGGCGTTAACTTCGACTATCAAAACCGTTGGGGTGCAGATATCTCCTATAACAATTTCTTTGGCGGTGTCGGTACGACGAATGCGATGGCAGATCGTGATTATGTTTCATTCAATATCAAGTATTCGATCTAAAAGGACTCAAACAATGAAGAAACTGACGATATTGGCGAGTGCAGTCATGCTGGCGTTCGCAGCGCCAGTCGCTATGGCTAAGATATCAGAAGCTGATGCGGCAAAACTTGGCAATGAACTTACCCCTTTAGGTGCTGAAAAAGCAGGTAATGCTGATGGTTCTATTCCTGCGTGGGATGGTGGTATTACTAAGCCTGTGGCGGGTTATACCAAAGGGATGCATCACCCAGATCCTTTCCCTGAGGATAAGATTGAATTTACTATTACCAATGCTAACAAAGCGCAATATAAAGATTTTTTAACGCCGGGTCAGGTGAAGCTGTTCGAACTTTATCCTGATACCTACAAGATGAATGTGTATAAGACTCGCCGTAGCGCCTCTGTACCACAGTTCGTTTACGATGCGACTAAAGTTAACGCGACTCGTGCTGAACTGATTGCACAGGGCAATGGTATTTCTGGCGCGGCTATTGGTATTCCATTCCCGATCCCTGCAAATGGTTTAGAAGCAATTTGGAACCACATTTTGCGTTTTCGTGGTATCGATATCGAAACTTCCCGTAGCCAAGCTGCACCGACAGCCGATGGTAGCTATAGCTTAGTGGAAACGGCTGAGGAAATTCGTTTCGAATATTCTCGTCCAGAAATTACCTTAGATCAGCTTAAAGCCAGCAATACGCTGTTCTACTTTAAGCAAGTGGTGACTCAGCCTGCGCGTTTAGCAGGTACAGCCTTATTGGTTAAAGAAACCATGGATCAAGAGGCGCTTCCCCGCCAAGCTTGGACCTATAACACAGGTCAACGTCGAGTACGTAAAGCGCCGAACGTGGCTTTTGATACACCGGGTACAGTGTCAGATGGTCTGCGTACGACAGATGATTTCGATATGTTTAACGGCTCTCCAGTGCGTTACAACTGGGAACTGGTTGGCAAAAAAGAAATTTATATCCCGTACAACGATTACAAACTGCATTCAGATAAGCTGAAATATGACCAAATATTGAAACCTGGTCATGTGAATCCTGAGTACGTTCGTTGGGAAAAACACCGCGTATGGCAAGTGAGGGCGACGCTGAAAGACGGTATGCGCCACATTTATAAAGTGCGCGATATGTACCTTGATGAAGATTCATGGCAAGTGTCAATCGCCGATCTCTACGACAACCGTGATCAGTTGTATCGTGTGGCCGTTGCACATGGCTTGAATTATTACGAAGTACCTGCACAGTGGGATACTTTAGAAGTCTTCCATGATTTGCAATCCCGTCGTTATCTCGCTATGGGCTTAGACAACCAAAGTGGCATGTATAACTTCGATGCCAAACTGACTGAAGCTAACTTTACCCCCGATGCATTGCGTCGTGAAGGTATCCGTTAATAGGCCACGTACAAAGGGGCGCTTAGCGCCCCTCATTAGTTTAAGGAAGTTTGTATGTCGTTTCGCATCCTTCAGTGTGTCGCTGTATTAAGTTTCGGTGGCGCTTTTTTTCCTTCTACGTTATCTGCAACGCCCTCTGATCCGATTTTTTCTCAAGTTCAACCTCTTGCTGCTTCATCTTTGATTTTAGATATTGCCAACGTAGGTGCTGGTTTAGTGGCCGTGGGTGAACGTGGCCATGCTCTGGTGTATGACGGCAGTTGGCATCAAGTGGCAACGCCCGTGAGTTCACAGCTGACAAAAGTCTTTTTCCTCAATGAAAAACGCGGTTGGGCTGTAGGTCATGATGCAACCATTTTACATACTCAGGATGGCGGTCAAACTTGGCAGCTACAAATGCATTCACCAGAGATTGAAAAGCCTTTCCTCGATGTGGTGTTTTTAGACGAAAACAATGGTATTGCCATTGGCGCTTACGGTTTGTTTTATCGCACTAATGATGGCGGTGCCCAGTGGCGTGAGGAGTTCCATGAGGAGCTCTTAGCAGAAGAAGATGTGGCTTATTTGGCGGAGTTAAAAGGCAGCGATCAATTGGCCTATTTGAGTGCGCGCGCTTCATTATTGCCGCACTTTAATCGTATTTTAACCTTAACCGATGGACGTTTATTATTGGTTGGCGAGCTGGGGTTAGTCGCTGTTTCTGGCGATCAAGGTAAAACATTTACGCGTACCAATTTTGATTACGATGGTTCTATGTTTAACGCCGCAGAAACGAAAAATGCTGTGTATGTGATGGGCCTTCGCGGTCATATATTCAAAGCTGATGTGAGTTTAAGCCAATGGAATCAAATAGAACTGCCTGTGCAATCCTCAATCAACGGTGCCATGGTTGTTTCTGACGACGCGCTATATTTAGTGGGTAATGCGGGGATAGTGATCAAGCTAAATGAGGACGACACTAGCAGTATCGTGACTCGTCGCCAAGGGGAAAACTTAGTGTCTATTGCAAAGGATAATCAAGGGAATATGTGGTTATCCGGCAGCCAAGGGCTGTTTATTCTTAAGCCATAAAATTTTAAAACTACAATAAATAACAGGGCCGAGAAGATGTTAGAAAAACTGGTCAACGGATTTGAGTCATTTTTGTTTCGCAATCGCGCATGGGTCGTCGGCATTTTTGTGTTTTTGACGTTGTTTTTTGGCTATCAGGCCAGTCAACTCAAAATGGATGCGGCTTTTATCAAAAATATTCCACTGCAGCACAGTTATATGCAGACCTACCTGAAACACCAAAAAGATTTTGGTGGTGCCAACAGCATCATGGTGGCGGTGGAGGATACCAGCGGTAATATTTTTAATGCTAACTATTTTGATACCTTAAAAAACGTGCATGATCAGCTGTTTTTTATTCCTGGGGTTGACCGTGCGCAGGTGAAATCAATTTTTTCGCCTTCCACTCGTTTTACTGAAGTCGTTGAGGATGGTTTTGCTGGCGGGCCTGTTATTCCTGCGGATTTTTCAACTTCAGTGTCTGGGTTAGAAACGGTTCGCGATAATATTGAAAAAGCAGGGATTGTCGGCCGATTGATTGCTAACGATTACAGTGCGGCTATGGTGTCGGCTCAATTAATGGATTTTGATCCACAGACGGGTAAACCGCTTGATACTATTGCTTTTGCCGCACAATTAGAAAAAGAGCTTAGGGGCAAGTTCGAAACCGATAAGGTTAAAATTCACATCATAGGTTTCGCCAAAATGGCGGGGGATGTGGCTGATGGCGCTAAGGGCGTGTTGCTGTTCTTCGTGATCGCGATTTTGATCACCGCCGTCATGGTTTACCTCTTTTCTAAATCCATCATCTTGACCATGTTGCCACTGGTCTGCAGTTTAACGGCTGTGGTCTGGCAGCTTGGTTTATTGACTGTGATAGGTTTCGGTCTCGATCCTATGTCGATTCTGGTACCGTTTTTAGTCTTCGCCATCGGTGTGAGCCACGGGGTGCAGATCATCAATGCTGTACGGCGCCGAGTGCTCGACGGGCAAACGACAAAAGCGGCTTCGGCGTCGGCATTTCGTAGTTTATTAGTGCCGGGTGGTGTGGCATTACTGTCCGATACTGTTGGTTTTATTACCCTGTTATTTATCGATATTGGGATTATTCGCGAGCTGGCGATTTCTGCCTCGCTCGGTGTGGGCGTGATCATTTTCACTAACCTTATCCTGTTGCCTTTGGTGATTTCTTTTACTGAAATAAAAGTCAATAAACACGCAGAACCGACCGCTGAAGAAGTGCGAACTGAGGCTATTTGGCGCTTCATGGCGCGTTTTGCAACGCCTAAATATGCTGTGGTAGTCATTATTGCCACTGTGTTGTTGTATTTTGTGGGTTTGCAACAAGCCAATCAGATGAAGATTGGTGATCTACAGGGCGGCGCGCCAGCGTTACATCAAGATTCGCGTTATAACCTCGATACCTTCTTCATCACAGATCATTTCTCTATCACCACAGATGTGATGACTGTGATTGTTGAGGCAGCACCTGAAGCCTGTACTTACCACGATGTGCTCACTCAAATTGATCAGTTTGAGTGGTTAGTACGCAATACCCCAGGGGTGGAGTCGACTGTGAGTCTGGCGTCAGTCGCTAAAAAAGTGAATGCAGGCTTCAACGAAGGCAATCCAAGATGGGAAGTGTTGCCGCGTACAACGGCGAGCTTAGTACAGGCCATTGGCCAAATTCCCACGACTTCAGGTTTATTAAATGGCGATTGTTCTGTCATGCCTGTGTATCTGTTTATGAAAGATCACAAGGCCGAAACCATAGAAACTGTGGTCGCTAAGGTTAAAGCCGTCGCCGCGAAAATGGACAACGAGAAGTTGCAGTTTAAACTGGCGTCGGGTCCTGTGGGTGTAATGGCAGCGACTAACGAAGCGGTGGCCGAAGCGCAGTTACCTATGATGATATACGTCTATGGTGCTGTGTTTGTACTCTGCTTAATCAGCTTTAAATCTTTTAAAGCCACTGTGGCGGTTATTATTCCGTTATATGTCGTGTCGACACTGGCACAGGCTTTGATGACTCAGCTCGATATTGGCTTAGCTGTCAGTACGTTACCTGTCATTGCGCTGGGGGTTGGTATTGGCGTGGACTATGGTATTTATATCCTCTCGACTATGTCATCTAAGCTATCAAATGGTATGCCAGTACAACAGGCTTACTATGAGGCGTTGGTCGAACGGGGCAGTGCAGTGATCTTTACGGGCCTGACTTTAGCGATTGGTGTCAGTACTTGGTTCTTCTCGGCGCTTAAATTCCAAATGGATATGGGAATATTGTTAACATTCATGTTTGTGGTAAATATGCTCGGTGCCATAATTATCCTACCTGCATTGGCCGCCATTTTCTGGCGTCAGCCTAAGTAGAGTCTACAAATGGGGAGCTAAGCTCCCCATTTACTTTTGAATACTTAGTCTGCTTTATCGATTGTTTGGTCATTTGTCATTCCTTGTTTACGCCAATACTGGATTTCAAGAGGATGTACCACTAAAATTTTCCTCGAAATACAGCGGTTTTAGTAATAAACTTCGCGCGACGATCTAGATCACATTAATTTATCTGCGATTGTTAAGCCGAAGCATCCAAATAATGAAAAAAGCGCTGCCATAGACGCTTAAGGAAACAGCAACATGGCCTTGAAAGATGCAATGCCTTCAGTACTACTTGAAAATGTAGTCAGTTTAATTCACGCTAAAGTCCCTAATTCACAAGCCAAGCAAGTTGAACAGTTCGCCACCAGCCTTTATGCCCACATGTCGAAAGACGATCTCAATGCGCGTAATGACAGTGATTTATACGGTGCGGTTCTCAGTTTATGGAACGCCCTGAACAAAACACCAAAAGGTAACACTCATCTGAGAGTGTTCAATCCTAGCCAAGCCAAACACGGCTGGCAATCTACTCACTCGATCATTGAAGTTATCCAACCTGACATGCCATTCTTGGTCGATTCAGTTGGTATGGCATTGAATCGTATGGGTATTACTGCTCACATGATGTTGCACACTCCACTGGCGATTGAGCGTTCAGAAAGTGGTGTGACAAATGTTACTTATCTTAATAAAAGCCCTGAAAGCACTGAGCATGTCGCCGTATTTTTGATTGAAATTGACCGTCAAAGCAGCACGGTCGATATCAAAGCATTAGAGCGCGAAATTCAGTCTGTGCTTGCCGATGTCGCTTCATCAGTCAACGACTGGGAAGTCATGTCTGCCAAGTTGGCTGAGATGATTAAGGAATTGCCAAAACGTCCGTTCCCGGGCGATAAGCAAGAGTTAGAAGAAGCGATTAACTTCCTGACTTACTTGAATAATCATCACTTTACGCTATTAGGTTACCGTCAATACGATTTGAAACGTGTCGAAGGTGACGTTGAGTTAGTGCCTAATATCGCCTCTAGTTTAGGTTTGATGAACAAGCACACTAAAGCACAACCTGAGCAAGGTTTGTTGTTATCTAGCTTCTCCGATAGTGCCCGCAAAGAAGCCTTAGATCACAGCTTACTGATCCTCACTAAGAGCAGCGCTAAGAGCCGTGTGCATCGCCCAGCTTATGTCGATTATATCGGTATTAAGCGTTTCGATAAGAAAGGCAATGTGATTGGCGAAGATAGATTTATCGGTTTATATGCGTCAAACCTATATAACCGCAGCCCACGTGAAATCCCACTGCTGAATGAAAAAGTGCAGCGTGTGTTAGATCGTTCAGGCTTGACCCCACGTTCACACGACTATAAAGCCCTGCTAAACATCCTTGAGAATTTACCTCGTGACGAGCTAATTCAAGCCAATGTTGATGATTTATCGCACATGGCCCATGGCGTGTTAGAAATGCAAGACAGAGACAAGCTGAAACTCTTTGTACGCAAAGATGGCTTTGGCCGTTTCTTATCCTGTTTAGTGTACGTTTCTAAGGATCGTTACAACACTAAACTCCGCCAAGATACTCAACGTATTCTGGCCCAGCACTTTAACAGCAAAGAAGATGTAGAGTTTACGACTTATTTCTCCGAGTCGACGCTAGCCCGCACTCACTACATAGTCAAAGTTGATAACAATAATATGGATGTAGATGTGGCTGCCATAGAGAACAACTTAATAGAAGCGGCACGTTCGTGGGAAGATAAGTTAAGTACTGCGCTTAACAGTGCACTCGGCGAAGAAGCTGGCACTCATCTGACTAAGCGTTATTTCAATGCGTTTGAGCAAAGCTATAAAGAAGACGTATTGCCAAGTTCTGCCGTCGTCGACATGCAACAGCTAGAAGCACTGGATGATGAACACAAGCTCGGCATGTTGTTCTATCAACCGCAGGAAGCGGCGCTGAACGATAACAAAGTGCGTTTAAAGCTATTCCATAAAGATGAGCCTATTCATCTTTCTGACGTGCTGCCAATGCTCGAAAACTTTGGTCTGCGCGTGATCAACGAGCGTCCATATGAAGTCACGACTTCAGACGGTTCTACCTTCTGGATCTTAGACTTCTTGATGACAGTTAAAGTCGTCAACACAGATAACATCGCTGATAGCCAAGATAGATTCCAAACTGCACTGTCACAAGTGTGGCAAAAGAAGTTAGAAGATGACGGCTTCAACCGCATTATTCTGGCGTCAGGTTTAACGGGCCGTGAAGTCTCTGTATTGCGCGCTTATGCGAAATACATGCGTCAAATCGATGCAACTTTCAGTCAGTCATATATTGAAGAAACCTTCGGTCGTTACCCACAAATCGCTGATTTGTTGGTGAAGATGTTCATCCGTAAATTTAACCCTAAACTGAAAACTCGTACTCTGGGCAAGTTTTTGGAGCAGATCAATTTACGTTTAGACGAAGTGTCTAGCTTAGATGATGACCGTATTATTCGTCGTTATTTAGACTTGATTAACGCCACTCTGCGTACCAACTTCTACCAACTGGATGCCAAAGGCGAATCTAAGAGTTATATCTCGTTTAAATTCATGCCTTCGCTGATCCCTGAAATGCCACGTCCACTGCCGAAATTCGAAATATTCGTTTATTCGCCACGGGTTGAAGGTGTGCATTTACGTTACGGTAAAGTGGCTCGTGGTGGTCTGCGTTGGTCAGATCGTCGTGAAGACTTCCGTACCGAAGTATTGGGTTTGGTAAAAGCACAGCAAGTGAAAAACACTGTGATTGTGCCTGTGGGTGCTAAAGGTGGCTTTGTTTGTAAACAATTGCCAACTGAAGGCGGCCGTGAAGCTTTCTTCACCGAAGGTCAAGAATGTTACCGCATCTTTATCCGTGCATTGCTCGATATTACCGATAACATTTTGAACGGTGAAATCGTCCATCCATTGGATGTGGTTCGTCACGATGAAGATGACCCCTATTTAGTGGTAGCAGCCGATAAAGGCACAGCGACTTTCTCTGATATCGCGAACTCGATTTCCCTCGAATACCGCTTCTGGCTCGGTGATGCATTCGCATCGGGTGGCAGCAACGGTTATGACCATAAGAAAATGGGTATCACGGCCAAAGGCGGCTGGGAATCGGTTAAGCGTCATTTCCGCGAAGTCGGTATTGATTGCCAAACTACAGACTTTACCTGTTTAGGTATAGGTGACATGGCGGGCGACGTATTCGGTAACGGTATGTTGTTGTCTAAGCACACTAAACTGGTTGCAGCCTTTAACCACATGCATATCTTTATCGATCCAAATCCGGATACGGCATTAAGTTATGATGAACGGGCGCGTTTATTCGCTCTGCCACGTTCAAGCTGGGAAGACTACAGCAGCAAGTTGATTTCTAAAGGTGGCGGTATTTTCCTCCGTTCATCTAAATCCATTCCATTATCGGCAGAGATGAAGCAAATGTTGGCCACAGAGAAAACCTCTATGACCCCAACTGAGCTGATGAAAGAACTGTTGAAAATGCCAGTGGATTTGATCTGGAACGGCGGTATCGGTACGTATGTGAAATCTTCACGTGAAACCCACGCTGAAGTCGGCGATCGTGCCAACGATGCTCTACGTGTCAACGGTGGCGAACTGCGCGCTAAGATAGTCGGCGAGGGTGGTAACTTAGGTTGTACTCAGTTAGGTCGTATTGAATATGCGTCTAATGGCGGTCGCATCAACACTGACTTCGTGGATAACGTTGGTGGTGTGGACTGTTCCGACAACGAAGTGAACATCAAGATTTTGCTGAACGCTATGGTGACTGAAGGTGAACTGACGCTTAAGCAGCGTAACCGTTTACTGGAAGAAATGACTGAAGAAGTCGGCCAAATCGTACTACAAGACTGTAAAGATCAAACTCGTACTATCTCTGTGACTCAAGTGCGCGGTGCTGAGCAGTTAAAAGAGCAGATCCGCTTTATCCAGTACCTGGAAAAAGAAGGCAAGTTAGACAGAGCGTTAGAGTTCTTACCGTCTGACGATGAGCTAGCTGAACGTTTAGCCAGTGGTCGTGCATTAACGCGCCCAGAGCTATCAGTATTGGTTGCCTATGCGAAGATGGTGCTGAAAGAGCAATTAGTGACGCCAGAAATCACTGAAGATACTTTGTTAAGCCAATTGCTTATCGCCTATTTCCCGAAAAAACTTCAGGAAAAATACAGCGACAAAATGGCAACCCATCCACTGCGTGGCGAAATTATTGCGACCTCACTCGCCAATGAACTCGTCAACGACATGGGCTTGAACTTTGTTCAACGTATGCAAGATGAGACTGGTGCCTCAGTTGCCGACGCGGCAATTTGTTACACTATGGCCCGCGAAGTATTTGGTTTAGCTGAATTAACTAGATCGATCACTGACTTAAACGGCATAGTTCCGGCTGTGGTTCAAGGTGAAATGCTGCATCAGTTACGCCGCAATATGCGTCGTGCTAGCCGCTGGTTCCTCCGTCACCGTAACCGCTCTTGGAGCATCGAACAAACCGTTGCCTTCTTCAAACCAGTATTTGAACAAATTAAAGATAATGTTCATTTATATCTGGTAGAAGAAGAAGCGAAAGGTATTCAATCTGAGATCAATGCCTTGGTCAAAGAAAACGTACCACAAGCTGTGGCAACCATTGTGGCTAACATGAGCACCTTGTTCTCTGCCTTAGACATTGCCCAAATTGCGCAAACAGAAGATAAGACAGTGGCATTAGTGGCTGAAACTTACTTCAAACTCGGCGCCCGCGTTGAGCTGCACTGGTTCTTAGAACAGATCAGCGCTCAACCTGTAGCGAACCATTGGCAAGCACTGGCTCGTGCCGCCTTTAGGGAAGAGTTAGATTGGCAACAACGTGCATTAAGTTCAGTTGTCTTAAGAACTTGCAGTGCAACCTGTGATGCCGAAAGTGTGATTTCTCAGTGGATTGAGATAAATCAAGGCTTATTGGAAAGATGGTTCCATATGCTAGCTGACTTTAAAACGTCGCAAATCCATGAGTTTGCTAAGTTCTCTGTCGCCCTACGTGAACTTAACCTTCTGATCCTTCATTGCGAAGGCCAAAAGTAAACTTATTATAACAATCAGAAGCCCTGGCGATCGCCGGGGCTTTTTTTAGGTCGAGGAAAGTACATGTTTTATAAAATCGCACAGAAAGTCATGTTTCAGATGGATCCTGAGCGAGCTCACCATCTTGCTATAGGCAGTTTAAAAATGACCGCCAATAGCCCGTTAACGTGTCTATATGGACAAACGATTGCACCTGCTCCTGTCAGCTTTATGGGGTTGACCTTTCCTAACCCAGTGGGACTCGCTGCCGGTATGGACAAGGACGGCGAATCGATTGATGCCTTTCATGCGATGGGATTTGGTCATATTGAAGTGGGTACAGTTACCCCAAGACCACAGCCTGGTAACGATTTACCCCGTCTATTTAGATTAAAGCCTGCTAAAGGCATCATTAATCGCATGGGGTTTAATAATAAGGGTGTCGATAATCTGGTCAAAAATTTGATCGCTAAAAAGACCGATATTATGGTTGGCGTCAATATTGGCAAAAATAAAGACACGCCAGTAGAACAAGGTAAAGACGATTATTTGATCTGCATGGATAAAGTTTATCTCCATGCGGCTTATATTGCGGTGAATATTTCATCACCCAATACCCCAGGATTACGATCGCTACAATATGGCGATCTATTAGATGAATTATTGAGCGCAATTAAAACCAAGCAACTTGAGCTGGCCGAAAAGCATAAAAAATACGTGCCCATCGCGCTTAAAATTGCTCCAGATTTAACCATCGAAGAAATTGAAAATATCGCGCAAGCTTTGATTAAAAACAAATTTGATGGTGCAATTGCGACCAATACCACTTTAACGCGTGATGGTGTTAGCGGTCTTGCCAACGCCAATGAAAGCGGCGGGTTAAGCGGCAAACCTTTAACTGAGCTGTCTACTAAAGTGATTAAGCAATTGGCAATTTGTTTGAAAGGGCAGATCCCGATCATAGGTGTGGGCGGTATTAATAGCGCTGAAGATGCCTTAGCCAAATTTGATGCGGGCGCGACTATGGTTCAGATTTATTCGGGTTTTATTTATCAAGGTCCGAAGTTAATTAAAGAAATAGTGAATGCATACTGCTTGAAATAATGATCTTAGGATTAATATAACGATCTAAAATAAGATCTTATTCTTTAACAGCGATCTAAAATGATCCTTAGATCGCTGTTAAGATCCTACAATAGATCGACTAAGTAACTGTTAAATAATTTGTATTTTATTATTTTTATTTTGATATTGGATAAAATATCTACTATTATGTCCCAGTGTTCAAATATTGGGTCACCGTTATGTTATTAATGCCGCAAAAAGATTGGCAATGGAAATATAACGATTCGTATGGTGTATTAGGCGTATCGTTAGGTTCCGAGATAGAATTTCTGACGTCTTATAAAGCAAAATTACTCATTCCAGATGCCTTATCAAGCATGGAATTTAATATTGCGCACGCCAAATTCTATATGAACTTACTCGATAGATTGCCTAAAACCCTGTCTTTGTCCGATGCCGCTATTGTTCAAATTGCGCTCAATGCCACCGCCGCCCATTTTATGCTGACACCGCAAATGCCTAAATCATGGTTTTTTGATACCAGTGATGTCTGTGTTTATAGCGACGTAGGTAAAGTCTTTGAGCTTAAATGCCAAAAGCAAAGAGTGCTCGCCCTCGTGGTTGAAAATACCCTACAGTCCGCGCTAGTGATGTTATTGTCACCTGAATGTGTTTTGTCGGGCGCGAAAACTATGGTGCAGTTTGAAACCATCAAAGTGATGCATAATCGCTTACACCCACTACGTGCGCAGCGCCACGTGGTAGCAGCATAATGGGGTTGTAGATCAATAGTCATCATTGGTTTTTAATATCTGCCATTAGCCATACATCACGATTGGTTTTGATATTAACCACTTGCCGATAATTCGCTAAAATCCCCATGGCGTTAGTGCGTTATCTGTACTCTTTTCTGCTAATTTCTGCTAAGAAAGCCTTTTCCTAAAATTAGTCACGTGGATCTTCAACACCTTCCTTTCGAATGCTACCCAACGATAATTTGTGAGTCTTATTACTCTTTATTGGCTCTGCTTTTAGTATCAAACTCACTACGCAGTCTGGTTTGCCATGGTATTCACTCGTCGACTCGCAGCGAGTCCATCCGTGGATGCTCGACCGCCCCGTCCATGGGGCGGACGGTCGTCTCGCCAATCACCATGGCGCACCTTTCAGCATTTGCGTAGTCTGCAGGTTCAAGAGGAGGAGTTTTTATTTAACTATGGTAAGAACGGTTTTGGTGAGCTGTTTGTGTACCTCTAAAAGCAAAAAGAGTTGGGAGTGCCTATATTTTTTGGGGATTAAAATGCGCTAGCCGTGGTAAAGTGTCTGTTATTGTTTGGACCGAATAAGGCGATCGTATCAACGATTACCAATTAACGTCAGCAGAAAAGTGTGTAGCCAGAGAAAGCTAAAAGAGGGTGTAAAATGGGTACAGTAAACCCCATCAAGGAATTGAGTATTGTCGGTTTTAAATCGATACGTTCGATGGAAAAGCTAAGATTAAATAGCTTAAACGTCCTAATTGGCGCTAATGGTGTTGGTAAAAGTAACTTTGTTTCATATTTCCGCTTGCTTGGCGAGATGCTCGACGGGCGTTTACAGGTATGGAGTAAAAAACAGGGCGGAGCAGATCGAATTTTAAGCTTTGGCATAAAAGAAACTGAAAAATTTGGATCTCTTGTGACCTTTGGTATTAATGGTTATAAGTTTCTTTTAGAACCAACAGTAGATGGTGGTTTTACTTTTGCGCAAGAATCACTCTATTTTAAAGGGCCTTATTTTGGTGATAAGTGGATTTCTCTGGGTTCTGGTCATAATGAAGCAAAGCTAAAATTTAAATATGAAAAAAGCAGTAAATTTTCAGAAGCTGATTATTGTTATAGTTCAATTTCGAGTTGGCGTGTGTACCATTTTCACGACACTAGCGATACGGCAGGAGTAAAGCGGTTATCCTCTGTACACGATAACGAGTATTTACGTAATGATGCTTCAAACTTAGCAGCGTATTTATATCGTTTAAAAAATGAAGAGTCCGAGGTATATAGTCAAATTCGTAAGACTGTTAAGCTAGCGATACCATTTTTCAACGATTTTGTGTTAAAGCCAACTCAGTTAGAAACTGGTGAAGAACAAGTTCGTTTATTATGGACACAAACAGATAGTGATTATGCGTTATGGCCTAGTCAGTTGTCTGATGGTTCAATCCGTTTTATTTGCTTAGTAACAGCGTTGCTACAACCCAAACCTCCTTCTACCATTATTATTGACGAGCCTGAGCTTGGATTACACCCGTACGCTATTACTTTACTTGGAGCATTATTACGATCGGCTTCACTGCGTATGCAAGTGATTGTTTCGACACAATCAGTACCTTTGCTGAATGAGTTTGAAATCGATGATCTTATTGTTGTAGAAAGAGAAAATGGTGCTTCTAACTTTAAACGTTTAGAGGAAGATGAATTTAAGTTTTGGCTTGAGGATTATTCAGTTGGTGAACTTTGGGAGAAAAATATTTTAGGCGGGAGGCCGTCAAAATGATCATTGTTCATGTCATTTGTGAAGGGCAAACTGAAGAAGCCTTTGTTAATAATTTACTTGTTGAACCTTTTGCTAATAAAGGTATTTACCTTAGGCCTGCTTTAATAGGTAAACCTGGGCATAAAGGCGGTAACTTCAAATTTGAACGTCTTTTGCCCGATATCCGAAATCGACTTACTGCGGATAAAAACTGCTATTGCACCACATTTTTTGATTTCTATGGTTTACCCGAATCATTCCCGGGTAAAAAAGCTTTAGCTGTTAATGCTGCTATTACGGATAAGGCTGAATCGTTGCAGAAAGAATTGGTTGCAAAGCTTACCGAGACATTAGGTACTGATGTGATGCGCCGCTTTATTCCTTTTGTACAAATGTATGAGTTCGAAGGTTTGTTATTCAGCGATCCCGAGAAAATGGCTTTAGGCATGGATAAACCAGATTTAGTTGCATCCTTTCAAGCTATCGCTGATAAGTTCGCTTCACCTGAACACATCAACAACAGCCCGCAAACAGCACCGAGTAAGCGTATTATAAGTTTAATTGATAATTACGAAAAACCACTGATGGGAACTTTGGCGGCACTAGATGTTGGCCTTGAAGCTATGCGCGGAAAATGTGAGTTATTTAATACATGGTTGCAACAAATTGAAGCATTGTCAGCAGAGTAATTATTACAATAGCAATCAATTTTTTAGTAACACAATTACGTAATTTAGTTAATAATTTAATAGCACCCATTGTTAAATTTGGTTACCCAGTATACGCCGGGGTTGATGAGATTAAGCACAGTCATGGAAGTGACCATCCGTGACATGGATGTCACGGTCGAGAGCCTATAGGGATACTTCTTACTAGGTAACAGGACGGCGTGTCACTGGAATAAGTGTGCTTAATCAAACTCCATCAACAAAAACGCCTGCTACTGCAGGCGTTTTGTTTATGTCTATTCGTTTTGCTTTTACGCGCTAGAGCCTTAGAAAGCGGACTACTTTTTAGTCCATTTGCCTTTGGCATCTTGTACATAGTTGCCTTTATCTGTGGCGGCTATGGCTTTTTCACCGGCGAGTTTAGCGACGTCGGCAGGGGAGAGTTTGTTCTTCTTGGCAATGGTTTCGTAGTGTGCGCGACGTTTGTTATTTACGTCGTCCATCACGACTTTGGCTTCGGGATTGGCTTGCACTAATCCCAAGTAGCCGTTGGCTTGTTCCCCTAAATAGCCCTGTGATTTAGCTTCTTGAAGTGACATGGCAAAGGCGCTTAGGCTTAAGACGCTGAGGGTTAATAGCAATAATAACTTTGTTTTTAGTCGGATTGATTTCATGGTGATTCCTCAATTCTTATTTAATTAGAACAGCTTATCGTCTGACAGGAGTTGGTCTAATTCCTTATCTACTTTGATCCGTATCTCATGTTCAATTTTCACATTGAGATTGATAACGATAGGTTTATCCGGCGGTTCTATTTTTACTGTGGGCGTACAGCCCTGCAATGAGGCTAGGGCTACCAATGCGATAAGTGCGCTTCGGGTACCTATGCTAATTTGCTGTAATTGAATTATCTTCACTGAGGTTTCCTTGTTACTTCACTGATTTTTCGATTCTGTCCTGCAAGTCATTACCAATTTGCAGACTTCTAAATAATTGCAGCATGTTCTCTTCGTGGGAGTAATTCAAGTGGATAGGGCGTTCAATCCCTTCACCGCGGCCTTTCACTTCGACGAGTAGTTTAGCATCACCGGCTTGGTCCATATCAAAGCTGCTTGATAATTGACTGTATTGTAAGTGTTCTAACGTTGAAAAGACAAAGTCTAGATACGGTTGGGATTGGCGCATCTGCTCAACGGCGGGGTTGCCTGAGATAGCGATGAGGCCGCCGGGTGCGCGCGCGGCTAATTGCCCGCCAGTGATCGACACTTTGCCGTTGATTAAATCGACGGGCAACACGCCATCGAATATGCCGTCGGCATAGATGCCAATTTGCGGTTGAATACGCAGGACCTCTTCTAGACTCATGGCCTGCAGTAACAGATAGGCATGGGATTTATCCTGCAATTTAAGATTAAATTCTGGCAGCAGAAACTGGCCGCTGAGCACTTTGCCTTTGGCGGTCATGGAAACATCGGTGTCACTTAAGCCTGTGAGTTGTTGTATCCAATTGTCGGGCAATTTCTCGGCATCTTTGCCAAGGGCGATATCGGCTTCCACTTCGATATCGGTCAGTGGGAAGCCTGGATCAAATAAGTTAAAGGTCATCAGCGTCTGCGGGCAATTGAGCTTACTGAGGCTGCTAAAATAGCCTTTATCCTGCGGCTTGTTATGAGACTCTTTTTTATAAGATTGCCCCCAAGTGAACTCACATTGCGCTTGCAGTTTTCCCCCCTCAAAAATGATGTCTTTATAAAAGCCTTCAAGTTCTGTCATCGATTGAGTTATTTGCATGGCAAATTGGGTCTGATCGCGCTGTTGGGTTAAATTAAACTGCGCCTGTAATTGGTTATTACCTGTGACATTAAGCTCAGATGGTAAGGGTTGGGTTTGATTGAGCAAGGCCAGCGCCTCGGTCATGCTAGTGTTGACTACCCATTGGCCCGTTAACACTAAGGGATTGTTCGCGGTGGCAAGGTTCAACTTGTGTTGGCTTTGCAGCTCAACTGTGCCCACTTGCCAGTGCTCATCACCAAAGAGCGTGTTATTTTTCCAATCTAAGCTTTGTGCCAGCGTTAACTTGTCCAGCTTAAGTACGGTTTCTTTGCGGCTGCGGCCTTTGCTGCTGAGCTGTTTTTCGATATTTAGCTGACTGGCTTGCCATGCGAGTTGATTACGCCAAGTGGTAGAGAGCAGCGAGTCGAACAGCGCTTCGATATTGGGTTTAAGTTCAAATGACATGGCTTTTTGTAATGCAATCGAGAAACTGCCCGCATTCATATCGGTTTTCGTTATGATGCTAGTGCTAGCATTTTTATCCGCATTAGCCTCAGTGACTACACCATCTGTCACTAAAGTCTGTTTGGTCTGCGAAAAATACAGTTGCTCCAGTGCTAAGGTTAAAGGTGGTATGGCAAGGGTTAACCTGTTTGCGGTATCAGATGTGGGTACTGAGCTTTGCGCTGGACTGACTTTCTGAATGCTAGCGTTTTGAATACCAGAACTCTGAGTATGAGTGCTTTGCTGCGAGCTTATGTTCAGCGGCGCGAGGGCATTTATCGCGATACTACCAAGGCTAAACTCTGCATGTTTAGCCGCATTTTTATTTTGCATGCTAATACGCTTAAGCTCACCCACGGCGAACTCTAGCGTGTTGCCAGTATCTTGTTTTGTTGATTGAGTCAGTTCAGTCGACTCGGTAGCGGCAGTGATGAATTGCCAATCGGTTGAACTTGGCGTCTGAACTAAGTTAAATGTGCCTGCTGTTGTTAACTGACTATTATTCCAGCTAAAGTCCTGCGGTGGATTTGCCCACAATTCAGATAATTGCATTGAGCCTGTTTGCCTCGTACTAAGGCGCCAATCTGTTTTGAAGGACAGTGCTTCGATTGATTTTGTGATTTCAACATTGGCCAAATCGACTTGGGTATCGAGCTTACTGCCTAAGGTCTTAAGCTTCACTCGAGGAAGTTTAATCGCAAGGGGATTAGCTAAGTGCACATCTTGCGGAATTTGAGTCAGCGGGTAATGCAGGGCTTCAGGCAATGTCAGTGCGATTCCCACTGGTGTATCTGTACTTTTGAGCCCCGATAGCAGCTTAGCGATTTGACTCGCTGTCTGATCAGGCACTTGCTCAGTTATCGGTTGAGATACTGGTTCAGATACTGACTGAGATGAAGGTTTAGCCAGCGTCTCATCGAGCAGCTGCATCAATCGTTGTTGCTGCTCTGTATTTGGACTCAGCGCTAAGCTAAAGGGCTCTAGTTTTAGGTCAAGTTCGGCTAAATGCCCTGCAATCTTAAATGCTAACTCAGACTTAGGTGCAAGCTCGGGTTTAGGCGCAAGCTCTAGTGCAGCCAGTTGATTAAAGGTCAGCTTTGGATCGATTAATTGATGCTCACTGATAAGTTCGCCTGAGGTTAAAGTGATACTGCTGTTGGATACCAATTGGCCTTGTAAATCAATTGCTAACGCTTGCCACTCTTTATCAAGCTCAGTTAACGGACTCAGTACACTGTCTTGCGCTTGCCTCAGGCTGATTTGATGCAAGCTTGCAAGCAGCGGCGCGAGTGCAATTTGACTTGCCAGTTGCCACTGTTGGGCTGCGAGTGTGGCTTTGAGTGTGGCGATGCTTTCACCTTCGTGGCTAAACTCGCTGTTGATTTCCCCCGCGCCGTTAAGGCTCAACTTGTCCATCACCAAACGATAGGCGGGTAAATCATTTTGGGTGTCGAGATGGTGAGCTTTGAGAATAAGGCTGGTTTTACCGATATCGATAAGGGGTAATGATTTGATATCTAAGGCCAAGGCTGGGCCTTGTTCATCGATGGCATTTCGATTGGGTAAAAATAGCGATTCTCCTAACTCGACTTCAATATCACCTGTGGAGATTTGGGTGAGTTTTTGAGTGAGGTAAGCGATTTGGCTGAACTGTTTCAGCTCGACAAAACTTTGCGGCCAGTCAAGTTTTAGCTGAATATTCAGGTTATTCAGCCTGATATGGCTGTCATGCACCCTAAGATTGGCAGAAGTAATGCGCCAATGTTCTAACTGACTTTCCCCTAATTCAATGTCAATCAGTTCGCTGTCCATGTCTGCGAGAGCAAAATTTGCCGCCTGCATGATCAGTTTTTCAGCCTGGGTATTCACAATCCACACAGTTAATGCCACGCCCGCCAAGATGCCCGTTAAGCTGGTCGCCAATAAGGTCTTTTTCAGGGGGAATTTACGGCGGCTTTGTGTTGCAACATGAGTATCCGTCCCAGAACCTGCAGTACCTCTGTGAGGGCCAGCGGATGTCTCCGTTGCCTCGTGTTGAGGTGCCTTGCTATCAGAAGCACTGCTACGGCTTGGTTTGTTGTGGATTGGCATTGGGTTCGATTTCTTTCCTTCTTCACTGAGCCCTGATCAAACTCGTGCCTTAGCATTGAACAAATACAATCACGCCTGCTTTGCATCGGTATCTTGCTGAGGTACTTTTTTAGTCACTGACTCTAGGAGCCGTCTTCTTAGCCGCTGTCGCAGCGTGCACGAGCATCAGAGGCAGTTTAACACTCAAGGGCTTAGCTGACTAATGTGAAAGGATCATCGAATAGACAAGAGCCTGCTGTCAATAGTTGAAGCTTTACAGGCTCTTGTACCTAATCTGTTATTCGAGCTAGCTAACTTTTAGTTAACTCACTCTTGGTGAGTGAATTGGAACTAGCTAAACATCTGCGCTGCGATAACCACGATTCCGCAAAGTGTGGCGAGCATTAAGGCAAACTTGCCGCCCGCGACCCGATATCCCGTCGGCATATTGGCCGCGTCCCTCGTCTGGCGCTGTGTCCACACCATGGCCACAGGTAAAAAGATGGCGAGGATCACCAGCGCAATCGCTGCGTAACCTAGGGCAGTGATAAAACCTTGGGGGTAGAAGAGGGCAAAACCTAAGGGCGGTAAAAAGGTGATGGCAGCGGTTAGGCTACGACCAGAAAAATCATCCTCTCGTCTTAAGGTCGAGGCCATAAAATCGAACAAGCCTAAACTCACCCCTAAAAACGAAGTAGCAAGAGCGAGATCGGCAAACAAACTGATCGCGCTGCTTAAGTATTCGCTGTGCAGTACGCTCGCTAGTTGATTGATAAAGCTCGATAAGCTCTGATTTTCGAGCAATTGGCTTTGGCTCAGTACACCTTGGCTACCTACTTGCCACAAAAGATAAATGACCAGTGGTAAAGCGGAGCCGAGTAGCATGATCCTGCGCAGGGATTTGACCTCAACCCCTAAGTAACGCACCACTGAGGGAATCGACCCGTGAAAACCAAAGGAGGTAAAAATCACCGGAATAGCCGTGATAATTAGGCCTTGGTTGAGTGGGAGTTCGAGCAAATGTGGGCTTTCTACCTGCGGCAGTAACAAGGCCAACATAAGCAGTAATGCCAATAGCTTAAGGGCAAACAAACCGCGGTTGATAAGGTCCACACAGTGAGTTCCCATGCCCACAATCGCCCCAATCAGCAAGGTAAACAGGATGGCGCCCGCCTGTGGTGGCAAACTTAACCCTAGCCAAGTGCTCAGCTTTTGGTTCACTTGCTCACCGCCACCGGCAATGTACGCGGCGCAAAGGGCGTACAGTAAAAACATCAAGGCGCTATTGGCGATCAACTGGCCCTTACGACCCAATAAGCGTTGCGCCAAGTGATTAAGGCTGGCATCGCTGGGGGCGAATTGATGGATTTCCACCATAAGCAGTGCCGTGTAGGCCATTAGCGCCCACAGGATCAACATGATGGCGGAGGACGTGCCAAAACCAAGTCCCGCCGATGCGATAGGCAAAGCCAGCATACCCGCGCCGATAGTGGTGCCTGCGATAAGCAGCAGACTGCCGAAAATTTTATTCTGTGTCATAACATGATCTCAAAAGCGTGTTGCAATAAAATGAGCTAAAGATTTGATCCTAAAGCAACTGTCTTAAAGGATTTTGATGCGATTCAAGCACAAAATGATTTAAGCAAATGAGACAGTGGCGTTCAGTGGATCCGAAAGGATATGGCCACAATGGAAGGTCAGGCGAGGGAGCCTATCTATGCCATTGCGGCTACAGATAGGGAGTATAAAATGCAGTGAAACACATAAAACTTGCCTTAGCGTGTGTTGAGTAAAAACGGATAAGTGTTTTTATGCCTTGCCTTAATAACCTAACGGCAACGGAGGCTACCTTAGGGATTTGAAGTGTACTTGTCAACCATTACAACAGTATTTTGTTTGTTTTTTGTCATGTGGCTAAGCTGGAAGACATGCCTAACTCACACTGAGTTTATGGTCAACGAGGGGAAGGAAAGAGGAGTTAGCTAGATTTATGGCAAGATAAAAAATGCCGCAGACTTGGCTTAAGTGTGCGGCATTTCTTGATGTAAGCGACTAGCTTGAAATCAGAGACAGTGAGACGTTTATGCTTTGCTCTGCAGTGCCTTTTGATGTCTTGCCAGCAAGTTTGCTGTGATGTCACTGAGGCTTAAGTTTTGATCTTCAAGCAATACCAACAAGTGATAGATAAGATCTGAGGCTTCGTTAACCAGTTCTTCTTTATCGTGGGTCGCAGCGGCAAGGGCGGTTTCAAGACCTTCTTCCCCGACCTTTTGGGCTATACGTTTAGTGCCGCGCGCAAATAAAGACGCTGTATAGCTTGAATCGGCACTTTGCCCTTTACGCGAGGTGATTAAGCTGGCGAGATTGTTCAAGAAAGGGTGTGCATTGTCATCTAACCAGCAACTTTCGGTGCCTTTGTGGCAGGTTGGGCCGTTGGGGATCACTTGCACTAACAGGCTGTCGTTATCGCAGTCTTTATCGATAGCCACCAACTTTAGCGTATTGCCCGAGGTTTCACCCTTGGTCCATAAGCGCTGTTTTGAGCGGCTGAAAAAGGTCACATCACCTGTGCTTAAGGTTTTTTCTAGCGCGGCTTTATCCATATAACCGAGCATTAATACCTTGCCCGATAAGTGATTTTGGATAACGGCAGGAATAAGCCCATCCTGTTTGTCCCAATCCAGTTCATTAACTTGAAAAGGGCTAAAATCCGACTTAGTGTTTGTTTGCGTTGACATAGTGTTCACTCTTAATCCGTTTGTAGAACCTAGAACCTAGAACCTAGAACCTAGAACCGCTCTAGCGTCTAATCGCGATCCCTTCGGCCGCTAAATAGGCTTTTAATTCACCAATGTTGATAATCGCCTTGTGGAATACGCTCGCCGCCAGCGCCGCATCGACCTTAGCTTCAATAAACACATCGCGGAAATGCGCCATAGTCCCAGCGCCGCCCGAGGCAATTAAAGGCACGTCGCAGATGGCGCGAACAAGACTTAACTGCTTGATATCGTAGCCGCCGCGCACGCCGTCTTGGTTCATTACATTGAGCACGATTTCACCACAACCTCGTTTTTGCACTTCTTCAACCCAGTCTTGGGTAAACCACTGGGTATCCTTAGTTGCCGCTTCATCGCCGGTAAATTGCTTTACCTTATAGCTGTTGCTGGTGGCATCGAAAAAGGAGTCGATGCCAATCACGATACACTGGCGGCCAAACTCGTCCTGCAGGCGCGAGATCAAACTCGGATCGGTTAAGGCGGGCGAGTTAATCGAAATCTTATCCGCCCCAAAGGCTAATAATTCACGGGCTTGGCTAATGGTTTTAATGCCACCGGCCACGCAGAAGGGAATATCAATCTGCTCCGCCACGCGGCTCACCCAAGATTTATCGACCACACGTTCGTGGGCGCTGGCGGTAATGTCATAAAATACCAGCTCATCGGCGCCTTCTTTGGCATAACGCGCGGCTAAGGGCACGATATCACCGACAATTTCGTGGTTACGAAACTGCACGCCTTTCACTACTTTACCGTCTTTCACATCTAAACAGGGGACTAGTCGTTTGGCCAGCATTGGATTGCCTCCACCACGTTAAACTGATTGATAAGCAAGGCTTTGCCTATAATGATGCCCGCCGCGCCGCTGTCACGCACGGCGCTCACATCATCAAGGGTCGCAATACCGCCGGAGGCTTGCCAAGCGATGTCGGGGAAGCTGGCTGCAATTTCTTGATAAAGCGCGGTATTCGCGCCCGTTAAGGTGCCGTCCCGGCTAATGTCAGTCACTAGCGCATGCTTTAAACCGACCGCGCTAAAGGTTTCTACAAGGGATTCTAAACTCTTACCACCGCCACTTTGCCAACCGGATACGGCGACAATTTTCTCGCCGCTCTGGTTGATATTGACATCGAGTGCGAGGCAAATCGCTTCGCTGCCGTATTTGATAAACCATTGTTTGACTAACTCAGGTTCTTTCACCGCCAGTGATCCAATCACCACACGTTTTACGCCGATAGCTAATAATTCAGTGACTTGCTCTTCCGTGCGAATGCCGCCGCCCACTTGAATATTAGCGTTTAGTCCCGCCACGAGTTGACTGATAAGGCGAGTTTGGCGTTTAGCGGGATCTTTCGCGCCTGTTAAATCAACAATATGTAACCACTTCGCGCCTTGTGCCTCATAGGATTGCAGCTGCGCCAAAGGACTTAAATCAAAGGTGGTCTGCTGGCCGTAATCACCTTGATAAAGGCGGACAACATTGCCATCAATTAAATCAATTGCAGGAATAATCATAAGCTCATATCCTTGATTGATTTGTTTGTAAGTGATTTATTAGTAACTGGTTTTTTAATAAGTAATTTATTCATTGGTCTGCCTTCTTTGTACCCGCTTGGCCATCAGCAGAGCTGCTTTGCAGCGCTTTGTTCATCTGTAACTCGTCCATCTGTAAAAAGTTACGCAGAATTTGCGCGCCCACGGCGGCACTTTTTTCGGGGTGGAACTGCACACCCATAAAGTTGCCTTTGCCGATGGCGGCGCTAAAGCCTTCACCATAAGTACATTCGGCTAAGGTAAATTCGCTTAACGGCGCGCGGTAACTGTGGACGAAATACACATAACTGCCATCTTCAATACCTGCAAACAGCGGGTGAACGTTAGGGCTGTTGGCGCCTTGTGAGTTTGTCGTGAGCTTAAGTTGGTTCCAACCCATGTGTGGCAAAGGTAAGCTTTCAGCTTTAAGTAACTGCGTATCCAGTTCACAAATGTCGGTTGGGATTATGCCTAAGCACTCGCAGTCTTGACCTTTTCCGCCGCGCTCCTTAGAAATTGCCGCCAACATTTGCATGCCAAGGCACACGCCCAGCACAGGTTGAGTCAGGCCTTGAATGAGTTCGACCAAGCCTTTTTCATGTAAGGACGCCATGGCGGCACCCGCAGTGCCTACACCCGGCAGCACCACACGTTTTGCCGCTTTGATTTTAGCTTTATCGTCAGTGACCAACACCTTAGCGCCTAAACGCTCGAAGGCGAAACGTACTGAGCTTAAATTGGCGCAGCCCGTATCTATGATGACGGTTTCAGCATCTGGCGATTCATTTGCTGTTAATTGCTGGCCGGCTGTTAATTGAGTGTCTTGTTGCATCCTAACCTCTTAAACGATTTATGCTGATGCCTTAAAGTACGCCTTTGCTCGATGGCAGAATATCGCCTTCAACTTTAACCGCTTGGCGTAGCGCGCGGCCGAGCACTTTAAACAGGGCTTCAACCTTGTGGTGATCGTTATCGCCTTCGGTCGACACATGCAGCGTACAGCGCAGGCCATCGGCGAAGGAGCGGAAGAAGTGTGGCACCATTTCAGTGGCCATTTCGCCCACATGCTCACGTTCAAAATCGGCTGAGAACTTGATAAAAGGACGGCCAGAGATATCCAGCAGGCATTCGCCCTTGGCTTCGTCCATCGGCAGACTAAAGCCGAAACGGGCAATGCCGCGTTTGTCACCGAGCGCTTGGCGCAGGGCATCACCTATGGCTAGCGCAGTGTCTTCGACGCTGTGGTGATCGTCGATTTCTAAATCGCCATCGACTTTCACATCCATTCTAAAATTACCATGGGTGGCAATTTGATCGAGCATATGGTCGAAAAAGCCAATACCAGTGTCGATTTTGCCTTTAACGGGGCTGTCGAGATCCACAGTCACACGAATGTCCGTTTCTTTGGTGGTGCGCACGACCGTCGCGGTGCGGCCTTTATTGAGCAGTGCATCGGCGATGGCGTTCCAGCCCAAAGTGTCGCGTTGATATTTCAGGCTTTTAATGCCCATGGCATTGCCCAGTTCCACATCGGTCTCGCGATCACCAATCACCGCCGATTGGGTGAAATCGATGCAGCCTTGGGTGAGATAGTCTTTTACTAGTCCCAGCTTAGGTTTACGGCAGCTGCAATTTTCATCATTAAAGTGCGGGCAAATCACCACATCTTCAAAGTTCACCCCTTGGCTTTTGAGGATTTGCATCATCATATTGTGGGGGGCGTCGAAATCTTCCTGCGGGAAAGACGGTGTGCCAAGGCCGTCTTGATTGCTGACCATGACTAAACGAAATCCCGCCTTTTGCAGACGGAGCAAAGCGAGGATCACCTGTGGCTCAAACACTAATTTAGCCAGGCTATCGACCTGTTTGTCGGTGACGGGTTCTTCAATCAAGGTGCCATCGCGGTCGATAAACAGAATTTTTTGTGCAACGTTCGGGATAAATTGTGGGTTCATGGCTCTACCTTCAAATTTAATTCGTTTAGCTAATGCTTAACCTGATTTTACCTTCAGCGCAGCATTTGCTTTTTATTGGTTTTATTAGTCGTTATGTTCAGTTACTTATTATTCGTTTCTGGTGATTGATCAGTGCGTTGCGATTCAAATAAATTCACTAACACATCGGTATCCGCCTTTGAACTAAAGCTAAAGCGGATAGCCTTGGCAAGCCTTGGGTCTTTGTAGGCGCGGGCGACAACACCGCTTCCTTGCAGTAACGCTGCGACCTTGGCGACATCATCAAATTCAGCCAGCACATAATTGCCGTTAGGCTTAAGCACGCGTGCGCGAGAATCTGAGCTATTCGATTTTGAACAATAAGCGCTGATCGCCGCGGTGAGTCTGGCGCCTTGCTCATTTAATTGTGCAACTTGCACTTTCATCCGTGTAACGCCAGCGCTTGATAACGCTTGGGTGGCGACTTCACTCACGGGTAGCGGCACAGGATAGGGGGCAATCACGCGCATAATAATTTCGACTACGGCCTCGTTTGCTAGCATAAAACCACAGCGTGCGCCGGCGAGTGCAAAAGCTTTTGATAGGGTGCGCAGTACCACTAGATTCGGATAGCTTTCCAGTAAATCCGCCACACTGTATTCAGGGCAAAACTCAATATAGGCCTCATCGATGACCACAAGCGCGTCGGGCAGGGCTTTGATCGCTTGCTCGATAATGGCTTTGTCGATCACAGTCCCAGTCGGATTATTGGGATTGCAGATAAACACCAGTTTTGCGCCGTGAACGTCCTCGGCATAGCTTGTCGGCAAGCCATATTCGGCACTGAGATTTAACGCTTTAACGCCCACATTAAAGGTGTTCGCGCTGATGGCATACATGCCGTACGTCGGGCCAAAGCAGGCAATGCTGTCGACGCCTGGTATACAAAAGGCGCGAATTAACAGTTCAATCGCTTCATCGGCGCCGCGGCTGGCGACTATCTTGCTGGCGCTTACGCCGCTGTATTCGCTGTAGGCATTGATAAGCTGCGGCGGTTGGCATTCTGGGTAACGATTCAATTTTGATAAATCGAGTGCTGCCGTATCGACATTATTGAACGGCGATTCGTTGGCATTGATCCAAATATCACCACGACCGCCCAGTCTGCGAGCACTCTGATAGGGCGTTAAATCCAGTAATTCAGGGCGCGCTAGGCGCTCGGCTAAATTTAGCGACGCCGATTGCGCTAACTTTGATGCCGTTAATGCTGTGGGTTCTGTAGTCTTTTCCATGCTGCTCACTTGGCTCATTTTCTTCACTCAGCTCTATTTTCAATCACTTAAGCGCTAATCATTTAAGATCTAGGCGGATCATTTCTCTAGGCTAGCTAGACGAATGGTTACGGCATTTTTGTGTGCATCGAGCAATTCGTTGCTGGCTAACGTCATGACAGCTTGCCCCAGTCCGATTAAGCCTTTAGCGCTGAGTTCCTGCACGGTAAAGCGGCGGCTAAAATCGGCTAATGACAGGCTCGACACGGCGCGGCTGTAACCGTAAGTCGGTAGCACGTGGTTGGTGCCACTGGCATAATCGCCAACAGATTCAGGTGTATAAGCGCCTAAAAATACCGAGCCCGCGGCGCGAATGTTTTTCAGCACCTCACGGGGAAAGCGCGTTTGAATGATCAAGTGCTCAGGCCCATATTGATTAGAAACCTGCGCGGCTTGCAGCATATCGTCCACAACAAAAGTGCGACTGCTCAGTAGTGCCGTTGTAGCTATATCACAACGCGGCAGGGCAGCGAGTTGTCTTGTTAGTGCATCATTTACGCCATCGGCTATAGCTTGCGAATCTGTCACTAAAATCACTTGCGAATCAGGGCCGTGCTCCGCTTGCGAAAGCAAATCGGCGGCGATAAATTCGCAATTGGCATCGCTATCGGCAATCACTAGCACCTCAGAAGGACCTGCCGGCATATCGATACACACAGTGCAGCGACCATCCTGTGACACTAAACGTTTAGCTTCCGTCACATAGCGATTACCAGGACCAAAAATCTTATCGACCGCGGGAATCGTTTCTGTGCCAAAGGCCAGTGCCGCAATGGCCTGCGCACCGCCTACTTGATAGATCTCAGTGATCCCACAGGCATTGGCTGCATAGATAATGGCATCGTTGATCGGCGGTGGGCTGACCAATACTCTTTGTTCGCAGCCGGCGATCTTGGCGGGCAGGGCGAGCATCATCACGGTAGAAATTAATGGCGCACTGCCACCAGGAATATATAAACCCACTTTTTCAATCGGTTCGTTACGTAGCTCGCAGCGTACTCCCGCCTCGGTTTCCATATCAATCGGGCGAAATTGCTGGGCGCTGTGAAACACATCTATGTTCGCCATGGCTTTGGCGATCGCCGCTTTAAGCTCTGGTGATACCTGTGCGCTTGCCGCTGCAATCTCGGCTTCACCCATGCGCAGCTCGCCACTTCCTTGTCCATTTAAATCTTTGGTCGCGCTATTGAAGCCATCAAACTTTTGATTAAATTCGGCAATGGCGGCATCACCCCGCGTTGCCACTGCATCGATAATGGCGCGAACGCTTTGCTCTAAGCCGCTGTCACCAATTAAAGGCGAGCGTTTCAGCGCCGTTTTTTGCTCGGCGGTTGATAAGGTTGACCAAGTTAGGATTTCCATACATTACCCCATCATTTTTTCGATTGGCATTACCAGAATCGAGCTGGCACCGAGTGCGGTCAACTGTTCCATGGTATCCCAGAACAAATCTTCGGTACTGACGGCGTGGATAGCAACGCGGTTAGTATCATCATTTAATGGCAATACGGTTGGGTTTTCCGCGCCGGGCAGTAGGGCGACGATTTGATCTAAGGTTTCGGTTGGCGCGTGTAGCAGTATGTATTTGCTCTCACGGGCGCGGATAACGCCGTTGACGCGGGACAGAATTTTGTCGATGAGTGCTTGTTTAGTCGGCGATTGAGTTTGGGTCGATTGAATGATGCAGGCCATAGAGCGGTAAATCACTTCGGTTTCGTATAAACCGTTGGCCTCTAAGGTGGCCCCCGTCGACACGAGATCACAAATCCCATCGGCAAGGCCAGCACGCGGGGCGACTTCAACCGAACCTTTTAACATACAGTCGCGATAAGTTATGCCTTTTTGCTGCATAAAACGGCGCAGCAGGTTCGGGTAAGACGTGGCGATGCGTAATCCTTCTAAAGAGGAGGCATCGGCGTAACTGAATTCTGTTGGTACGGCTAACGAGAGGCGACATGATCCGAAATCTAACTGACGCAGTTTTAGGCACTCTGCGGGTTTGTTCAGGGTTTGACGCTCGATTTGTTCCTCTTCGAGCACGTTTTCACCGATGATCCCCATATCAACCACGCCGTCCATCACCAATCCTGGAATATCGTCATCACGAACGCGCAGTAAATCGATAGGCATATTGTCAGCGTGAGCGATAAGACGTTGTTCATTAATGGAAAATTTAACACCACAGCTTTTTAGCAGTTGCTGAGAGTCAGTAGAAAGACGGCCAGATTTTTGGATGGCGATGCGTAAACGGTTCGATTCAGTCATAGTGTTATCTCGCTCAAAAGTATCAAAATTAAAAGATTCAAAAAGTGTTGTTTAATCGGTTTAATACGCCCTGCCATTCAATGGGTCCTAGCTAAGAAATCTAGCTAACGTATTGATAATTTATTAAATATCTAAAAGTTTTTTATTTAAATTAAAACCGAAATTAACGCCTAAATGCAAAAACCCCCGGAATTCCTTCCAGGGGTTTATGATCATCTTGAATCAGTCCGCCAGAAGGATATAGTCCTCCGGCAGTGAGCGTCCGAAGGCTACCGCATATGGTGGTGATGGTGGTGGATAGCGTTCAGTAATGGGCTCATGTTACTCTCTCGGTATTTAACGTTATTGGCTCAACTGTTCGAATAAAGTGCGGTCGAAATACAGTGGAGCGTTGAATTCGTTGTTACGGACGTATAAGTGGATTTAAACTAACCGCTTTTATGAGCCTTTGCAACAGCCAATTTGAATTAAATGAGAATATTTATGCGTTTTTGTGAAAGGCAGAGGGTTATCGTTAAATAAAGTTATTGAGCATTTTTGTTGGTGGGATGTTGAAAGTGGATAAAAGTGTATTTGAAAATTACACAGGCTGACATTTTACTTCAACTATTGAGAGCTTATCACTTCAATTATTTGGATCTAGCGTTTGCTGATACGACTCACACATGCTTAGCATGATGGTATTTACTCTCCGATACGTTGAGTAGAAACCTAGGGTTTCTAAGTTTATGAACATGGCTAACTTCTTCAGGGCTCAAGCTTCATGACTGCATCTAATGTTTTGTCGTATACCTCTGGTGAAAAATGCGCGCGCCACTGTAACTCAGTAAATTGGCCGTAAAATCGTAAATTATCAAAGTATTGGATCTGATTTTTAAAGCTTATTTGCCGAATGTGTGGGATTTATATCGCGGTAGAGCCAATCCCGTTGCGGTAATATGGGGGTAAAGACAAAGACGCTGTGATTAGTGTAGAACGCTGCTAATCTAAACATGTCGGAGATCTTCTCTAAAAGCGTCATTGCTAGGAATAATCGATGGAAAAAGAATCTCTTGAGTCTGTTTACCCCTTTTTAACCGAAGCCTTACGGCTAAGCGAGAATGGCCTCGCTGTTTTGGACAAGCACAATCATTTTATCTTTTATAACCATACCTTTGCGAAAATGTTTGGTTTTGTTGATCAAGACATGGCTGGCCGGCATTTTGACGACATGATGCACTTTGCCTTTACCCATAAGCAAGGGCCTAAAATTGATCATGAAACCATAGAGGAATGGCTTGAACTTATTCATGCGAATCAACGTAAATCAGCTTTTCGACGTTTTGAAGTGGATCTGGTCGACGGTAGCTGGTTGCAACTTTCTGAGCAGGTTTATCACAATGGCGATATGGTCATTGTTTGCACCGATATTACCCAGTTAAAACAGGTCGAATTTGCCCTAAGGAATGCGCAGACTGAGTTGAATCGACTCGCACTCACCGATGAATTAACCGGTATTGCTAATCGACGGCATTTTTTCCAGCAGTTAGAGCATGAAATCAAACGCTTGAGTCGTCTACAGTTACCTTTGTGCCTTGTCATGATGGATATCGATTATTTTAAACTCGTTAATGATCGCTATGGGCATCAAGTGGGTGACAAGATACTGCAGCATTTTACCCAATTTATCAGTGCTCGCACGCGCCCATACGATATCTTTGGTCGCTTCGGCGGTGAGGAATTTGCGCTATTACTGCCAGAAACGTCGGTCGATGTCGCGCAGAAAATTGTGACGCGTATGATGTTAGCGCTTGCGAATGAAGATATTTCAGCGATAGTCGCCGATTTTCACTATCAATTTTCGGCAGGAGTGAGTGCGTTAACACCTGTAATTACTCATCATGCCATCGAAGAAAACAGCGGTATTTTAGCGCTTCAGTCTGTGCCTTCACCGATTGAAATCGGGAGTCAGTGCCGTTCAGATGCTGAAAAGCTGGTGGCCGAGGCCGATAAAGCCTTGTACCACGCTAAAACTACGGGGCGAAATCGTGTCGTGGTTTGGGATGATGTGATATTAACGGCTAAAGCTTAGCGAACCCAATGGTTGACGAAATCTAAGCATCGCGATACCAAACCAAGAGTAAGCGCTGCTTGGCTCCTATTCTTAACTTGATATTGCACTTAATGCAGCGTTTTGTTCCTGTGCATTTTCACCTAAAATAGCCAGCTTAATTTGTCTCTCACTGTCATAGGGTTCAAGGGAAGCCGTGTTAATCAATCAGCAATATAACCGCCATGGACCCGATTATCGATTTGGTGAGCAAGTCACTTTTCTTGATATTAAACAAACCTTTGGTTTTAGCCATGTGCGTGTTGGCCGCTGGGTGACGCGGGATGAATCGCGCATTGCTGCGGATTTAGTGTTTGATTCGCTCGCCGATCTGGCCTTTATCTTAAAATTGCCACCTTTGACTTTAGGGCTGCGGGAAACCGTCAGCCTGGCCTTTGGTCATGGCGGTCAAAAGGGCGTTCAGGCCCATTATGCACCCGCGACCCGAGAGTTGGCATTGGCTAAAAATGCAGGTGCAGGTGCTTTAGCCCATGAGTTTTGGCATGCGTTTGACCATTATATTGCCGCTAAATCATTCAAACCTACTAATAAGCGGTTTCAGTGTGCGAGCGATCTTTGGCTATCCGATCTGCCCATCATAGAGCATCCATTAAATGCTCGATTATCTGAGATCTTCATAGTGACATTGTTGAGTGGACAGGGTGATGAGCCCCATGATTATGTTCGCCGAGCGATTGCATTAGATAAAAAACATGGGATGCAGTACTTCTCTCGGCCAACGGAGATGATGGCGCGAGCATTTGAAGCCTGTATTGAATCCTATACTGATATTTCGAATCCGTATTTAGTGTCGGGAACCCGTTTTTCAGCGATGGCAAAGAAGGGGGCTTATCCCGATGAGGCCCACAGACAAGTGATTTTTCAGGCACTGATCAATTACTTTGAACCGCTGGGGATTGCATTGGGTAAAAATCCCCTTAACTAGGGTGTGTTGACGTTTTGAGTCATGCATTTGAACAGAGGTTAATTTAGCGTCGCTAGAGGGCAAGGCAAAATGTAAAACGACATTCGCCTTAGGTATTTTGAATGTGTTTTGAATGCGAATGGTAGTGGACAGGGGGAGGGTCACGAGCCGTTTGAAGACTGATTGCCAATCATAAGCTCGCGTGCTTAGTCGACAACGTTTGCCAACAATAGGCCAAACTATGGCGAATCGCATCAAGATATTGAGATGCCTGAATATCCATTAAATACCAATAGCTAGGTTTTGATTCTGGCATGTGGTTGAAAAATAAAGCTTCAGCATTGATGAGCTGGCTAGGATGAGCAAATTGCTGCCAAATGTTGATGTGTGTATGCGCCAGTGTGATTAGCCATTCAAGTTGCATCTGCCGCGTGGCTGGATTTAGCGCATCTGCGATTAATAAGCTCGACTCCTGTAAACGCTCAAGTAAATCAAAGGGATTACCTGCGTTTATCCTAGGTGCGACTTGGCATGGTTGCATTTGGTTTATTGCGGATAGGCGAGGTAAAAATACGGACGCTAAGCTAAATTCAGGCCAGTCGAGCGATGGTACCAAAGCCTGGGCAATCCGTCGTTCGCCTAACCAATTATGCACCATGCAAGGTAAGTGGTCTTCAAGCGGTAAATCACTTGGTCTTGATAAACTCGGAAACAGCGACATCCGCTGCACTTGCACATGCTGAGACAATTGCTGCATCAATACTATTGTGGTTAAGCCAGATGAAGGCCAGCAACCAAGCTGAGGCGTTAATTCAATCGCAACTTGTGTCAAGGCTTGGGTAAGCAGACCACTTTGTGGATGACCTTGTACTACAAAAGCATATTTTGATTCAGCAAAACCACCGTTGGCGATATTTACTATCTGATTATTTGCATTGCTGTTTTCAGCCCATTGAGTACCGTTAAAAATAAATGTCGTACCTGTGGTCGCAGGTTGCCAATCGCCAGAAGCATTACCAATAATGGTCACTTGCTCAAAGGCAAGGGTGCCCGCTAGAGCTTGCAGATCTAATTTAGCATGTGGCATCTGCAAATGTTGATGCATGTGGGTGTGAGACTTAGGCATAGGCGGAACATCTGTTTTACGAACTCAAAATGGACTTCATTGTAATGGATTATCCCCCTGAGCCCAAAGGGTTAATCCATTGAAGTTTACCTGATGCTGTTTTAACGCAGGATAGTTTAGCTTTAGGTATACCGCGCATAAAAGTGATGCGCGGTATTGGCGATTAACAATTAGACTAAAAATTATAGCTCAGGCTAAGTTCGACATTTCGCGGTTCGCCGAAAAAACCTTGATTGTAGAAATCGATACTAGAGTAGTACTTTTCATCAAACAAGTTTCGAATATTCAAACGAACAATCGCATCATCAGTGAGTTGATAACTTGCCATAAGATTGGTAAGGAAATAACTGGCTTGTTCAGAGCTTTCGCCGTTAGGCCCCGCGTTTTCTACATAAATCTTGCTCTGCCAGCTTAAGTTGCCACCTAATGTGAGATCTTCTAGAGCGCCATCAAAGTGATAGAGCGAAGATAAGCGTACTAAGTTTTTAGGCAAATGTGTGCCAAAGGCCGAACCATCGGCTTTTTCAGATTCACTGTAGGTGTAACTGAAGTACAGATCCCAATCCTCTGTGGGTCTACCCGTTAGTTCCATTTCAAAACCACGGTTACTGGTGCCATCCACAGCGCGCATTGGAAAGCTACCATCAGGAAGTGGGTCTTTAATGTTAGGATCTTTTTCCGCCACATTTTCCTTTTGAACTTTAAACACTGCAACACTGGCGGTTAGTTTTTCGTCGAAAAAATCGGCTTTACTGCCAAGTTCAATATTATTGCCAGTTGTCGGGTCTAAGCGTTTGTTATTAGCATCTTTGGCATCTTGAGGCTGAAAAATCTCAGTGTAACTGGTATAAATCGACACACTGTCACTGATATCGTAAATCAATCCCGCATACGGCGTAATGACATCATTGTGCTCATAACCTGGATCGACTTTATATTGGCTGATACGGCTTCCTAACAGCAGTGTGACCTGATCGTGCAAATTGAGTTGGGTAGCAATATAGGCACCTTTTTGGATCTCTTCAGTCTCTTCATTGGTGGGAATCGATGGATAATTTGGCTCTGCAATCGAGCCATCCCACTCAAAGAAATTGCCTACGCTTAAAACATCTGTGGTGTAGTAAGAGTCGGCGCTAATATCTTGTTTTGAATAGAGTAGCCCGGTTGTTAGTTTATGTTCTCGACCCAATAGTTCGAATGGCCCTGAAGCAAATATTCGCGCCGCATCTTGCTTACGGGTTGATTGGTAAATCATAGGCAATGCACTCATCCCCAAACCTGTGATTTTATCTGGGGAGCCATATAAATATAGCAAGTGCCCATCCATCTTATCCTCACGATGTTCTATGTCGAGTTTGAGTTCCCAGTTATTATCAAAGTTGTGTTCTAAAGTAGAAAAAACGTTCGCACCATGGCGTTTCCAACTAGACCAAGATGCTGCAGTGGTCGTCGAACGGGGAAGGTCACTCGCTAAACTGCCGTCGGCATAAAACAGTGGCAGCGCTCCCCAAGTGGAGCCTTTAGGATCGCGGTCACTATAGTCCGCGCCCAAAGTGAATAATGTGCTATCACTTAATCTTGCAGTAACGACGCCATAAATTTGCAGATTTTCATCTTCGGCTAGATCGGTAAAACTATCTGATTTTTCATAGGCGGCGGCAAAACGTGCTTGGACATCGGCATCTTCTGTTATGTCCACTGAACTATCACCTTCTACACGATAACTGTCCCATGAACCTACTTTTGCACTGAGGTAACCTCCTGGTGAAGATTTTGGACGTTTACGAATGAGGTTGATGGCGGCCGAGGGTTCTCCTGCACCCGTTAATAATCCGGTTGCACCACGAACCACTTCTACTCGATCGAAGATAACCGTATCGGTCGAAGCATCATTGAAGAAACTAGAATAGTTAACGGGCACACCATCAAATTGGAAGTTAGTGATTGGATTACCACGGGCACTGAAAAAGTAGCGGTTAGTTTCTGCTTTCTGTGCAGAAATACCCGGTGTTAAAAACATTAAGTCAGCAACATTGTTAAGAGAAAAACTCTGAATAAATTCTTGATCTATAATCGTCACTGACTGCGGCGTTTCTCTCAGTGTTAAGGGTAAGCCCGTTGCTGTAGCAGCTTTATCTAAACGACTACCTTTAATACTGATCACTTCGATATTGGCGTCTGCGTCTGATTGAGTTTCGTCGGCGTAGGAACTCGGCGCTAACAATAGGCTCGAAATGAGCGCTGCTAACAAGGTTTTATCCATCATGATTCCCCATCATAGTATTTTGTGACCGGCATTCTAATTGAAAACAATTCCCAGTACATCGTATTGATAACAATTTGCATTACCTTTACACTCGCGAAATACGATAAGTGTTAGGAAAGTCACAAATGGCGAAGATCAGTAACCGATTCTGGTTTATGTTGCATGGTTGGGTGTCGCTCCCAATTTGGTTGTTATTTTGTTTTATCTGCTTGACGGGGACGATTGCGGTACTGAGTCATGAGATCACTTGGTTAACGAATCCTGCATCGAGGGCGTTGAACCCTAATGATTTACCCGTAAAACCGGTTAGTGAATTGATGACGATTGTTGAGGAAGCCTACCCAAGTGCGGCAGTCTCTGGTGCTATGACCTTAGAACCGTATATGGTCAATGTGATCATGTTCAGTGACGCTGATAAACCCTATGCCATGGCCTATGTCAATCAATACACTGGTGAGATCCAACAGATTAATGAAGGCATGACATTTGCCGGCTTTATCAGATCTTTACATGCTTGGTTATTATTTCCTTGGCAAAGCGGTTACAGCTTGGGCTATTACCTTGTCTGTTCGATGGCGCTGTTTATGCTCGCGTCTTTAGTGACGGGACTCATTGTTTATAAACGTTTTTGGCGAAGTTTTTTTGCTCCGAAATTGCGAGTGAGTCAAGGTAAAAAGACACTATTGGCCGATTTGCATAAATTGTCTGGTGTGTGGTCTATTTGGTTTATCGCGATTATGGCCGTTACCGGATTATGGTATTTAGTCCAAGCCATTTTTTGGCATGCTGATATTGATATTGAGCCACATGCGCCATTGGTTGCTGCTGAGCAATTGCCCTTTATCCAAAAGGGTGATGTGAATCCCGCAGATCCAAGCGTGTCATTTGCACAAGCCTTAACATTAGCGCAAACGCACTTTCCAGACTTTCAACCAAGCTATGTGATGAAACCCGAGCATAATCGTGACATGTATCATCTGAGTGGTAGCGGCGATCACATTTTTTACGATCAGTATTCTTACAACCTCAGCATTAACCCTTGGACGGGGGAGATTGCAAAAACGACATCACCCGAGACGATGACAGGGATACAAACGCTAATGCATATCGCAGATCCTTTGCATTACGGTACCTTAGGTGGTATCTGGACAAAAATCATTTGGTTTATTTTTGGGGTGATCCTATCGGGTATGTCAATCACGGGATTTATGATGTGGGGACTGCGTAATGTGCGTGCAATTAAAAAAATGGAATCCCCCAGTACTGTGGCAGATAGGTTAGAGGAGGTACGTTAATGGCTTTCATTCATTCAACTTTTTGGCAAAAAAATAAATATAAACTGAGTGGGTTTATTCTATTGCTCCCTCTATTGTTTTTGTATCAGTCGCTAACACCTACATTTCCACCGGCCTGGCAGGCTCAAGAGTTAGGTGAATTTAAAATAGCCCCTTTACCCTTAGATCTAAAAGCACCCTATGTGCATCATGATGACTATGTGAAAGATTTCATGTTGGTTTTTGAAAAAGGTGAGGTAGGTAATATACGCCAAGGCTATGCCAATATTGGAACGCAGGCTTTGCCAATAGCAGATTTACAGCGCAGTGAGAATGGTATTTTGCACGGTAATAAGCATGGCCAACACGTACACGCCATCGCAACTAAGACGCTAACTTCCGCAGATAGTCTGTGGATATCGATAGAGAATTGGCAAGGTGAGTGGCAAGTGGCAAAGTGGCCTCTGCCTGCCGAGCTAATAGTACAGACACACTGATGAGATAAAAACTAAACACTAATGGCGATCCTATGGAGTAATAATCTCAGGGTCGCTTTTAGTGGCGTAGATTAAGAATGATTAACCGAATACGGGTAAAGAATAACCTTTTTCACCGTAAACGCTCACTTTTGAAGGCATAAACACAACGGAGACGTTTATTCCTCATTAATAAATGATGAATTTGTTATATATATCACCAAAATCCAAATGAAAGTGATTCGCAATAGTGTTACCGTATGTTCATCCTAAATAAACTCCCTAAATTACTATGCGCTTTTATCTACTACCTCTCGCGTCTGCCATTACTTTGGCATTAAACCCTTTGTCAGTTTTGGCTGCAGAGCCGTCTTCTGCAGCAGATGCAAATGATCAAAATATTGAAAAAATAACAGTGATGGGCAAGTACACTGTGAGTCGAACCATTGATACCGCCACAGGTTTAGGGCTGTCACTGCAGGAAACGCCACAGTCAGTGAGCATCTTGACCGCCGAACGGATCCAGGATCAGGCACTCAATACCGTTGTTGATGTGGTTAATAACACAGTAGGTTTGTCTTCATCTAAAACAGATAACGTTCGAAATGGCTTTATGGCCCGTGGTTTTGCGGTTCAGAATTACCAGATCGATGGCGTACCTTTATCTTGGAGTTTGGGGGGCGATGCAGGTGAGACTGTGTCAGATATCTCTCTGTACGAGCGTGTAGAGGTGGTGCGTGGTGCAACTGGCTTACTAACGGGAGCAGGGGATCCTTCTGCTTCAATCAACCTAGTGCGCAAACATGCCGACAGTGACGAACTTAAGGGCTATGTTGATGTTGCTACGGGTAGCTGGGATAAAAAACAAGTTACCGCAGATGTTTCTAATGGCCTCAACGACAGTGGCAGTGTGCGCGGTCGCATGGTCGCGAAATATGTCAATAGCGATTCTTATCAGGATCTTTATCAAGACCGTAAGACCATTCTTTACGGCGTAATTGATTCAGACATTACTGACAACACTATGCTGCGCGTCGGCGGTAGTTACAATAACAACAACCCCAAAGGAGCGATGTGGGGTGCGTTACCAGCAGTATTCAGCGATGGTTCGGCTACTGATTGGGATGTTTCTACTACAACAGCGGCAGATTGGAGCCGTTGGGAAACGACTAACATCAACTATTTTGCTAACTTGAACCATTATTTCAGCAATGATTGGCAGTTGGTGGCGAACTATAATCGCATGGAATATGAAACCACCACCAAAATGATCTATATGTCTGGCTTGCTGAATAAAGAAACCGGTGCAGGATTGAGCGGCCAGCGTTATCACAGCCATGGTGAAAGTAACTCTGATAATTTCGATTTTCAGTTGAAAGGCGATTACCAACTCTTTAACCGTGAGCATCAATTTGTGACTGGTGCCTTATACAGCAAACAGAAATCCTATGCAGATACCTATGAACCCATCCGTGAGAATATGACGGGCTGGGACTCAAAGGCAGTTGAAAACTTTTATGATTGGCAAAGCAACGCCTTTGAAGAGCCTGAATGGTCAACAAATGCCAATCGCCAGTTGAATATGGATACCGAGCAGAAAGGTTTCTACGCAGCAACGCGGCTGACAATTACCGATGATTTAAAAGTGATTGCCGGTGGCCGTATTTCTAGTTGGAATCGCGAAGGGATCAGTTATGGTACTGATACTAACTTTGGTGATGATGGCGTGTTCGTTCCTTATGTTGGCGCCTTGTATGACATAAACGAAGAGCATCGTGTTTACGCCAGTTATACCGAAATATTTAATCCGCAGAACAGTAAGGATATTAACGGTGATTATTTAGATCCACTCGAAGGTAAAGCCTATGAAATTGGTTTAAAGAGCGCTTATCTAGATGATAGTCTGCACACTGCTGTGGCACTGTTTAAGATTGAACAGGATAATCTGGCAACAGCCGCTGGGACTATCATTGTTGACGGTACTCCAACCACTTATTACAAAGCTGCTCAAGGTACTGAGAGTACAGGCTTTGAGTTAGAAGTGGTGGGGGAGTTTATCGATGGGTGGAATATCACGGCTGGCTATTCGCAGTTTACAGCGGAAGATGCTGACGGAAAAAAAGTGGCGACTACTAGCCCTCGCAAACAGTTTAAACTATTCACAACTTATCAGTTTGTTGATTACCTGCCTGAATTGACCGTGGGTGGTGGTATTAACTGGCAGAGTGATAGTTACTCTGAAGGGGGGACAGTAAAAATCGATCAGGATGCTTACTCTTTAGTCAACCTGATGGCTCGTTATAACTTCACTGACAATATGGATCTGCAACTTAACGTAGAGAACCTATTAGATGAAAAATACTATGCTTATATGTCTGCCTCAGCCTCAATGTCCGAAGCATATAGTGTGTATCACTATGGAACCCCACGTAATGTGACCCTGAGTTTTAATTACCGCTTTTAAATTTTCCGCTAAATAAAAGGAGTAGCCGAGTTATCGGTGACTCCTTTTATATCTTCTATTATTGTTATTCCCAATATTTTGATGGCTCGTTTAGTGTGTATTAACGACTCAGTACTGACATCGGTAAATATTGGGCTAACTCACCTATGGTTCGTTCCCAAATCCAATGCTGTTATTAATTGAAAACGGGAAGATGATGTCCTTCAATCAAGTTATGAAATGGCAACATATTGTATTGGTAGTTTTCCTTCTTTCTTGTGCGCATTGTATTGTCAACAATCAGTGCGGCAACGAACAGAGTCAATAGAAAAATATAGGTATACTCATGCCATTAGCCTTATTACAAGGTTGTGGCTTATCGCCAGCTTTTTAAGCTAAAGACCAGATGTTATATAGATTAAGCCGTTGTTAGACCTATAAAGTATTTTATGTTGATGACAAGTTGTCAATAATTCATATCTATTAATAATAGACATCAGCGTTTGACTATTTAGTTAATAATCATTTCAAAACTGCACTTTTAATGAGACATAATGTCATAGTAAATATGGGCTTGTTTAGTAAGTTTACTTTCATCAATGCATAGAAAAGTGATTAATTTTTCACAGTAAAGACCAAGGACTCCCGTTTTGAGGAGAATAATATGCAAATAGAAACGCTTTATGATGTTATGCAATGGACTAGAAATATACACCAACAGCTGCATGCATTTGCGGCACATTGCGCACTTACAAATGATAGCGAAAGAAGCGGATTACTGTTAGAGTATATTTCAGCCCACGAGCAAAAAATGGCACTGGTTATCAGACAGTTCGAAGATAATGGCAATAGCAATGCACTTAACACTTATTGTCGGCATTATTATGAAAAAACCGCTATTCCTTTTAAAACCATAGGTGAACATCCGTTTAAGAGGATGGATACGGATGAAATAGCGATGGCCACACTTGAGTATCATAAAAATATTGTAGGGCTGTTTGAATATCTACAAAATTGCAGTTCTGCACCTTCCGTAACTGAATTTCTTAGCAATATACTGTCCCTTGAAGAAGCTGAAAAGCGATTGCTGGCACGTAACATGAAACAAATTGATGACTTCTAGTATGCCTGTTAAAAATCACATCCTTGTACCTATTACTCGGTGTAGCCTCGGTATTTATTCTGTAGTTCAGATATTGAAATCTTGACTTCATGTGGGTAACAAGTAGATCTGCCATCACAATAATTATTGATTAGCCTTGAAACTAGAGTGTATGACTTAAACTGCCACCTTATTAAGGATTAACATGAATCAACCCCTGATCATTGATTACTACTCTGATATTCTTTGTGTGTGGGCTTGGGTTGCACAACAACGTATTGAGGAGTTAAATAAAAAGTTAGAAAATAAAATTCATTTTAAATATCATTATCTTGATGTATTTGGTGATGTTCAAACAAAAATTGAGACGCAATGGAAACAGAAAGGTCAATATAATGGTTTTGCTGAGCATGTACATAAATCTGCATCTATCCGTGATGACGTTCCCACAAACTCAAAAATATGGACAGAAGTCAGACCGACAACGTCGGCCAATGCTCATTTAGTGCTTAAAGCCATTGAACTTATCTATGACAAAAACACCAGTATCGATATGGCATTGAAATTTCGGAGTGCATTTTTTATCGACGCATTGGATATTGGTAAGCTTGAAATACTTTATGATCTGGTTGATTTCTATGGGCTGGAACAGAAAATAATCATCTCAAGCGTTCATGATGGTTCAGCTATAGCCGCATTAATGAGCAACTATCAAAAGTCAACACAACAAAATCTACAAGGCAGTCCAAGCTTTATTATCGACGAAGGTAGACAAATATTTTATGGTAACGTAGGTTATCGTGTTCTTCTTGTGAATATAGAAGCATTATTGAAAAAATCAGCAGTAGAGGCTAGTTGGTGCTAAAAACCTTAGACTACCAGCTGTGTTTTTTTAAGCTCTACAAGAGGATATGAACACCTCTAGACCATTTTAACGTTTTAGCGTTATACCTCTTAGTTCCTTCTGAGTTTATCCACTGAACACTCATATACATATTTTTAATGGCATCGATGACATACCAAAATGTAGCTACATTAGGTATCAGCTGATGTTTCATTGTGTTTTAAGTTAAATTGCGGATTAAAATATTTATAATGTGTACGTTATCGCACAGACACACTTTTAGATAAATTATAAATTGGATACAGAGTTTAGATTGATATGCCTTTAATGGGTAAGCTTTATCTTAATAAGATATTTTATGTTATTTATTTTGATGTTGTGGCTCATCATTAGGATGTCGTTTAGTTGGAAAATCACTAGGTAATTAAATAATGGAATTCAGTCATGGTTAATACTAAATTTCAGTAAATAAAATGATCGCCACAATTTATACTTAAGATAAAATTCAAGATTGCTACAAAATATTTTCCTATTTAAACCAATGTCATATTGTAGCATTAATACCTAAGTTGACACGGTATGATTGATGTGGAGCCAGTCACACAATTTTATGAAAACACCGCGGAATTAATTTTAGCCTAATTTCTATGTCGCTTTACTGATATTTACCAACTAAGATTTTTACTAAAAATATTTAAATGTTTACTAAACGCTATTTACTAAAAATGAACAATAGCTCATAGCTGATTGTTAGCGCTCATTATTATTTAGATGTTATATCAACAACAAAAGGAAATTGACCATGAACAAAGACCAGATAGAAGGTTCAATAAAAGACGCAGCAGGCAAAGTGCAGCAAAAAATTGGTGAGATCGTTGGCAACCCGAAACAGCAGATGAAAGGGGTTCAGAAACAGATAAAAGGTAAAACTCAAAAAGCAATTGGTAATGTAAAAGAAGCGGCTAAGGATGCCGACAAACACAGTTGATGTCAGCGGCTTTTACAATTAAGTAAGCACCTTAAGCATAAAGTTTGGCAGCTTAATGTGGGTATTTAAAAGGATCTTAGTCATATTGATTAAGATTTCTAGTTCGAGTTATATCCATAATGTCTAGGAGACTCTCATGAGTATAGGAACAATATTATTAGTGGTTTTGATTCTGATGCTGATCGGTGTGGCTCCGACTTGGCCACACAGTAAGAGCTGGGGGTACGGCCCGAGCGGTGGATTAGGTTTGGTAGTATTGATCCTCGTTATACTCCTTCTACTCGGTAAAATTTGAGTGATAAAGCCTAAGTCATGTATGACCTCAATATTGAGTCGTCATTTCTAATTGCCGTAGGTAGCTAAAAATAGTGAGTGATGTTTTTAGTCGTTTAAAAATGGCTGACATCGCTCGTTTTTCTTGCACGGCAGTGCTCGCCATACTGAGATTGAAAGGTCCTGTACGCCTAAGATTTACACGCGAGATATGGTTTACACGCAAGATATTTCGTTAAGGTAGCATTAGGTGAAGTCCTTCACGCTAAAAATGAAAGTCACTAAGTCCGAAGCATTACAGTTTGCACGCTAGTATTCAGCAAGGTTGTATGAGATGAGCTAAATGGTGCAATAACACATACAGAGGTTTGTATTATAAGAACGGCAGCTTAGTGACTAAAGGCGTTTGCTCACGAAAATGGCTTACTCAAACAGCCAGATTGAATACTTATTTGTGAACAATAGCTGTGTGAGCAACAGGCGTATCTGTAAAAAGGTAATGTTTTAGCTGTTTATCAAAGCTCGGATCTTGTCTCCTTATCCATTCTTGTAGCATTGCAGCATGTTCTTTTTCTTCATCTCGATTATGTATGAGTATCTCTCTCAACTCATTATTTTTGCACGCATCAACTCTTTGGTTATACCAGTCTATTGCTTCAAGCTCTTCCATCAGTGATGTAAGTGCACGGTGCATGTCCTTGGTTTTATCTGTGAGTTCAGTAATGGGTTCATGATAACCTTCATTCGACATTGGGATTTCCTCGCTAAATGCAGATAGGATCGCTCACTATTGAGCGGTGATGATAATTGCAGATGATTGTCTGAACGCTATTTTCAACGAACAGACTTTGAATGCATTATTCTGTGATCTTAACCTTCGAGTGTCTGTTCGATGCCGTACTTAGTCAGAAATTTTTAGGTCGCTCGTTTAAAAGGATTGGAGAGGGCGCAGAAATACCACTGCGAATATTTGATTTAGCACAGGATATTACTTTGGATTTTGAACTTTGAGATATTTGGGAATGAATTTTAAATCAAAAGATAAAGGCAGTGAAAACCATAAACACCTGCTTTAAAAGGCAGATTAATTGTATTTAGCTTGATAAGCAGAGGGGGATTAATGAAATACATAATAAGAAATGGTACACCCGAGTGGACTCGAACCACCGACCCCTACCATGTCAAGGTAGTGCTCTAACCAACTGAGCTACGGGTGCACTGTTTGAATTTCAAATTTAGACTCTTTGAAGAGAGTGGTACACCCGAGTGGACTCGAACCACCGACCCCTACCATGTCAAGGTAGTGCTCTAACCAACTGAGCTACGGGTGCATCGCAAAATTTAACAAGCTATTCAAAAGCGTTGCGCCTTGGAACGAGCGCTATATTAGGGGCATAGCGCAGGGCTGGCAAGCAAAAAAAACAAATTTGTCGTCAAATGGTGAATTGCTGTGCAACTTGCCCAGTGTTTCAACAACGCCGCTGATAAAACCGCAATTTCTTATTCGCTTTACTTCAGAGAATGCATCGAAATCAAACTGATAAACCAAAAGGCGAGCACTGTCGCTCGCCATTAATGCAATCAATGGTGAACACTGTCACCTTCAATAAGGCTCAAATGCACGCCATGCTTTTGGATGTAACGCAGACGAATGAAAAATAACAGCGCTGCTGAGGTCAAGCCCGCAATCAATCCTGCCCAGAATCCATGGGCGCCCATCGCGGGAACGATATGGTCCGTATAAGCTAAGGTATAACCGAGTGACATACCAATCCCCCAGTAGGAAAACAGCGTGATATAAAAGGCGCTGCGTGTATCTTTATAACCGCGAAGAGCACCCGCTGCGACCACTTGAACTGAATCAGATAATTGATACAGGGCTGCCATCAACATCAAGCTGCCGGCTAAGGCAACCACTTCAGGATCACCATTATAAAGTTTCGCAATTTGGAATCTAAATAAGACGGTCAAAACCGCTGTCGTTAGAGCAAGGGATAGTGCCAGCCATAAGCCCACTTTAGTGACCACCGCGGAAATATCAGCGCGATCACGGCCTAAGTAATAACCAATCCGAATCGATACCGCGATACCGATAGATAACGGCAGCATAAATACGATGGCAGAAAAGTTGAGCGCAATCTGGTGACTTGCGACCACTGTTGCGCCAAGTGGCGCGAGTAATAGCGCTATGATGGCAAATAAACTCACTTCAAAAAACAGCGCCATTGCTATCGGCATGCCGAGTTTGGTCATTTTCTTCATAGTTTCAAAGTCTGGACGATGAAATTTACTGAAGGGAGCTAAAGCCGCGAATTTTTTATGTAACTGCATGTAAATGGTCATGGCAACTAGCATGGCCCAGAATACGAGAGCAGTGGCGATACCACAGCCTGCGCCGCCCATGGCCGGTACGCCAAAGTGTCCATAAATAAAAATATAGTTAGCGGGGATATTTACGGCTAGACCGACAAAACCAATGACCATGGTCGGTAAGGTATAGGATATACCTTCACTGCAGCCACGTAGCACTTGATAAAGCACAAATGCGGGTGCGCCCCATAAAATACCGTCGAGATATCCTATGGTTAAGCGGTATAATTCGGGTTCTAAATCCATATGGCTAAGCACAAAGGGCGCAGATGCGAGGAAAACCATCACGCCAATGCCGCCAATGATGGCAAGATAGGCACCTTGAAAGGCCAAAGGTTGGATGGCTTTTTGATTATTCGCTCCATTGTAGTGGGCAAATAAAGGCGTAAAAGCCATCAGTAAACCTTGGACGAACAGAATAGCGGGTAACCAAAGGCTAGTGCCGACCGCAACAGCGGCCATATCAACCGCGCTAACACGGCCCGCCATAACGGTATCAATAAAGCCCATCATGGTCTGAGTGACCTGAGCTATCAGTACTGGCAGCGCCAATTGGATTAAACGTTTGGCTTGATAGCCTGAATTATTCATAAATACAGCCTTTAACGATTAAGCGAGCAGAAAATGTTTACAGGTATAGTTCAAGCCACCTGCGAGGTGGTTGCAATACATAAGAAAGATGGCCTAAATACCCTTGAGGTAGCGTTCGAACCTGATTTGCATGAGGGACTTGCGATTGGTGCAAGTGTGGCAAATAACGGGGTATGTCTTACTGTGACTCAGGTAGTCGATGATAGGGTATTTTTCGACGTAGTGGAAGAGACCTTGCGACTGACGAATCTGGCTAATTTGTCTATAGGTCAAAGCGTTAATGTTGAGCGCTCGTTAACTTTTGGTAGTGAGATTGGTGGCCACATTCTCTCTGGCCATATTCATACCAAGGCTAAAATCGTTGATATTAGCCATACAGAACAGCATTATGATCTGACACTGGGCATTGAGCCTAAATGGATGGATTACATTTTTTATAAAGGTTTTGTTGGCGTTAACGGCTGCAGCTTAACGGTAGGCGAGGTGAGTGACTCCGGCTTTAAGTTGCACTTAATTCCTGAAACTTTAAAACTGACCAATTTAAGTCAGTATAAAGTGGGTGATGAACTCAATATTGAGATCGACAGCCAAACACAAATTATCGTCGACACAGTCGAGCGCGTGCTGGCCAGGCGTTTTAACGAACAAGCACGTTAGTTTTGTGACATCGCAGCGTGTAGTGCAATCTCGTTTAATAGATTTGCTCGTCGTCTGAATCGATATACAGCTCAACCGTTCGTCTCGATTCATCGATGTGTAAGCGTAAGTGAATCGGATTACAACAAATTCGGCAGTCATCGTAATAATCTTGGTCTCCACAGCTGGCATCGATACTGATATCTTGATGGTGCCCGCAGTGGGGACAAGCAATAACTTTGTTCATGACTCTCATGGTGCAACTCCTTATCGCCAATAGAGCGAATCGCTCTGCTCAATCAACGCATCTCATACTTCGTACGCTTATATTGTCTGCGCTTTGTCGATATTCGAAACCTGAGTGCGCTTTATGTGCTTCCTATTTGAGTATACAGCAGAGTGCAGTGCACTGACTTAGATGAAGTCGGTCTCAAAACGCAGCATGATAGACCTTCTGGTTAAATATTTTCTTGTTGGATCATTATCTCTTCTAAAAACTAGTCCTTTACCGTCACTAACCCCTCCATTTCACTGCTGTGTAACACGCCATCGCGGGCATCTTGGGTAATATCCAGCGTTAAACGCTGCATCTGTTGCTCAAGTTCACTTTTAATATCAATGAGTAACACTTGAGTATCAATCAAAGATTTGCTTGTGATTTTCACCTGCGGCTCAGGTAAAGCGGTTGCAGTGTGCGTGAGTGTTACGGCCAGTAGAATGCAGTTCAACATATCAACTCCCTTGTCATGTTTTCAGTGATGCCCAATAAACTGGCGCTAGAATAGGGGAGTTAGATGACCAAGAAGTTACCAAGACACTGCAAAATCATGAATTTGCTTTTTGTTTCCAATCCCAATTCTGGTCAATATGCTTGCGCCTTTTAGCTACAATCCCTTAGAATAAACGCCCTGCTACGCAAGGCGGCTAAGACTCCTGTACTGTCTTAACCTAGCGAGCATTTCTCTTACATTAACTAAAACCAAGTGGCCCTACGTGTGGGTCACCACTGGAAAGGACATTTCATGCCTGTAATTACACTTCCCGATGGTAGCAAACGCGAGTTTGCTCATGCTGTATCGACCCTCGATGTTGCCGCCGATATTGGCCCTGGTTTAGCGAAAGCTTGTATCGCTGGCCGCGTTAATGGCGAATTAAAAGATGCTTGCGATCTCATTGAAACCGATGCTGAGCTATCAATCATTACCGCCAAAGACGAAGAAGGTGTTGAAATTCTTCGCCATTCTTGCGCGCATTTATTAGGTCACGCGATTAAGCAAATGTGGCCAGAAACCAAGATGGCGATTGGTCCTGTTATCGATAATGGCTTCTACTATGATATCGACCTTGAGCACAAGTTGACTCAAGATGACATCGACGCATTAGAAAAGCGTATGCTTCAACTGGCAAAAACCAACTATGACGTAGTAAAACGTGTCGTTAGTTGGCAAGAAGCCCGTGATACATTCGCTGCGCGCGGTGAAGATTATAAGATTGCCATTCTGGATGAGAACATCAGCAAAGACGCGACGCCTGCGCTGTATCATCACGAAGAATACACTGACATGTGTCGTGGACCGCACGTACCTAACATGCGTTTCTGCCAGCATTTTAAATTAATGAGCATTGCCGGCGCTTATTGGCGTGGCAACTCAGAAAACAAGATGTTGCAACGTATCTATGGTACCGCTTGGGCCGACAAAAAAGCCTTGAGCACACACTTAACCCGTCTTGAAGAAGCGGCTAAGCGTGACCACCGTAAAATCGGTAAGCAGCTCGACTTGTATCACATGCAAGAAGAAGCACCGGGTATGGTGTTTTGGCATAACGACGGTTGGAGCATCTTCCTCGAATTAGAAAGATTCATTCGCCGTAAGCTAAACCAATACACTTACCAAGAAGTGAAAGGCCCATTAATGATGGACCGCGTGTTGTGGGAACGTTCTGGTCACTGGGATAAATACTCAGAAGCCATGTTCACGACCAGCAGCGAAAACCGCGAATACGCCATCAAACCAATGAACTGCCCAGGCCACGTGCAGATCTTCAACCAAGGGTTGAAATCTTACCGTGATCTGCCATTGCGTATGGCTGAATTTGGTTGCTGTCACCGTAATGAACCTTCAGGCTCGTTACACGGATTAATGCGTGTACGTGGCTTTACGCAAGATGACGCCCATATTTTCTGTACTGACAGCCAAGTTCAAGAGGAAGTGAGTGCCTGTATCCAGATGGTTTACGATACTTACGCTACCTTCGGCTTTGAAAATATCGTAGTAAAACTGTCGACTCGCCCAGAGAAACGTATCGGTGACGATGCGATGTGGGACAGAGCGGAAGAAGCACTTAAGCAAGCTCTGCGTGCCAATAATATTGAATTCACTATTTTGCCAGGCGAAGGCGCCTTCTACGGACCAAAAATCGAATTTACTTTACACGATTGTTTGGACCGAGCGTGGCAATGTGGTACTGTGCAGCTCGATTATGCGTTGCCAAGCCGTCTTGGTGCAACTTACGTTGCCGAAGATAACAGCCGTCAGACCCCAGTGATGATCCATCGTGCTATTTTAGGCTCTTTGGAACGATTTTTGGGTATCTTGATAGAAGAATATGCAGGACGTTTCCCAACTTGGTTAGCCCCAATGCAAGTTGTCGTGATGAATATCACTGATAAACAGGCTGATTATGTTGAAGAAGTCGTAAAATTCTTCAAAGAACAAGGTATTCGAGCGTCTTTTGACTTGAGGAATGAGAAAATAGGCTTTAAAATACGCGAGCACACCTTAAGGCGTGTCCCTTATTTGTTGGTCGTTGGCGATCAAGAAATGGAAAATAAGGAAGTAGCGGTGCGTACCCGTGATGGTATCGATTTAGGTAAGATGCGACTTGAAGATTTCGCCACTAAAATCCATCAACAGATTTCGCTCCGTAGTCTCAAATTGTTGGAGGAATAGGTCATAAAGATCAAAAAAACAGCAGGGCGTCAGCCGGCCCCTAATAGAATCAATGAAGAAATCACAGGTGTACCAGAAGTACGCTTAACAGGCATTGATGGTGAAGCTATTGGTGTGGTAAGCATCAGAGATGCTCAGAATTTGGCAGATGAAGCAGGTGTAGACCTAGTAGAAATCAGCCCAAATGCTGAACCTCCAGTATGTCGCATTATGGACTACGGTAAGTTCCTTTTTGATAAGGCTAAGTCAGCCAAGGAACAAAAGAAGAAGCAAAAGCAGGTTCAGGTCAAGGAAATTAAATTCCGTCCTGGAACTGACGAAAACGACTATCAGGTAAAACTACGCAACCTGATACGTTTTCTGGAAGACGGGGACAAAGCGAAGATTACGCTTCGTTTCCGAGGTCGCGAAATGGCACACCAAAACCTGGGTATGGATCTATTGAACCGTATCAAGGCTGATTTGGACGAGTATGCGGTTGTTGAATCTTTCCCGAAAATGGAAGGCCGACAAGCAATTATGGTGCTAGCGCCTAAAAAGAAATAAGTAGGGCAAAACTTAAAGTAGCAAAGGTCTATGGCCTTTGCTCGCCTTGCTTTTTATTAAACATCCCAATGCGGAGTTTTAGAAATGCCTAAAATGAAAACAGACAAGGGTGTAGCGAAGCGTTTTAAGAAAACCGCTAATGGTTTCAAGCGCAAGCAAGCACACTTACGTCACATTTTGACGAAAAAAAGCACTAAACGTAAACGTCACTTACGTGCCAAATGTTTAGTATCAAAAGCTGACGTTCCAGCAATCGCGCGTCAATTACCTTACGCTTAATTTAGGAGATTAGAAAATGCCAAGAGTTAAGCGTGGTGTAACCGCTCGTGCTCGTCACAAGAAAGTTTTAAAACTAGCTAAAGGTTATTATGGCGCTCGTAGCCGTACTTACCGTGTTGCTGTTCAAGCAGTAACTAAAGCTGGTCAATATGCTTACCGTGACCGTCGTCAGAAAAAACGTCAATTCCGTCAACTTTGGATTGCACGTATTAATGCTGCTGCTCGTCAAAATGGTCTGTCTTACAGCCGTTTCATCAACGGTCTGAAAAAGGCGTCTATCGAAATCGATCGTAAGATTTTGGCTGACATCGCTGTATTCGACAAAGTTGTATTTGCAACTTTAGTTGAAAAAGCAAAAGAAGCGTTAAACTAAGAAATTAGTTTGTTGCTGTAGAGAAGGGACCATTTGGTCCCTTTTTTTGTGCGCCATTTTTGACTTAACCTAATGATGTTATTTACCTAAACACTTATAAGCGCCCATCTAACTGGTACAAGATTAAGAATCGTGAAGGAAAGACACGTGCGCGCGTGAACAGTACTTACTGGTAAGCCCGCAAAAATTTTGCTATTGCTTAACGATTTTGACCTAAAAAAATAGCAGGCTAAACCTGCTATTCGTTGAAAAATCGAGTCTAGTTACTTCTTAGCGTCTAAATAACGCTCTGCATCGAGTGCAGCCATACAGCCGGTGCCAGCAGAAGTAATGGCTTGACGATAATGTTGGTCCATCACATCACCACAGGCATAAACACCTTCGATACTGGTTTGCGTGGCGTTACCTTGCAAGCCACTCTGAACTTTTAAATAACCGTGGTTCATTTCCAACTGGCCTTCAAAAATACCGGTATTAGGGCTGTGACCAATAGCGACGAACACACCAGCAACGGCTAAGTCAGTGATCGAGCCATCTTTAGTGCTCTTCATCTTCAGACCTGTCACACCCATGGCATCACCAACCACTTCATCCATGGTTTGATCTAAGTGAAGGATGATGTTGCCATTGGCGACTTTGTCCATCAGACGGTCGATCAAGATTTTTTCTGAGCGGAAGGTGTCACGGCGATGGATGAGGTGAACTTCAGCAGCAATATTGCTTAAATACAATGCTTCTTCAACGGCGGTATTGCCGCCACCGATCACTGCGACTTTTTGATTGCGATAGAAGAAGCCATCACAGGTTGCACAGGCTGATACACCGCGACCTTTGAAAGCTTCTTCTGACTCTAACCCTAAGTAACGGGCAGAAGCGCCAGTTGCGATGATCAGCGCATCACAGGTGTACTCGCCGTTATCGCCTTTCAAACGGAAAGGGCGCTCGGTAAGGGTCACTTCGTTGATATGATCGAACAAGATTTCAGTATCGAACTTTTCAGCATGCTTCTGCATACGTTCCATCAAGGCTGGACCCGTTAAGTCGTCCGCGTCACCAGGCCAGTTTTCAACTTCAGTCGTCGTGGTTAATTGACCGCCTTGCTGCATACCTGTGATCATCACAGGTTTTAAATTCGCACGCGCAGCATAAACGGCTGCGGTATATCCTGCTGGGCCTGAACCCAAAATCAATAAGTTACAATGTCTGACTTGGCTCATTTTTATCTCCGTGCCTTTAGCAAATTGCAAGGATTGTAGGGAATTTACCTGTGGGGGTAAAGTGTTGGAGGGCGATTCTTTTAGATTGCACTAATCGAGTCCATCCGTTTTGGTATGGAGAGTGTCAGTTTTACTTTACTGTGAAAAAATAAATAGCTTAAGTGTGAAGCACGGGATGAGCTTGTATAAATATGGTGGTGCGATCGTAGTGAAGCCTATTTCTACCCAATAAAAAAATCGGCCTCAATAGTATCGAGACCGATTTGAATTATATACTAAGTAAAGTCAGCTTAAATCCACATAAAAAGTTAAGTTAATTAAAAGCTTATACTAATAGTGTCGCAGGAGATGTGAACGCTAAGTTTAGGGCGTGAGCCACTTCCTTACACACCACTTTACCGTGCATGACGTTTAAGCCATTAAGAAAATGCTTGTCTTGCAACAGCGCTTCTTTATAGCCTAAATTTGCTAACTTGAGAATGTACGGTAAGGTTGCATTGTTAAGCGCAAATGTTGAAGTGCGAGCGACCGCACCAGGCATATTTGCAACACAGTAATGCACAACATCATCAACGATATAGGTCGGATCTTGGTGAGTAGTGGCATGTGAAGTTTCAACACAACCGCCTTGATCGATCGCCACGTCAACGATAGCGCTGCCAGGCTTCATACGTGAAATCATGCTACGAGTAACTAATTTTGGCGCCGCAGCACCAGGAATTAGTACACCACCGATCACAAGATCGGCCTCAATAACATGACGTTCAATTGCATCCGCAGTTGAGTAAATGGCTTTTACAGCAGAACCGAATTGCACATTTAAACGACGTAGAGCATCAATACTGCGATCAAGCACAACAACATCAGCACCCATGCCAACTGCTACTTGTGCTGCATTAGTACCAACCATACCGCCGCCAATAATGACGACTTTAGCAGGCTCAACCCCCGGTACGCCGCCCAGCAACATACCGCGGCCACCAGAAGATTTCTCTAATGCCATAGCGCCAGCTTGGATTGACATACGACCAGCGACTTCAGACATAGGAGCAAGCAAAGGCAGGCCACCACGATCGTCTGTCACAGTTTCGTAAGCGATACATACGGCACCACTTTTGATTAAATCTTCAGTTTGCGGTAAATCTGGAGCAAGATGCAGATAAGTAAATAAAATCTGATCGTGACGCAACATAGCGCGTTCAACTGCTTGAGGCTCTTTTACTTTTACAATCATCTGCGCTTTAGCAAAAACTTCAGCAGCAGTCGCTAAAATTGTGGCGCCAGCATCAATATAATCTTGATCTGAAAAACCAATACCTATGCCTGCATTTGTTTCAACAAAAACGTCGTGACCTTTGATCGCCAACTCGCGAACACTAGAAGGAACCATACCGACACGATATTCGTGGTTTTTAATTTCCTTGGGAACACCAATAATCATCTTTGAGCCTCAATTGCCTGAAATCCCACTTTTAATGGGCATAATTGTTATTTTATCGTGACCTGAACGTGATTAATTCAGGGATATCTAGTATAGTATCGGCGACGCAGTTTATGCTGCTGAACTTTCGGCATACGTAGAATAAAATGTTGTTTTAGTGATAAAGCAAGGTTAAATAAATGGCATATAATAAAAAGAGTCCTGTAAAAGACTTGGATCGCATCGATCGCAACATTCTTAATGAACTACAACTTGATGGCCGCATTTCAAATGTGGAATTGTCAAAAAGAGTCGGACTAAGTCCAACTCCGTGTTTAGAAAGAGTAAAACGTCTCGAAAAGCAAGGTTACATCAATGGCTATACCGCATTGGTGAATCCTCATTTCTTGGGTGCATCCCTACTGGTATTCGTGGAAATCACATTAAGCCGTGATACTCCCGAAGTGTTTGATAAGTTTAACCGCGCAGTGCAACTACTCGATGATATTCAAGAATGTCATCTGGTTTCAGGCGATTTTGACTACTTACTGAAAACTCGTGTTTCAGATATGTCGGCTTATCGTCGCTTGTTAGGTGAAACTTTATTGAAATTACCTTCTGTTTCCGACACGCGTACTTATGTTGTGATGGAAGAAGTTAAGCACACCAGTCGTGTAGCGATAAATCATCTACTCTCAGATATCTAAATTACCCTGATTGTTTGGTTTTACAATAAGGGGCTTAGGCCCCTTATTTATCAGTAACGTCGATATATCCATCTCATTTAACGCTTATTGCTATTAGCCTTGTATTGCCCTTAAGTTTGCTAACTTAGGGGCTTCTTTTTGTGGCATTTTTAAACAAATTTGTTAACGGAAGTGTTTGTGTAATAACTCATTCCTCCCCAAAAGCACACTAAAACACCTCAATAGACTAAATTTTGCCAATCATGACCAATTCTGTATAGAAAAACAGGCTAATGTGCTCCACATTTAATGGGATTCTGGTATCGTTAGCCCACCTGTTTTCACTTTTATGGATTACGTCGTTTGTCTCAAGGAAATAGTGTACGCACGCTCACTGGCCTGCAACGTCTGCTGGAAGGCGGACTCATCATTTGTTGTGTTCTCGCCACTTATATTTTGCTCGCATTGACGAGTTTTAGTCCGTCTGATCCTGGTTGGAGTCAGTCGCATTTTCAAGGCGATATTAAAAACTGGACCGGAGCAGTAGGGGCTTGGATTGCCGATATTCTGTTATATTTCTTCGGCGTTACGGCTTATATCATGCCAATCATTGTCGCATCGACAGGTTGGTTATTGTTCAAACGTGCCCATCATTTACTTGAAATTGATTACTTTTCAGTGGCCCTGAGATTGATTGGATTTTTACTGATCATTCTAGGATTTTCTGCTTTGGCGAGTATGAATGCCAACAACATCTACGAGTTTTCGGCAGGCGGAGTGGCGGGTGATGTCATAGGCCAAGCCATGTTGCCGTATTTTAATAAACTCGGCACTACCTTATTACTGCTGTGTTTCTTGGGCTCAGGCTTTACGCTGTTGACTGGGATTAGCTGGTTGACTGTGGTCGAGAAAATCGGCTTAGTCTCTATTTGGATTTATAAAAAGTTAAAATTATTGCCGCAAGCGATGAAGCGTGAGCATGAAACCGAGGATACCCGTGGTTTTATGTCCGTGGTGGATAAATTTAAACAGCGCCGTGAATCCCAGTACGTGCTAGAAAAGCCCCCCATAGTTGAAAAGCCTAAGGTGCGTGAGCGTCATATTGGTCGTAGAGCTGAGATAACCCCAACGCTATATGCTGCCACTGATGATACGGTCATTGAACCAGAAGGTATTATTACTGAAACTGAGAATAATTCGTCGCCCAAAAACAAACTATCGGCGCTTGCAAAAATTCTGAGCTTGAATGGCAGCAAAAGTAAGAGCGTACAACGGGTTGAGCCACAAATCGATAATGATGATTTGGCCGCCCATGGCAATTTTGAAGCGCCACCTTGGTTAGCTGAACCTCAGCATTCAAATGCCGATGAGCAAGATAGTGCCGATTTTAATTCGCATTCATTCGATCATGATGACAATGAGCCAGTGTTTAGCAGTCAAGCATTTACAGAAGATGAAGACGATGAAAATCTAGGTTTTAGCGATGATGACGTCATTGATTTTGATACCAAAGTGTCAACAGGTGCAGTGAATCAAGCGCAGCGTAATAAGCAAGATCAAAAAGCTAAAATTGTCGATGGCATTGTGGTGTTGCCAGGACAAGAAGACAAACCCGCGCCGAAAAAACCGATGGATCCTCTGCCGAGCATTAACTTGCTCGACATACCTGATCGTAAGAAGAATCCGATCAGCCCAGAGGAATTGGATCAAGTCGCTCGCCTTGTTGAGCTTAAATTGGCCGATTTCAACATCATCGCCAATGTAGTGGGTGTGTATCCAGGTCCTGTGATCACACGCTTTGAATTAGAATTAGCGCCGGGCGTTAAAGCGTCAAAAATCTCTAATCTATCAAAGGATTTAGCTCGTTCATTACTGGCTGAAAGTGTGCGTGTGGTTGAAGTTATTCCGGGCAAGGCTTATGTCGGACTCGAATTGCCCAATAAATTCCGCGAAACCGTGTTTATGCGCGATGTGTTAGATTGTGCCGCCTTTACTGAGAGTAAATCCAACTTAACTATGGTGTTAGGCCAAGATATTGCTGGTGACCCCGTTGTTGTTGATCTTGGTAAAATGCCACATTTATTGGTAGCCGGTACTACAGGCTCTGGTAAGTCTGTGGGTGTAAACGTGATGATCACCAGCTTACTGTATAAGTCTGGCCCAGAAGATGTACGCTTTATCATGATCGACCCCAAAATGTTGGAATTGTCTGTCTATGAAGGTATTCCGCATTTGCTATGTGAGGTCGTTACCGACATGAAAGAAGCTGCCAATGCGCTGCGTTGGTGTGTCGGCGAGATGGAACGTCGCTATAAGCTGATGTCTATGATGGGCGTACGTAATATCAAGGGCTATAACGCTAAAATTGCCGAGGCTAAGGCCAATGGCGAAGTGATTTTAGATCCTATGTGGAAGTCTTCTGACAGCATGGAGCCAGAAGCGCCTGCGTTAGATAAGCTCCCATCGATTGTTGTCGTGGTCGATGAATTTGCTGACATGATGATGATTGTTGGTAAAAAAGTTGAAGAGTTGATTGCCCGTATCGCGCAAAAGGCCCGGGCGGCAGGGATACATTTGATCCTGGCAACCCAAAGACCGTCAGTGGATGTGATCACAGGTTTGATTAAGGCCAACATTCCCACACGTATGGCGTTCCAAGTGTCATCTCGTATCGATTCGCGCACCATTTTAGACCAACAGGGTGCTGAAACCTTGCTTGGTATGGGTGACATGTTATTTTTGCCACCGGGTACCGCGGTACCGAATCGTGTTCATGGTGCGTTCGTTGATGATCATGAAGTTCACCGTGTCGTTGCCGACTGGTGCGCCCGTGGCAAACCGCAATATATCGAAGAAATCCTCAACGGTGCCAGTGATGGTGAACAAGTATTATTGCCTGGTGAAACCGCTGAATCAGACGAAGAATACGATCCGTTATACGATGAAGCAGTTGCCTTTGTGACTGAAACTCGTCGCGGCTCGATTTCAAGCGTACAGCGTAAATTTAAGATTGGTTATAACCGTGCAGCACGCATTATTGAACAGATGGAAGCACAAGGTATTGTTTCTGCTCAAGGCCACAACGGTAACCGTGAAGTCTTAGCGCCGCCAGCACCAAAACATTATTAAGCCGCGCTAAGGCGTAGCTTTGATACACCCAAGGGTTTACAGGGTAAGGAATAAAATGAAAAAACGATTATGCGCTGTGTTGTTAGCTTCACCTTTGCTATTTAGCGCGGCTGTGTTTGCCGATGATGCGCAGCAGCTCAGGGAAAAATTGATTGGTACCGCGTCACTAAAAGCCGATTTCAAACAAACCGTAACAGACGTTAATAAAAAGGTTATTCAAACGGGGTCAGGCATTTTTGCCTTGGCGTATCCGAATCAATTTTATTGGCATTTAACCCAGCCCGATGAATCACAGATTGTCGCTGATGGTAAAGATTTGTGGATCTACAATCCTTTCGCCGAAGAGGTGGTCATCATGGATTTTGCTGAAGCAATCAATGCATCTCCCATCGCATTGCTCGTCCACCGCGACGATGCGACTTGGTCACAGTATTCAGTGTCCAAGAAACAAGATTGCTATGAGATCAAACCTAAGGCGATTGATTCGGGCATATTGTCCGTTAATGTTTGTTTCAAAAATGCCCAGTTAGTCAACTTTAATGTTGCCGATGATAAAGGTAATTTAAGCCTGTTTGATTTAAGCAATCAGCAAGCCATCACAAATAAAGACAAAGCCTTGTTCACCTTTGTGATCCCAGACAGCGTCGATGTTGATGATCAACGTCGTAAAGCAGCGCATTAGGCTATCGCGTGAGCAGTTTATCGTTTAATTTTGCGCCCGATTTTCGTCCCTTGGCCGCGCGCATGCGGCCAAGAACGATTAGCGAGTACATAGGTCAAGCCCATTTACTGGGTGAGGGCCAACCACTACGCAAAGCATTGGAAGCAGGGCGCGCCCATTCCATGATGTTGTGGGGACCGCCGGGCACAGGTAAAACAACCTTAGCTGAATTAATCGCACATTATTCAAATGCTCACGTTGAGCGCATTTCCGCGGTCACCTCTGGCGTTAAGGACATTCGCGCCGCGATTGAGCAAGCAAAAGCAGTTGCAGAATCTCGTGGCCAACGTACTCTATTGTTTGTCGATGAAGTCCACCGATTTAATAAGAGTCAGCAGGATGCCTTTCTGCCATTTATTGAAGATGGCACAGTGATCTTTATCGGCGCGACCACAGAAAATCCGTCTTTTGAAATCAATAATGCCTTACTCTCGCGGGCAAGGGTCTATCTTATCAAGCGCTTAAGCCATGATGAAATCGCCCATATAGTGACTCAAGCCTTAAACGATAACGAGCGCGGTTTAGGCCTACGACGATTTGTAATGCCAACCGATGTGCTCACCACATTGGCACAACTTTGTGATGGTGATGCCCGTAAAGCGTTAAATCTTATTGAGTTGATGAGTGATATGCTCATCGACGGTGGCACCTTTACCACTGAAATGTTAATTCAAGTGGCGGGGCACCAAGTTGCTGGTTTTGATAAGAACGGTGATCAGTTTTACGATTTAATCTCGGCTGTACATAAATCCATTCGCGGATCAGCACCCGATGCCGCGTTGTATTGGTTTTGTCGAATATTAGAAGGCGGTGGCGATCCGCTTTACGTGGCAAGGCGCTTACTGGCGATTGCCTCTGAAGATGTGGGCAATGCCGATCCTGCGGCGATGACAATCGCACTGAATGCCTGGGATTGTTTTCACCGTGTTGGCCCCGCCGAAGGTGAGAGAGCAATAGCACAAGCCATTGTTTATCTTGCCAGTGCGCCGAAGAGCAACGCTGTGTATACCGCATTTAAGGCGGCGCGTGCGTTAGCTCGCGAAACAGGGCAAGTCGAAGTGCCGCACCATTTACGCAATGCACCGACTCAGTTAATGAAAGACATCGGCATGGGAGCTGGGTATCGATATGCCCACGATGAAGCCAATGCCTATGCCAGTGGTGAAAATTATTTCCCCGAATCCCTGCAAACAGCACAGTTTTATTTTCCGACTGAGCGAGGGTTTGAGAAGCGGATCAAAGATAAATTGGCGCAATTAGCCCAGTTAGATCAAGCCAGTGAGAACAAAAGATATGACTAACATCTTATTAGTGGCTTTCGGCGGGTCAATTGGAGCAGTTTTACGCTATCTTATTTCAATATTCATGATCCAAGTATTTGGCAGCAGTTTTCCTTTTGGTACACTGTTGGTTAATGTTATAGGTTCATTTTTTATGGGCGTAATTTACGCTCTGGGGCAAATGAGTCATATCAGCCCTGAACTCAAAGCGCTTATAGGTATCGGTCTATTAGGTGCTTTGACAACGTTTTCGACTTTCTCTAATGAAACCTTGTTGCTGATGCAAGAAGGGGATTGGCTGAAGGCGATTTTGAATGTGGTGTTGAATCTAAGTCTATGTTTATTCATGGTGTACTTAGGTCAACAACTGGTTTTTTCTCGCATTTAACTATTAAGAATATATCACATGTTAGATCCTAAATTTTTGCGCAACGAATTAGAAGTTACCGCTGAGCGACTGGCTACCCGTGGCTTTATTTTAGACATAGCTCATCTCATTCAATTAGAAGAAAAGCGTAAGTCACTGCAAGTGGCTACCGAAGAATTACAAGCGTCGCGTAATGCCATCTCCAAATCCATTGGCCAAGCTAAAGCCCGTGGTGAAGATGTTGACGCGATTATGGCGCAAGTGGGCGATTTAGGTTCACAGTTGGATGCCAAAAAGATTGAACTGGCCGCCGTACTTGAAGAAGTCAATGCCATTGCCATGTCTATGCCTAACCTGCCTGATGAATCAGTACCAATGGGTGCCGATGAAACAGAGAACGTTGAAGTGAGACGTTGGGGTACGCCACGCACTTTTGATTTCCCGATTAAAGATCATATCGATTTAGGTGAAGGCTTAAACGGCTTAGATTTTAAAAATGCAGTTAAAATTACTGGCTCACGTTTCATCGTGATGAAAGGCCAAGTCGCCCGCTTAAACCGCGCCATTGGTCAGTTCATGTTGGACTTACATACCACAGAGCACGGTTATACCGAAGCCTATGTGCCATTACTGGTAAACGAGGCAAGCTTACTCGGCACAGGCCAGCTACCTAAGTTTGGTGAAGACTTATTCCACACTAAACCTGCGACTGAAGAAGGCCAAGGCTTGAGCCTTATCCCAACCGCAGAAGTGCCATTAACTAACTTAGTTCGCGATAGCATTGTTGATGAAGACGAGCTGCCAATAAAGTTAACTGCGCATACTGCATGTTTCCGCAGCGAAGCGGGCTCATACGGCAAAGATACCCGTGGTCTGATCCGTCAGCACCAATTCGATAAAGTTGAAATGGTGCAAATTGTTAAGCCTGAAGATTCAATGGCGGCACTTGAAGCGCTGACAGGTCATGCTGAAACTGTATTGCAGCGCTTAGGTTTACCGTATCGAACAGTGATTTTATGTACTGGCGATATGGGCTTTGGCTCAAGCAAAACCTACGATATCGAAGTCTGGTTACCAGCACAAAATACCTATCGTGAGATTTCTTCTTGCTCAAACATGAAGGATTTCCAAGCCCGTCGTATGCAAGCGCGTTACCGTGTGAAAGCAGACAATAAGCCTGCGCTATTGCATACGTTAAACGGCTCAGGTTTAGCTGTAGGTCGTACTTTAGTGGCTATTTTAGAAAACTATCAAAATGCTGATGGCAGTATCACAGTCCCTGAAGTTCTGCGTCCTTACATGGGCGGTTTGACTCAAATAGGCTAATGGAACACAAAATAATACTATGGATAAAGGCCAGCGCTATCTCCGTTGGCTTTCCTATACCGCTGTGATTGCAGTATTTTTTGCTGTAATGCTCGCCACCGTAGGCAAAGCCATCTGGGTTGTGTTAGAAAACGTCAAATAACCCTATCAACTTTGTTCAAGTAAAAAGAAAGGCATGTTTCCCAAGGGAACATGCCTTTTTGTTTGTGTCATGTTTACGTGATGACTTAACCCTATGCCATTAAATACACTTAGCTGGTTTGGGCAGGCCCGCGATTTTCGTTGCTTGTTTCGCAGGTCCAATCGGGAATAGGGTATATAAGTATTTTGAATTGCCTTTGTCTGGTCCTAAGGCTTGGCCAATGGCTTTAACTAATACACGGATAGCAGGGCTCGTTTTATATTCGAGATAGAAATCTCGAACAAAGTTAATCACTTCCCAATGGGCTGGCGTAAGTACAATTTGCTCTTCTGCCGCTAACAACAGGGCCATATCGGGTTGCCAATCGTTAAGATTTTTTAAATAACCTTGATGGTCACGGGCGATTTCTGCGCCATTAAATTGCAATGGATTTACCACGTTATCACCTTGTCATGGAGTAATGATTGAGCCACAAACTCATTGTAATCGATAAGCATCACGTTCTTTAAACGTTCGGATAGGCCACGTGCGACAACATCGTCTTTTAAGACCATCAACTTGAAGGGCGATAATGCCATTGCCCACTGGCGCAGCAGTAACGCGTTAACGCCATCGCTCGATAATAAAATTGCATCTTCCTTACAGGCGTAACGTAAACAAAGTTTCAGCGCGCTATCTCGACTGGGAGATGTTTGAATATGATGTAAAATCATTAGAATACTAAGACCTCATCCACTTGGTTTAAATGGGCTGCGATGGCTTCATCGTTGACCACTGTCACTGGGATCGACAGTAAGCCATGGCTTAAGCCGTAATCGGCTAAGGATTGCTTACAGACAAATACAGAGCCAATATCATACAGCGGCAGTGCTTTAAAGGTGGAGATGTAATCTTTAGCACCAATAAGCTCAGGCTGTTGATCTTTAATCAAATGCAACACACCTTCATCAACAAACACTAAACTCACTTCTTGTTCGAAGCTAGCGCTAAGCAGGGCAAGATCTAAACCTTCGCGGCCACGAACAGTACCATGTGGCGAGCAGCGAAATAGAATACACAATTTTTTCATAGTAGCCCTGAGAGTTAAAAACTGATCAAACGATCGGCCGATTCAATACCTGTGATTAGCTCACCTAAACCGCCCATGATAAATGACTCGCCCACATTCCAGTGGCTTAGGCCATTCTCGCTGGCATCTTGCTGACTCACAATGCCACGACGTAGCGCTGCAGAAACGCAATTGACTAACGGGACCTGATGGGATTGCGCCAGCTGTTTCCAGTCACTGATCACATCATTTTCATCGGAGGCGGGTAAGCTTAAATCTGTGGAGTTATACACGCCATCTTGATAAAAAAACACACAGATAATCTGATGCCCAGCTAAAAGTGCAGCTTGGGAGAAGCGTAAGGCGTTAACACTCGCCGACGTGCCATAAGCGGGCCCGTTCACTTGGATAATAAATTTGCTCATTTAAAATAAAAATGGCCCTAAAAGTAGGGCCATTCTAACGCAAGTTAAGCTAAAAATCGCTAACTAGGATTAGTCATCGTTGCCTATGCCCATCAGGTGCAACAGCGCGATGAAGAGGTTTAAGAAGTCTAGGTATAACGAGATAGTCGCGCGAATGTAGTTAGTTTCGCCGCCATTGACGATACGGCTAGTATCAAACAGGATAAAACCTGTCATCAGTAACGCCAAGCCCGCGTTAATTGCCATAAAGGCAACACTGTTACCCATAAAAATATTAATCACAGCGGCGGCGATCACCACAAGCAAGCCGGCGAACAAGAATCCACGTAGGAAAGAGAAATCTTTCTTAGTGGTCACTGCATAGGCTGATAACGCAACGAAAATCACTGACGTTAACCCCAGTGCTTGCATGATCAGCTGTGGACCGTTTGCCATACCCGCGTAGTGATTGAGCATGTAGCCCAGTGAAGCACCTTCTATACCCGTAAAGGCAAACACCCAGAAGATACCCGCTGCAGACTCGGCTTTACGTAAAGTGACAAACAACAGTACTAGGCCACCAATCGATAAACCAATGGAGACTAATGGACTGATATTTAATGCCATTGCCAAACCCGCACACAGGGCAGAGAAGGCCAATGTCATCGATAACAGCATATAAGTGTTTTTAAGAAGTTTGTTCACTTCCAGTGTTGACGCACTCGTCGAATATAAGGTTTCTTGGGTCATGTTGATCTCCGTTGACACATTTCCAAACTGATCATTTTGATTTTTTACGGCACACTAAGTTCCCGTAAAATCCTAAAATGAACTTAACTGGTGCAATGATACCGTACATGAGATACGGGTGAAAGTCATAGAACCATGAATAACAAATTGTTAATCTTCAAAATTTTACTCAATTATTTATTTCAAATTTAACTGCAAAGCATAAAAAATAAGATTCTTGTATCTGCGTCTTCATCCACTATGAAGGTAAAGACTTAGTCTGTACATAAGCAGACGGTACACAATCACACTCAACGCTGATTTCAATGACTAGATCAACATATTGAGTTTAAACCAAGCTTAAGCCAGCCACTCTTTGTGCAATTTTTCAGTATCGCCAAGATATTCCAGCACCCAAGCGAGCGCAGGCGACATCTTGTCAGCATTCCAGGCCAAGCAACAAGGGCTTGTCTGCTTTGGATTTTCCAGTTGTTTTTCAACGAGCGCACCCGCCTTAATAAACACGCTCGCTAAATGCACTGGCATATAACCGACGCCTAAACCTTCACGGAAACAGTTAATGGCACGGATCCAATCAGGTACGACTAACCTGCGTTGATTCTCTAGTAACCAAGTCATACGTTTTGGAATTTCCCGAGAGGTATCTTCTAAACAAATCGAAGGAAAAGGGCGCAGCTCATCGTCACTTAATGGGCGGTCAATACTGGCCAAGGGATGATTTTTACTAACAAGAAACGCCCACTCAATATCCCCCATGTCTTTATATTGGTAAACGCCACCGACTGGAATTGCGGTTGTCGCGCCAATAGCAATATCACTGCGACCCGTGGCGAGCGCTTCCCAAACACCGTTAAAGACTTCAATACGAATAATTAATTCAATATCATGGAAGTGTCGATAAAAGTCAGCAATTAATACGCTGATCCTGTCGGCACGGACGATATTATCAAGGGCTATGGACAAGGTGGGTTGCCAACCATTTGCCACACGCTGAGTGCCACGTTTCATCTCGTCCATCTGCGTGAGCAAGGTTCTGGCTTGCTTCACAAAATGTTCACCCGCAGGGGTTAACGTTACGCTGCGATGATGCCGTTCAAAAAGAATGACGCCGAGTTCTTCTTCTATTTGCTTGACCGCGTAGCTCACGGCAGAGGGTACTTTATGTAGCCGATTCGCCGCCGCGGTGAAACTACCTACACGAGCCACAATATCAATGAGTTCTAGCGCTTGTTCTGAGAGCATAACTGACGTCCATTCCAATGAAAATAATTGATAGCACAAGTCAAAAATAAACGTTTCCAATAAATTTAACAAGTCTTTAGACTGCACACTTTAGTCAATCTGACCCGATTATTTTATGAAAACGTCTAGTAACACCTTTGTAAACATAAAGTTCTTTATGTTTCTATTCTATTTAGCCATGTTGAGCATGCTTGGCTTTATTGCCACTGACATGTATTTGCCTGCTTTCAAAGCAATTGAAGGCTCATTTAACAGCACACCATCACAGGTGGCGATGTCACTGACCTGTTTCCTTGCGGGTCTTGCCTTAGGTCAGCTGCTTTACGGCCCGTTAGTCAATAAAATCGGCAAACGTTGGGCACTGATCTTTGGCCTTGTTTTATTTGCCATTGCTAGCGTGTTTATTGCCAACAGTGATTCTATATTAATGCTCAATACCGCGCGCTTCTTCCAAGCCATTGGCGCCTGTAGCGCAGGGGTTATTTGGCAAGCTATTGTGGTTGAACAATATGATGCCGATAAAGCCCAAGGTATTTTCAGCAACATTATGCCATTGGTCGCATTATCACCTGCATTAGCACCGATCCTTGGCGCTTATATTCTGAACGAATTAGGCTGGCGTGCAATCTTTATCTCCTTGTGTGTTATCGCTTTTCTGCTGGTATTGATGACCTTGTACTTTGTTCCAGGCAAGAGTCAACATAAACACAGTGAACATGCAGCTGTATCTTATGGGCAAATTTTGAAAAACACCCGCTATTTAGGCAACGTCGTGATCTTCGGTGCCTGTTCCGGTGCTTTCTTTGCCTACCTAACTGTGTGGCCGATTGTGATGGAAATGCACGGTTATCAAGCGACTGAAATTGGGTTAAGTTTTATCCCGCAAACCATCATGTTTATTGTCGGGGGTTATGCGAGTAAGTTACTGATAAAACGCATTGGCGGGCATCAAACACTGAATATCTTGTTGTCGATTTTCGCAGCCTGCGTTATTTCGATCATCATGTTCACGCTGATTTATCCCGCGAGCACGATTTTCCCACTGCTTATTTCGTTCTCGATTTTGGCCGCAGCTAATGGCGCCATTTACCCGATAGTCGTGAACAGCGCGCTACAGCAGTTTAGTCAGAATGCTGCTAAAGCCGCAGGATTACAGAACTTCTTACAGATCAGCATTGCCTTTGGTGCATCAAGCTTAGTCGCTATGTGGGCAAGTCTTGGTGAAGTGGCGATTGGTTGGGGTATCCTATGTTGCGCTATCTTAGTGGTGGCCGGCTATATACTTAAGAGTCAACAAGAGTGGGGCGACTTTGCCAAACATTTCACTAAGCCAGATCCCGCACGGGTAGGCATAATGTCCGATGTGAAGCAAAATCCAGCGGATTGAGTGTAATAGCAACAATTGGCGCATAATTGAGAGTTAGTGCTTTACAGTCAACAGACTTACTTATATTATGCGCCTCGTTCGGAGGGGTGGCAGAGTGGTTTAATGCACCGGTCTTGAAAACCGGCGTGGGTTTATAGCCCACCCAGGGTTCAAATCCCTGCTCCTCCGCCATATTTAGTCAAAAAGCCGCTAAGCAATTAGCGGCTTTTTGCATTCTGAAAATTATATTCACAGGCCCAAATTGGATGACTGAGACTCATTAATCTGAAATCGGTTTAACGCGCCATCATTGTAATAGTATTAATTTCAGCGTTAGCGTCTTTTAATTGATAGCGATGAGTCTCAGAATCATATTGAGCAAAACGCTATGCGCGTACTACTGTGTTTGGAGTGCTCTATTTGAGGGCGATTATTTAACTTATCTATGATAAACGTCTGGATAGAATGCTTTTATACTAATGCAATCCATATACTTGATGCCCGCTGGCACACTTTTAAGGCTGGAGAAATATGCTGTAAAGAAGCATTAAAGTACTGGGTATTATCTCAAGAAAACGTGTGTAGCTCAGTAAATTGGGGAAAAGCTGATTTGTAAAAGTGAGCTAAATAGCCAATGTAAAAATTTTGAAATGATTATGGTTGGGTGCTAAGAAGGTAATGATGATCGTCACACGGTCAGCATATTGACCTTAGCGTGCTCCATCCGTTAACAGCGTTTTCTTCCATTCTGTGATGAAACAGCAAAAAAATCATCGACATCGCAAAATATTTCAACTAATTAGTGTATTGGCCCTTCGGAGTGAGATAGTTCCTGTTGGATCGAAAGATCCATCACGTGGAGGGCCATTAGTTTACATTCTCTTATTCCGAATTTAGGTTAAGTCGTAAACCTCAATTAGTACTTTACTAATGTATCTTCCTTAGCTTGTAATGACTCTGCTGTCGTTTTCTCTTGTGCTTCTCGCTCTGCAATCGCTTGCTGCACTTTGGCTTCTTCTAAGGCTTCAATTGGCAATAGACTGATAAGCTCAATGCCATTCGGAAATACGGTATCATTACCCGAAACAACGACGACCTTACCTTCTTTTGTCAGGTAAACCAGTGGTATTGCCGTCTCACCGTAACGTTTACGAAAATGTTCAAAGCTGAAGTTTTCGGTTAAATTCGTTACTTTAAGTTGAGCGCCTTTCGCCATTAGGCTGGCTATCTTGGCATAAGACACTGCATCACCAAACAAACATAAACGTTGCTTATAACTTTCAGAGAGCTGGTGGCGCGCACTGCCAACTTCGGTATTATTAAGACCAAAAACTTTTTTAGCACCAAAAAAGTCTTGGAAATGAAAGCTCACTAACGGGTTTAACTGTCGGTAAGGTGAAATAATCAACACGCGGCCAATTCCAGTTAAATCCATATAAGTTTCAGCATGTTCCGAAACAGGATTACCGAAATACACTGGAATATTATCCATACGCGCAAGGCGAATATTATCCCAGTTATTATCAGCCAGTAGCACTTTGACATCTTTGGCTTTTAAAATTTTCGCTAACTCTCTGGAAAATTTAGAGGCACCAAAGATCAATAAACCTTGGGCAGAATCGGCTTTGACACCGAGGAATCGCGCCCAACGTCCCGCCGTTAAACTTTGGACCACCACAGTGCCGATAATAATTAAAAACACTAAGGGTACAATCGCATCTGCGCCCTGCACATTATTGGCTTCTAACTTAATCGCAAACAATGACGATACCGCAGCAGCAACTATGCCTCGAGGGGCAATCCAGCATAAAAACCACTTATCCGCTTTCGACAGAGATGTGCCTATACCAGAAGCCCAAATACTCAGCGGTCGTGCCAATAACATGGTCACAGCTAAAACACCCAGTCCACCCCAGCCTAAGCCGAGCATGGCGTTAGAATCTAATCGCGCCGCCAGTAAAATAAACAGTGCTGAAATCAACAGAACGGTTAATGTTTCTTTAAATTCAAGGATTTCAGCAATATCCACACCACGCATATTCGCAAGCCAAATGCCCATAACCGTCACAGTCAATAAGCCCGATTCTTCTTGTAATAGGTTCGAGCCGACAAAGATACCCAGCATTAAGGTCAAAACGGCGGTATTACGCAGATAGTGTGGCAATAGGTTGTGTCTTAAGATTTGTCCCGTTAGATAACCCGCTACTGCGCCAAGTCCTAATCCGAGGGACAACATAGAGCCTAAGGCATAGAGCACATGCGTCGTTTGATCGCTGGCAACGGTTATGTATTCAAAGACTAACACTGCGAGCAGCGCGCCTATTGGGTCAATCACTATACCTTCCCAACGCAAAATACTCGCCAGCTGGGATTTAGGACGCACACTTCTGAGCATTGGCACGATAACGGTAGGCCCAGTCACTACCACTAGCGCCCCAAAGAGCAATGCAATTTCCCAACTAAAATCCAGTAAATAAAAGGTGGCCGTACTGATACAGGCCCAAGTGATCACGGTACCGATAGTCACAAGATGCGTCACCATACGACCATGATCTTTGATTTCTTTGAAGTTAAGAGTCAAAGCCCCTTCAAATAAAATCACGGCGACCCCGAGGGAAATTATCGGAAAAAGCAAATCACCAAAAATCGTATCAGGATTGAGGAATCCAAGCCCAGGGCCTAAAGTGAGCCCACATAGCAACAAGGGTAAAATCGCTGGTAACCGCAGTTTCCAGCCAAGCCATTGACAAAATAACGATAGCACTCCAATTAGCGCTAGCATGCCAGTAATGTGTTCAACCATATAAATCCTTTAGATAACTGAGCTAAATACTAATGAGCTTAGCTTTAATGACGCAGATGACAACAGCATGAACAGTAAGCTGAAATGATCTATTTGATATATCCACTGTTAAATATGACTCTTCCCTCATCACCTATGGAGAAAAATCAAGAAAACGGAGCAATCTAGCGACATCAAGTAAAATAAGCTGTAGTACAAATCCGCAAACATTAGATTTATCTTAAATAATTTGAGCTCTCTTTAACGTGCTTTGACTGCAATAGTATTAAATTCTGCATTTAGGATGTTCAATTTTGACTTATTGTCTTTTAAATGATTGGCGGTGAGCGTCACAATCAGTCCAGTGGGAAATGAAAATAATGGTAGAGCATCACGGTGCCTTATCATTAATAGTAAGCTTTATCAATGTATTATGTTTTGTTCAAGATGAGTTCGTATGGCGTTCTAGTTGAACACTTGGGACGGTGCCAAGTAAACTTTAAGTATTGAGGGAAAATGGGTAACGAATTATTGAGAAAGCGTAAATTCTTTCCAAGGGAGGTTATCTACAAAGCGCTACCATAAAAAAAGAGCCGCTCACAGTTAATCGAGCGGCATTAGGCTAATTAGCCTCCTTTTTGTGGTTTAAATCTTACTGAGTGGATTACGCAGCACGTTCCTGTGAAGTGGTTGAAACCACTTCTGGGCGCAGTTCTGCTGGGTCAAAGTCATCAACGTTGATTGACTTCATCCGGCCAATTTCCGCTCTTTCTAGTAATTGTACTTCGGCATCGCTTAACACACCTAAGGCTTTACCTTCTGCGGCAACTTTATCTAACCACATAAATGGTAGACGTTTACCACTGGCTTTACAGACTTTGTCATGTAGCGGTTCAGACGCGATGATGTCGAGTAGTGTTTGTTCTTGGATCCCCACAGCATTGTGCTCAGAGTTAGTCCAGAACTGGCCTTTACCTAAACGGTTACGGCTTTCACACGGTGTTTGCATGATCTTAGCAACTTTATGATCTAACACATCGCTTGGGCGTTTCAGTGGACGACCGAATGGGAACATCACCACACGTAATACGCCACCAAGGCCCATAGGGAAGTTATCCAGTAAATCGTCTAAAGAAGCTTGTAGCTTATATAGCGCATCTTCAACTGCCCATTGTACTAATGGCAAGTCGTCGGTTTGACGGCCTTCATCTTCATAGCGTTTCAGCGTGGCTGATGCCAGATACAGTTGGCTCAGTAAGTCACCTAAACGGGCAGAGATACGTTCTTTACGTTTAAGGTTGCCGCCCAAGGTTGCCATGGCTAAGTCAGAGAGCAGGGCAAGGTTGGCACTGAAACGGTTCATCTGTTGATAATAACGCTTGGTTTTATCTGAATAAGGCGCGTTAGAGAAACGGCTTGATGTCAGACCTAACCAGAAGCTACGGATGAAGTTACTGGTCGCGAAACCAATGTGACCAAAAATAGCTGCATCGAAGTTAGCTAAACCTTGACCCGATTCAGTATCAAACGCTGACTCCATTTCTGCGAGTACATACGGATGGCAACGAATTGCGCCTTGGCCGTAGATGATCATAGAACGGGTAAGGATGTTTGCACCTTCAACAGTAATTGCGATAGGCGCAGCTTGGTAGCCACGGCCTAAATAGTTATTGGGGCCAAGACACACGCCTTTACCGCCGTGAATATCCATGGCATCGATAACGCATTTCTGCATTCTGTCTGTCAGGTGATATTTTACAATCGCAGAGATAACCGACGGTTTTTCACCTAAGTCGATACCTGTAGTGGTCAACGTGGTTACCGCATCCATCAGATAAGCGTTACCGCCGATGCGTGCCATTGGCTCTTCGATACCTTCAAGCTTACCGATAGGCAATTTGAACTGACGACGAATGCGAGCATAAGCCCCTGTTGCCAGCGCTGCGGTTTTCACGCCGCCAGCTGAGTTTGATGGCAGTGTGATACCACGGCCCACTGACAAACATTCCACCAGCATGCGCCAGCCTTGACCAGCCATTTTCGGGCCGCCAATGATGAAGCTTAATGGTACGAATACTTCGTTGCCGCGAGTCGGACCGTTTTGGAACATGCAGTTGAGCGGGAAGTGACGACGACCCGTTTCTACTCCTTCCACATCGGTAGGGATCAAAGCACAGGTGATGCCGAGTTCTTCTTTATCGCCAAGGAGATGCTCTGGATCGCGCAGTTTAAAGGCTAAGCCTAATACTGTCGCGACAGGGGCTAAAGTGATGTAACGCTTGTTCCAAGTCAGCTTCATCCCCAGAACTTCTTCGCCTTCCCATTGGCCTTTACACACAATACCAAAGTCAGGAATCGAGCCTGCATCGCTACCGGCTTCTGGGCTGGTCAGTGCAAAACAGGGGACTTCTAAGCCTTTGGCTAAACGCGGTAAATAATGGTTTTGTTGCTCTGGCGTGCCGTAATGTTGCAGCAGCTCTCCAGGGCCTAAAGAGTTAGGTACGCCAACAGTTGAAGCCAACTCACTGCTTAACCCCGCCAGTTTTTGTAACACGCGAGATTGGGCATAAGCTGAATATTCTAAACCGCCGTATTTTTTCTTAATGATCATGGCGAAGAAACCGTGATCTTTCAGATATTGCCATACGTCGGCAGGCAGATCGGCAAGTTGATGTGACACTTGGTGTTGATTCACCATGCGGCACACTTCTTCAACAGGGCCATCGAGGAAGGCCTGTTCGTCTGCACTTAAACGCGCAACTGGGTAGTTATGGAGTTTTTTCCAGTTCGGGTTACCCGCAAACAGATCGGCTTCCCACCAAGTGGTGCCGGCTTCAATCGCTTCTTTCTCTGTTGAAGACATTTCCGGCATGATGCCGCGATATACCTTCATCAGTGGACGACTGATCACATTTTGTCTAAATGCACTGATATTTAACGGCAGCGCGATCACGAGGAAAACGATCCAAGAGATAGGGCCGACAACATCGAGTGTCCATCCTGCTGTCATCACAACAGCGGCTGTAATAGTGGCAGTGAGCAAAGATACCCGAAGGTAAGCTAGGGCTCCTAGCACTAAGATCATGGCGATGATCCAAAGTAGGGTAGTCACTGTAATTCTCCTTAAATATGACCGAGTGCCAACCACAGGTCATAGAGTGTTTTATTGATTGCGATCACAATTATAGTTTGTGGTCAGACCTGTGTCGCATAAAAGTTAAACCTAAGAGAATTTTAATACAAGTATTTTTCAAACAATTGTTTAAATTATTTGTCAGCTTTGATCATTCCACAAATGTCATCAACTAGTTACAATGCCAATAAGTAGTTTTTTTGATTGATGATAGGCGAGAAATATGTGCGAGTTACTTGCGATGAGCGCCAATGTGCCGACCGATATTGTGTTTAGTTTTACGGGATTAGCACAACGTGGTGGTGTAACCGGTCCCCACGTGGACGGCTGGGGTATTACTTTTTACGAGGGGAAAGGTAGCCGTACTTTTAAAGATGCTTGCCCGAGTAGCGAATCGCATATTGCAAAATTGATCAAATCCTACCCGATTAAAAGTGAAGTGGTGATAAGCCATATTCGCCAAGCGAACCGCGGCTGTGTGTCTTTAGAGAATACTCATCCTTTTACCCGCGAATTATGGGGACGTTATTGGACCTATGCCCATAATGGTCAATTGACGGACTATCTGCCCAAGTTTCATGTCTCGCGCTATCAACCCGTAGGCGATACCGATAGCGAACTTGCTTTCTGCTGGATTTTGGAACAAGTCGCCCAGAAGTTTGGCGGTACTAAACCTGAAGATATGTTGGCAGTTTTCCATTACGTCGCAACGTTGGCCGAGCAAATCCGTGCCTTAGGTGTGTTCAACATGATATTGAGCGATGGCGAGTATTTGATGAGCTATTGCAGTAATAACTTATGTTACATCACTCGCCGCGCGCCGTTTGGTAAAGCGAAACTTATCGATACCGATGTGGTGATTGATTTTGATAAGGAAACTACCGCCCATGATGTGGTGACTGTGATTGCGACTCGCCCATTGACCGAGAATGAACAGTGGCGCGTTATGCAGCCGGGTAACTGGAAGCTGTTTAGATTGGGTGAGCTGTTAATCGATCTCTGATGCTATGCCGTTGAGCTAAATAATGAGGGCGAGCGGATTTACGGTTGATTTTGTTTTGTTCAGGTCACTTTATTAAAAAGTTCGATTCAGTATCTAACATACCTTCTAGCAATCAGTGATGAACCATTAGCGATGAACATTAACCGAAACCGAACTTAGAGGTAGGCCCTAAGTTCAGTTAGACATAGTTCGGTTAGATATTCGTTCGGTTGGGTTTTATTCGATATTAGTTTGGCTTTAGTTCAGTACTTTTATGCGAAGGCTTTGTATCATTGGGTTAAGTTAATTCATCTTAACTCAATGCCTTACCGATTAACCCTCAGTCGTGCCGAGCAGTTTAGGCACTAGCAGTTTTTCTGCAATGTCTGCAGGTATGGTTTCTTGGTGCGGCACTTCATCGAAGTGATATTTAAGTAACTTAATATCGAGCTGCTTACTGCCTTTTTCAAAGTGAGTTAGACGCACGGGCAAATACGCTAAGTCAGGCGCCATCCAGAAGAAGGTTTGACGTTTTTTATTGTCACGCACGACTTCAATTTTGACTGTGTCGTAACTGCCGCTGTCGATGTTCATTCGTTCTTTACCGATCACATGAAACTTGTATTCATCGACTTCGTTATCCTTGACCATCTTATAGTTGAGCACTTCTTTGCCTGCCATCATATCTAGCCTAAATTGCAACTGCACCATAAGAGGATCAAAGATTTTATCATCATAGGGAAACTTGCCTTTTTCATCTTTGTAACGGGTATGAATAAAGCCTTGAGCTTTGGCGAATGCGGTTTGCTCCGTGTAATTAGGCCCGACACCTTGGCGTTGTTGTAAGTAACGCAAAGGACTGAGCTGCGAATCATTTTGAGTAAATTCACTCAAGATGTGACGCACATCGGTTAACAATAACAGGCTGAGATCGCTATCAAAACGATACTTAAACACGCCATCTTCGGCATTGGGTAGCGTGTATTTGGCTTTTCCTAATTCAATGTCTCCATAGTTGACTTGGTATTCGGCCGTCTGCGGTGTTAGCGGCGTTGGCGCTGCCATGGCAAACATACTTTGAGTGAGGACGGTAAAACTCACTAATAATGTGGGAATGGTACGCAAAGAATGCTCCTTGGGTCGCAGGTTTTCACCTTGTATCACTACAGAACGGTCGGTAGTGGTTGATAAAAAAGTGTCGAGTAGCATGCTTACTTACACAGTTCTGGGTCAATCAGTTGAGCATAAATCAATTATCGGATCGACTGTAAGCAGGTTATAGCCGAGGACGACGTTTCTGTAAATAGAGATGTAAATAGTTTATGGATCAATATATTAAACTAAAATGGCATTGCCATGACTAAAGTCACCAGATCCGGGCGCCACTCGTATTCAGACAAACTAATTTTGCCGCAGTTCACTGTTATCCCTTCAATTCTTAATAATTCCATCTGTTCTTGAAAGAAGGTTGAATTTTTCTCGAAGGATATTTTGCCTTGACTATTGAGTACCCTATGCCAAGGGAGTGACAAATGTTCGGGAGCTGCTTTCAGCGCTTTTGACACATAACGCGCTCGTCCCGGTAATCCTGCATAATCAGCTATTTTGCCATAGCTGCTGACTTTACCCTGCGGGATCATGGCGACGATATGCCAGATTTTCGCCATAGGAGACAAATCCACTGCTTGGGGCTGTTTTTTCGCTACACTCTGTTTATCTTGTTCAAGGTATTGATACAGTGGTGATTTTTCTTTAGGAAACGATGCCATTGAATTGTTAACCCTCAGCTTAATGGTATTGATACCAATCACATTAAATATCTAATCAGTTCAAAGCCTCACAGGTATTTAAATCTCAGGCGCATTGACGCAGAAATCGTTATTCTCTTTTAAGTCAATGCAACACCGGAGTGGGATACCTGTGAGGCTCCCAAAGGGCGGGTTTCAAAACGCTTTATACTGCGTTTAAGGCTTTCGACAGAGCACCACTATGCCTTCAAGCCTTCGCCTTGTCTAAAGCGCGTTGAATTCTCGCTGAATGAACAGATATTTAATACGATTGGTATGACTCACAAAGAATCACGCTCAAAAACTTTTGCTTGATGAGTTCACGCTAGTGTAACGGTAAAGCCTGGCTTAGCGGAAGATGTGAGAGTATTTGGCATTTAAAGGATTAAGCACTTCTCGATATTTTTATCGGCTAGCTCGATTACTAACAAAATATTTAAACTGTTTTTAGCTTAAATATTGTGTAAATGGTCAAATAGTCCATAATAGCGCCAATTTTTTTGACTCGATGAGAGAAGATAACTGGCATGGCTGTACTCGATATTCTAACTATTCCCGATGAGCGCCTTAAACGTAAAGCGCAACCTGTAAAAGATATTGAAGCTGTTCAGGGATTTATCGATGATTTAATCGAAACCATGTATCACACGGACGATGGTATAGGTTTAGCGGCAACTCAAGTCGGCAGTACAGATGCCATTATCGTGATCGATTTATCTGACGGTCGCGACCAGCCTTTAGTGCTGATTAACCCTGAGATTGTTGAAAAGTCAGGTGAGTTCGTCGGTGAAGAAGGTTGTCTGTCTATCCCCGGTTATCGCGCTAAAGTGTCACGTTTTGAAAAGGTTAAAGTGACAGCCTTAGACAGAACTGGCAAGGCTATCGAAATCGAGACTGATGAGTTTTTAGCCATAGTGTTGCAGCACGAAATCGACCATTTGCATGGCAAAGTATTTATCGAACATTTATCCATGCTAAAACAACAAATCGCCCTTAAAAAAGTGCGTAAATACGCTTAACTTTTGACTTAAGTTGTATTTTAGAGAATGGTTGTACCTATTGACTAGCCGCATTTATAGTGCGGCTTTTTTGTATTTAAAATCTAATCAAGGAAGATTAATGCTGTGATATGTGAACATAACAGCTTGTTTTTACTCTGATGAATGGATAAGGTAACCCAAAATCTACATTAGTTGTAGGTTCAGTTTTCATCATTAACAGCAAGTGTATGGATACGGTAGGGAAACAAATGAAACTTAAGGTATTAGCCTGTGGTATAGCCTCATTCGCAATGCTTTCACTGGGTGGTTGTAGTGCATTTTTTAACGGTAATACTACGGAGAAAAATGCGGTATCAAGTAGCTTAGTTGAATATTTATACCCTGATGAGAAGAGTCGCCAAGCCCAGCAGCCATCCTTACCTGTGCTGCGTTTACCTATTACCGTCGGCATCGCTTTCTTGCCTTCGTCCCATTGGCAAGCCGATGCAATTGATAGCCGAACTCAGATGGCATTACTTGATAAGGTTAAAAAATCCTTTGTTAAATATGACTATATCGATCGTATCGAAGTGATCCCAAGTACCTATCTTAAAAATGGTAAAGGTTTTGAAACCTTGCAGCAGGTTGCTCGCCTGCATGATGTCGATGTGATGGCATTGGTTTCTTACGATCAATTGATGCAAAGCCACGAGAACAAGTCCGCCATCCTTTATTGGACTATCGTGGGTATGTATTTAATCCCCGGTAATGAAAATGCGATTCAAACCTTTGTTGATACCGCCGTTTTCGATATGCGTAGCCAGAAGATGTTATTTAGGGCGCCAGGTATTAATCAGTTAACTGAAAGTTCAACCGCTGTTGGCGTGACGACAACCCTAAGAGAGAAATCCTACGAGGGTTTTGATCTTGCGGTGAACGACATGATAGTCAATTTAGATGACGAGCTTGCCCGTTTTAAAACTCGGGTTAAGGAAGAGCACGTCGCCACCATAGAACATAAACAAGGTTACAGCGGCGGTGGCAGCTTATCGCTATTAATACTTTCACTATTGGGGATTTTTGCGGTGCGCCGTTTAACCATCTGCCGAGAATAGTTGAACCCATTTATCAGGGGTGAGGTGAATGAAAAGGAGTTTCAATGTTTTGGATATTTCTACTTCGGGCTTTGTATTAAGTTCTTATCACTCCTTTACCCTATGTTAAATGGGCTGATTGAAGCATTAAGGACTTAAATATAATGACAGACATTATTGATAGAATTGTTTATGACATCAAGGATGTTGAAGAGGCGGTAAACCTTGTAAAAACTATCTCGTCAGCACATGAATTGTATGCCTTATTGGACCATTATAATTGGGATGATGGTAATGAGATTCCTATTGCAATTGCGGATCATCCATTATGCGAGTTAGCCATTGCCATAAAGCTATTTTGGCTTGCTGAAGCGATGGATTGGTTAGAAATGAATGAGCTAAATGAATTAATTCCAACAAATGAAGTAATAGAACCTTATCAACAGGAACATTATGATTTCGCGGTCATGCTGACTAAGCGAATTTTAAGCGGTTATTATCAGGTGAAAACAGTCTCTCATACTGAAAAAATAACAAAGACGGCGCAATATTTTCTTAAGAAGCGTGGAGTGCCTGAGATTTTGTATCAACCTATTGTGGTATGAGTGTAGAGGTATACAAGTTGTATTAGCCTCACCATTTATTTTGTAGCTTCTGTCCGTACACATTTCTATAAACCCCAAATCATATCCTTACAAAATACGGCAGTGCGATCAGGGCGATGCCGATGGCGATAAGTAACGCGAGATTGGTGACAAAATAGGGATAAATCATCAGGGTGAGGCCAACAACTAAAGGGATGGGGGCCGCTTGGCGTTTGCCATAGGTGAAAAAGCCAAGACCAAAGAGGCTAAAGACTAAACTCCATAGTAATAATGCTGGATTATCAAACATCTTGAGTTCCTCAATGGTTAACCTAGGTAGGCTTTGACCTTATCACAGCGCCAAATTAGTCAATCGATTACTTAAATTATTGGTTAAACGGCTGCGTCGTTTTATTGAGTCTAATGCTGACTATCCCGTAGCGTAATTAAGCTTTATTCATCTTATTGTTGCGATGTTGCCTTATTTCACTCGTGCTATAGCTCATATAACTCTAAGGGTAAGCCGTCGGGATCGCTAAAGAAGGTGAATTTTCTGCCTGTGTATTCGTCAATGCGGACGGGTTCAACGGTAATGTGATGGCTATGAAGATGTTCGATGGCGGTTTCAATCGATGCTACGCGAAAGGCGAGATGCCTAAGTCCACAGGCTTCGGGATAGCTTGGTCGTTTGGGTGGATTATCGAATGAAAATAACTCAATTTGACTCTTATCGGCCAGTTGTAAATCAAGTTTATAGGACTTACGTGCCTCACGGAAATGCTCTGCAAGCACGGTAAGGCCAAGAATGGTTACATAAAAGTGTTTGGACTTTTGATAGTCACTGCAAATAATCGCTGCATGGTGAATGCCGAGTAACATCGCTTTCCTTTGTGATTTTTAAAGGGTGATCAAATAAGATAGAAAGGTTTGAGATTATAACGGTTAAAAAAAGATAGCGTCACAGTTTAGCATGACGCTATCGGTCGATTTCACTTTTTAGCTCACCTAGCTTTTTGCTCGTTTAATCTTCTAGCTCGAATATGGCTGAAGACAGCGGTGCAAGTTGCATCTGAACTTGTCCTTCACCTTGTTTGACAACCAACTGTGCTTTATTGTCTTCCAGCAAATCCTTAAGTGGATAGGTCCCATCCGTTAACTGCCATTGGTCGATAAGTGGCTTTGGTAGCTTAAGGGATAATGGCTTTGCTTGGGTTTGATTAAAGTTATTCACAATAATCAGTTTTTGGCCCTTTTTATTGGTCGTATTTTCCTCAAAGCGCACAAAGGCAAAAGTGCTGTCATCATAACCCGTTGCACTGCCATGAGTATCCATTGTGGCGGTTTGTGCGCTGCGGTTGGCGGCATCGAGTGAGTAATATTCTCCTAAAAGCGCAGGTACATTTTTACCTGTGCTTAGGTTCAGTAATTTTTGATAATAAGCCCGCAAAGTGGCTTCCTTTACGGTTGATTGTCCACCATCAAACCTGCCATTGTTCATCCAGCGCTGATGGGCAGGGACGCCAACATAGTCAAAAATACTGGTGCGTGATGCATGACCAAATCCTGGGTTGTCGGTGGCGGCTTCTCCCACTTCTTGGCCAAAATACACTAACGTCGGTGAAGTGCCTATCGTTGCCGACACTACCATAGCGGGTAGGGCATAGTGTGGATTCACGGCTTGGGTTGCCGTGGGCTTATTTGTGTGTAGCGATGCTAAAAATGCCGCATTACCAATACGTTGCTCGTCGTGGTTTTCTAAAAAGTGCAGCATGTGAGATTCAATATCCTGCACTTTTTCCTGATCTGCCGCGATATTAGCTGTGCTGGTTTTACCCGCCATCACGGCTTTGAGCGTGTCGTAAAGGTCAACCTTATCGTACAGATAATCCATTTTGCCAAGTTGGATATAATCTCGGTACAAGTTAGGGTTATAGACCTCGGCCAAGATAAAGGCATCGGGATTTGTGTGTTTTATCTGGCTGTTGAGATAGCTCCAAAACTCCACTGGTACCATTTCTGCCATATCATAGCGAAAGCCATCGACCCCTTTTGCTAGCCAGTACTGCGCAATCTGATTGAATTTAATCCAAGAGCTTGGGAGCTCAGCTAAGTGTTGTTGCCAAAAAGCGTAATGCTGCGCCTGCGTTAAAGTGGCGAAATTGGCTGGCAGGCGAGGGAAGTCATAGGTGCCATCGGGGCGTACGCCGTAATTGATTTTAACGGTCTCGTACCAATCATTGGCATCGGGCTTGGCTAAGCGTGAGCCATTGCCAGTCCATTTTGCGGGAAATTCGTTGAATTTGCCGTCACTTAAGGGGTGAGCTTCTCCGCCCAGCGGTTTAAGTCCTGCGGGTAAGCTTGGCACTTCAAAGGCATGTGCTTGTCCCTTTGCCCCCTCCGAGCCATTATTAACATCAACTTTATCAAGGATATAATAGAAATTGTTGTTTTTGGCGTATTCCAGACTTGTATCATCATCTTCGCCAAAATCACGCACGCCGTGGGGTTTACTAACGGATTGATAATGGCGCGCCACATGGTTTGGCACGATATCGATAATCACCTTTAAGCCGTGGTGATGGGTACGGGCAATGAGCGCTTCGAACTCGGCTAAACGGTTGGCGGGATTGACCGCCAGATCTGGGTTGACGTTGTAGTAATCTTTGACTGCGTAGGGTGAGCCCGCGCGTCCTTTGACCACATCGGGATCATCAGTACTTACGCTAATAGCGCTGTAATCACCAATCAATGCATGGTGGGGAACGCCCGTGTACCACACATGGGTAACGCCTAGGTCCTTGATGCTATTGAGTGCAATATCATTGATATCACTAAACTTGCCGACGCCATTGTCGGCAATCGTGCCCCAAGGTTTATTGCTTGGATTTTTATTGCCATAAAGGCGAGTAATAATCTGATATACCACAGGTTTTAGCGTCATAACCTCACTCTCAGACTTTGGCAGTAACTCATTATCAAGCGCCTGCGCCGATGTATTTGCATTGGTCGAGAAGCTAAAAAGCGAGGCAGTTAATAAAGAGGCGCTGAATAGAGCGTTTAAACATAAGCTGAGTGATGACTGTCGGCGCTGCGGGGCTTTCGCTGCTTGGGTTATAAGTAAAGCCACTATGGGAAATTTCGCCGCTTGGGGGCACTGAGTCACTCTGGAATCGATAGGCGATAAAAAGCTCAAGACTGAATTCCTTTTAGGGTTGAGTTTTTGATTGGATGAGTTGTTTGAGCCGGAGTTAAATCGCTAGCTGAGTAACTCATGTGATTAGAGGTTTGACGGCTAGGTAAGCCAGTATTTAGCTGCGGTCTGGCTTTAAGCTCAAGGATAGTGACACCTGCGTGGGGCAATGCTAGCGCTTGATTAAGTGAAACTGTGTTGCCACTGATGATATCTGTAGCGGCGCGGTTATCGCCAAGTACACTGGCAAAGCGGTTTACATCTAGCGTGACTGCTTTGTCATTTTTATTATAAATCACCATGACTTTATCGGCCGAGGGTTGAGTGCAGGCATTGTGTTGGGCTTGAGAATTGTGTTGAGTTAGTGACTTAAGCGCTTCGGCTTTCTGTTCAGCTGATAATGGCACATGTAATAAGCAACGAAATTGCACATAGATACCATCCTGCGGCACAAAGTGCAGTAAATCGCCCGATTGCAGCGCAAGGGATTGTTTACGGTAATTCAGTAGGGTACGGACAAATTGCTGTGCTTGTCGTTGAGGTTCACTCAGTCCTTGGCCGGTAAAGGCATTCGTGGCACTGTTGGCAAACCCGCCGGGAAAATCACTGCGTACAACGCCATCGTGACGGCCCTCGGTTGGGCTGGTCATTAACACTTCTGTACCGTAGAACAGCTGCGGAATGCGTTTGGCGGTCAACACATAGGTGAGGGCCATCTTGTATAAGTCTATATTTTCTTTCACTAAACTGAAGATACGATTGGTGTCGTGATTGCCTTCAAATAGCACTAGCTTACTAGGTTCTGCATACACAAGATCGTTGGCTAACATCTCGTAAAGCTTGATAAAACCCGTATCCCAGCTTTCTGGCTCATTAAGGCTGGCAATCAATTTTTCATATAGCGGGAAGTCCATCAAACTGGGTAAATTTGAGGTATAGCCATCGGCATTGATTTTGCCCTTTTGCCAATAGGACACTGTGATGGGGTTTGCGGTCCATTCTTCGCCAACAATATTAAAATTTGGGTACTCAGCCATTACGGCCTTAGACCATTTAGCGAGAAACCCTTTGTCGGCGTAGGAGTAAGTATCTTCACGTATCCCCGAAAGTCCTGCGTACTCGACCCACCAAATACTGTTTTGGATAAGATAGGTTGCCAGTTTTGGATTGCTTTGATTTAGATCTGGCATAGTGTCGGTAAACCAGCCGTCGACAAAATCAATATGATCTTGCGCTGCCGCGTAGGGATCTTGCACTGTCGTGCGCCTATGGCTGGTGAAACGGGGGCTGGTAACGCTGGATTTAATAGCACTGGATTTAGTATCGGCAGACTGCATCAAGTCAGGCTTGGATTTGCGATTATGTAGCTGCGTTTTTGTGGCATCGTTCAGCCAGTCTTGGCTAGGTAAATCGTTGAGCCACCAATGGTTAGAGCCGATATGATTCACCACAACATCTTTAATCACCCCTAGGCCAAGCTTGTTAGCCTTAGCGACTAAGGCTTTATAATCTTCGTTGCTGCCAAAGCGGGGATCGACGCGGTATAAATTGGTAATTGAGTAACCGTGGTATGAATACTGGGCTTGATTATTCTCAAGCAGCGGATTGATCCATAACTGAGTCACGCCAAGTTTTGCCAGATATGCTAAGTGCTGGCTGATCCCTGCTATATCGCCGCCATGGCGAGCATCGGGATAGTTGAGATTACTGGGAGAGTTAGCTGCGACTTGCTCTAACATATCGGCTTGATTGTCATTACTCGTGTCGCCATTGGCGAATCGGTCCGGCGTGATAAGGTAAATCACATCCTTATTGCTAAATCCTTGGCGCTCACGGCTGCCCTTAGCACGCCCTTGCAACGTATAGGGCAGGCGATAAAGAGGCGTGTCGGCTTTTGAAGCCGAGTCAGTGTTGGAAATTATTAGCTCAAAGGTTTGCGGCGCAGCTTGGCTCAGATCTAAATTGATAAACAGATAGTGAGGGTTATCAGTGTGCTCAAGGCTTTTAAGTGTGATGCCTTTTCCTTGTATATCAACCTTAATCTGCTGCGGTAAGCTTGGAAGTTCGCGGCTATACAGCATCAGCTGTAACTCAGGGTTCTGCATTCCCGCCCACCAAAACGCGGGTTCAAGCTTAACGTCCGTTGATATATCTGGCTCAAAGGTGTTTGCATAGGCCGTATTAAATGAAGAGCAAACCAAGCATAAATAAAGCGCAATCATTAGGTTTTGACGGATCATAATGTAAGCCTTTTAAAGATAGAGAAGTAAAACGTGCTGGCATGATGAATGTTAGAAATGCTGAAATCTACATAAGCAAAAGCCTGCTTCTTAATTGAAGCAGGCTTTATTTGGGGTAGTTTATAAAGAGTAACTTAACCCTAGGAAGTACTGTCTACCGAAGTATTGGATTGTTCCTGTCTGATGTTCTTCACCAAAATAGGTTTTGTTCGGTTCATCAGTTAAGTTATTAATTTGGAATAAGAACTTAAGTCCATTTTCCAGAGCGTATGAAGCTTGATAATCCACAATCGTTTCGGCATCGAAGAAAGCAAGTTGTGATTCAACTGCCACTTGTTCTGAAACATAGCTGCTACGATATCTCATGCTGACGCGAGTATCGAAACCGTCCAGAGTATAGAACAAGGTGGTGTTGAGTACGCTTTCTGATAAACCTGGTAATGGAATGGTTAAGTTTGAACCACTTAAATCTGTGGTAAATTCCACTTCACTGTCTGAATACGAGTAGCTGCCAGTGAAGCCAAGACCGCTGAGTGGCGATGGTAGGAAATCAAAGACTTGGGTATAACCTAACTCAACACCACGAATGTAGCCGCCATTGTCGTTGTTGATCGCAGTTTGATATTGACCTTCATCTTTCACTACTGGGAATTCAACACCATTATCGATAATAGTATCGGGGACGATAAATCCATTACCTTCAAAATCAAATGGTTGGATTGTAAAGTTGTTGATAAAGGATTTAATATCTTTGTAGAACAAGGCTACGACAACCGCACCTTCAGAATCTTCAAAATAGTGCTCGTAAGATAAGTCGTATTGATCTGCATAAAACGGATCGAGTAGAGGACTGGTGTTACCCCAAGCATTGTATTTTTTGTATCCCGGTGTAGCAGAATCGTCATACCAAGATCCCATGCCTGACTTTAGCTTGTCGATTGGAGGACGTGACATCACAGATGCTGCAGCAAAGCGCAGTTGATCATTTTCAGTGAGGTGGAAAGTTAAGTTGAGTGACGGTAAATAATCGGTATAGGTTTTACCTATCTCGTTACGGATATAATCGGTACTGATCACGCCAAGTTCATCAGTAATCGCTTCACCTAGACCATAGCCAACTTGTTGTAGACCTTTACTGCTTTGATCTGTTTGAACAACACGCACGCCCACGTTACCCGTGACTTTCATATCGCCTAAGTCAAACTCGAGATTACCTTGGACATAGCCAGCTAATACATCTTCATTGACCGAACCGCTTTGGATCATGGTCCAGTTATTAGACCAATTTGCTGTCGGGGTGAAAGGGGATTGTCCTGTTGCCGCTAACTGCGCGTTAACCAGCTCAATGGCTTTGTTGAAATCAACGGAAAGGAAGTTAGGGTAGCCTGATAATTCACCGCCAAAGTTGACGACATTTGTCATGTCAGTGTTCATTTGAAGCACCGGCTGGTTAGTTGGGTTTTTACCAAATTCAAAACCATAACCGGCTTGTGAACGTTGCGCATTAAACTCACGTTCTGAGTAGCGCAGACCAAAATCAACTGAAGTTAAGAAACCAGAATCTAATGCATAGTTAAAGTCTAACTTGTAGGCGATAAGATCATTTTGTTGATCGTATGGCCACATACCCACTTCTTTTAAACCCAAGGTCGCGGTATTGGTATAGTCGTTTGAAAAACTGACATCGGCTGGGCTTAAACCATGTAGTTGATAATTAATTGATTCGGCTGAGCGTACTTCATTACCTATATCATCATATAAAACGGCACGAGTGCCGCCGTTGACGAACTCACCATCGGCTTTTGAATAGCTCACATCACCTGCGACAGTTAATGCGCCGCCATTATTCCACTCAATATTGACTGAGCCTGATGTCAGTTCTGAATATTTTGAGTCGTTATCATTGATAACAAAAACGGCAAAGTTATCAGTACCATCAGTTGATACCGTTCCGCCTGTCATAGAACCATTTTCGACAACCGCATCACTAATAGTACCGTTTTTTAATGACTTAACGCGAAAGCCTCGGGCAAAGTTTTCGGAAGTGAATTTTGAATGGAATAAATCACTTTTTACACTGAGATTGTCTGTTGGTTGCCAATGGATAGCAGCCATATAACCATCACGTGTATCATCACCGCCTTTTTGCTGTAACTCAAAACCTTCACTGATTGATTCGGCAGCACCGTCGCCATTGACATCTTTTTTATCGTCGTTGAAACGTAAACCAATGAATTGACTGGCAACATAAGGTTGGTACAAATGGGCATAGCCTAGCGCCACACCGAGTGTATCTTCAAGGAATTTGCCTTGATAGGCAAAGCTAAGACGGTTGCCATATTGATCGGCATCGGAAATCTCATCCGCTCTGTCATTAAAACTGCCGCGAGCATTGATATTAAATGATTGGTCTTTGTCGCTTTTTAAGGGATCTGCTGTTTTTAATTCTACCGTACCGGCGACGCCACCTTCAATCAGCGAGGCTTTTGGTGTTTTATAGACGGCGGCTTGACTAATTAATTCGGATGGATATTGGTCAAACTCAATCGCGCGTTTACCGCCCGTTGTCACTTGTTCGTGTCCATTAAGTGTTGCAAAGACGAAATCACCATCAAGACCTCGAATATTGAGGCCGCTTGCTTGTCCACCAGTGCGCACTGCGGTCACGCCTGGTAAGCGAGTCAGTGCATCAGCGATTGACTGATCGGGAAGGGCGCCAAGATCATCTGCTGAAATCGATTCAGAGACGGTATCTCCAAAGCGTTTATCATTTAGTGATTTGATGACACTGGTTCTAAAGCCTTTAACTTCAATAACCTCAATAGCAGCTTCTTTTGCTTTTGCTTCCTTATCTGTGGTCACTTCATCTGCCGCATAGGAGTGCATACTGGCACCTGCGGCGATGAGCGCTAAGGTTAGCAAACTGGGTTTAAATCGCATCATATCTCTCTTCCCCTTGGAGTCGCTTTATCGCTTTGTAGAGCGTTTTATCGTTATCACCGCGTTATGTTTGCGGCCTTTTTTTGGTATATGGGCGCTTAATTGACTGCATAAGTGCTGCGTTTATGACCAAATTGTTATGCAACGGTGAAGATACTACTCCCGAGTTTCTTAGCTGAACAACAGAGTGCATACGTATTCAATACCTAGCAGAGTTAAGAATAGACTGTGATAGAGGGTGAACTCAGGGAATAAAATGATTTTATTTTGTAATCAAGTGACTGTTACTAAAAAGTAAATTTCATTGTGATGCCATGTGACTATTGGCTGCATCTTCTGCATACGTATGCAGGTGTATTGAACCTTATTTCCCTCTTCACGTATGCTCGGTAACACAAAATAAGCCGCGATGACTTTACTCTGCAGTAACAAAACGATAACTGTTTGCTTGAGTGTGTTAGGGAAAGTTCGCTGTAGAATAATGATAAAGGGGCAACAATGAGTGAGTTAACGTGGTGGCGTGGTGCAGTGATTTACCAAATTTATCCGCGTAGCCTTTTAGATACCAATGGTGACGGCGTCGGGGATTTACGCGGCATTATTATAAAGCTGGATTACATTGCGAGTCTCAATGTCGATGCCATCTGGATTTCACCTTTCTTTAAATCTCCTATGGCAGATTTTGGCTACGACATCAGTGATTACCGCGAAGTTGACCCTCTTTTTGGCACTATGCATGATTTCGATGAATTGATTGAAAAAGCCCACGGTTTAGGTATTAAGGTCATTATTGATCAAGTATTAAGTCATACCTCGGACCAACATGCGTGGTTTATTGAGAGCCGCGAAAACCGTTCGAATCCCAAGGCGGATTGGTATGTGTGGGCCGATCCTAAGGAAGACGGTACAGCACCTAACAACTGGCTCGCGATTTTTGGCGGTTGTGCTTGGGAGTGGGAACCGCGCAGACAGCAATACTATTTACATAACTTCCTGCGTAGTCAGCCCGATATTAATTTCCATCATCCCGAAGTGCGCCAAGCTGTGCTGGATAACGTTGAATTTTGGCTTAAAAAGGGGGTAGATGGCTTCCGCTTAGATGCCATTACCTTCTGTTATCACGATGAACTGCTCAGGGATAATCCGGCAAAACCTAAGGATAAACGTCAGGGCCGTGGTTTCAGTGAAGATAACCCTTACGCCTATCAATACCATTACTACAATAATGACCGTCCGCAAACCATCGCTTTTATTGAAGATTTACGAAAGCTCATCAATCGCTATCCAGGAGCGGTGACCTTAGGCGAAGTCTCTGCCGAAGATTCTTTGGCTGTAATGGCTGCCTACACTAAGGGCGAAGATCGCCTACATATGGCCTATAGTTTTGAGCTATTAACCGACGATTACAGTGCCGCTTATATTCGCCAAACCGTAGAGGCTTTGGAAGCGAGCATAGGTGATGGCTGGCCATGTTGGGCTATCGGCAATCATGATGTGCAGCGCGTAGCGAGTCGTTGGGGGCAAGGTAAGCAAAATTCAGACATGGTCAAAATGCTCAATGCCATGCTAAGTTCGCTGCGCGGCAGTATATGTAGTTATCAAGGTGAAGAACTCGGTCTAACCGAGGCGCCAATTGAATTTCATGAGCTGCAAGATCCTTTTGGCAAAACATTTTGGCCTATGTTTAAGGGGCGTGATGGTTGCCGTACGCCAATGCCGTGGCAGCAAGGCGCTGACTTTAGTGGTTTTAGTGATGTTTCTCCTTGGCTGCCAATTGCACCTGCGCACCAAGCGTTAGCTGTGGATGTACAAGAATCTGATGCTGATTCCATGCTCAACGGTTATCGACGTTTTCTGGCTTGGCGTAAGTTACACCCGGTGTTAGTTGAAGGTGATATTAAATTTGTTGATACAAAGGAGCCCATTTTGGCCTTTGTTCGCACCTTAGGCGATATAAAAGTGTTCGTGGGATTCAATTTAGGTGATACCGAGGTCGAGTTTGATTTCTCTGCATTTGAAATCAGTGAGTCGCTGACGGGACATGGCCTTAAAACCGCACAAATAGAACACAATCAGCTGAAGTTTTCGGCATTTACCAGCTTTTATGCAATGTTAAAGTGAAAATGATTCATTTTTATTCGGTTGAAGTGTTATAGATACGGGATCCCAAGCCCACAGTTCGATATAAACCCGCCCACGGGCACCATGGGGAATGTAACCTTAATTAGTTCCTGATAATAAAAACATACAGAGAGAATAACTATGGCGTCATCAATTAATACCGGTAGCTACACGAGCAGCACTGGCGAAAATGGGTCGGGCAGTTATCGTTTTGCCTTGATCTCATTGACTTCACTGTTTTTTATGTGGGGTTTTATCACCTGCTTGAACGATATTCTGATCCCGCATCTTAAAGCGGTGTTTTCACTTAATTATACTCAAGCCATGTTGATCCAGTTTTGTTTCTTCGGTGCTTATTTTCTAGTCTCAATCCCTGCGGGTAACTTAGTGAAAAAGCTGGGTTATCAAAAGGGAATTGTTACAGGTCTTGTGATTGCAAGTATTGGTTGTGCGCTGTTTTATCCTGCGGCGGCCCTTGCTACTTACAACTTGTTCCTCGGTGCATTATTTGTTTTGGCATCAGGCATCACAATCCTGCAAGTGGCAGCCAATCCTTATGTCAATGCCTTAGGCAGTAGCGAAACTGCGTCGAGTCGTTTGAACTTAACGCAAGCGTTCAACGCCTTAGGCACAACGGTTGCGCCGTTTTTTGGTGCTATGTTAATTCTTTCTGTTGCCAGTTCAGTATCAGGCGATTTAGCCCAAGCGAGCGCTGAAGCGGAAGTGGTTAAACTGCCATACCTGTTACTTTCTGGCACCTTGGCAATTTTAGCGCTGATTTTTGCGAAGTTAGATTTACCTGTGATCCGTGAGCATGATGAAAGTGTTCAAGGTGAAGTTCAGACCCATCTAGGCAAAACCAGTGCCTTACAAAGTAAGCACTTAGTGCTCGGCGCTGTGGGTATTTTCGTGTATGTCGGCGCAGAAGTGTCTATCGGTAGCTTTTTAGTTAGCTTCTTAGGTGAAAGCCATATAGCGGGTATGCCAGAAGTTGAAGCCGCCCATTACATCGCCTATTATTGGGGCGGCGCTATGGTGGGACGTTTCATTGGCTCTGTGGTGATGCAAAAAGTACCAGCAGGCTCAGTACTTGCATTTAATGCTTTTATGGCGGCGCTACTTGTGGTTGCAGCGATGACAACCAGTGGCAGCATTGCTATGTGGGCAATCCTTGGGGTGGGGTTATTTAACTCGATTATGTTCCCAACGATCTTCAGCTTAGCGCTTCGTGATTTAGGTCCCCACACTTCACAGGGCAGTGGCATTCTGTGTTTGGCGATTGTGGGCGGCGCGATTTTGCCTTTATTCCAGGGCATGTTAGCGGATAATCTTGGCGTTCAGCTCGCCTTTATTCTGCCCGTGATTTGTTATGGTTTTATCCTGTTCTACGGGGCTAAAGGCTCAAAAATGTAATGGATTAAACTGACTGTGGCAAAAAAGCGATCTTAGGATCGCTTTTTTTATGGCTTTAACCTTAACTCGGCGCCAGCGCGCTTGCGTATTAGGGCCTGACCTCCTATGATCCTCCGGTTTTATCATTCATGGTGACCTTTTAAATGTTGAATTCTCCGCTTTCTGCCAGCTCGAACGAATTAGTGATCAGTATCTTAACTATGGTGCTGAGCCAAGGAAAACCCTTAGATCGGGCCTATTCTCAGCATTTTTCTGGGTTGCAATTAGTACCCGCCGAGCAGGCGCGTATCGCATTAACGACGGGTGATATCCTACGTCGTTTAAATTTATATTGTTATCTGGCGGAAATTAGTCCAGATGAGATGGAGCGTTTTGGCTCTAAATTGCTTAATGCTTGGCATTTATTCCACGGGCTTGAACTGCCTAAAATGCAATATTCGCTGCAAGTTGATGAGGTGCGTTTAGCTGAGCGTATCGAGCAAGCGAAAACTAAGCCTGTATTGTGGGACGGTTGCCCTGAGTGGCTCGATGTTATGGGTCGTGAGCAACTAGGTGAGTCTTGGGAAAAAGAGCGCGCCGCGTTAAGTACTGCGCCGAAACGTTTTTTACGCGCTAACGGCCTTAAGGTGACTCGTGATGAACTGGCCGCTAAGCTTGCCGCTGAGTTTGTGAGCACGCTCTGTGTTGATGGGGTCGATTCAGCCCTTGAAGTGACCTCCGATTCAGCCTTGTTCCGTACCCAAAGCTTTAAAGATGGCTTATTCGAGCAGCAGGATGCGGGCTCTCAGCGCGTAGCTGCGGCGCTTGATGCCAAGCCAGGCATGAAAGTGATTGATGCTTGCGCGGGTGCGGGCGGTAAAACCTTACACATAGCTGCGCAAATGCAGGGTAAAGGACGCTTGTTGGCCATGGATGTGGAGCAATGGAAACTCGACAAACTCAAAGAGCGTGCCCGTCGTAATGGGGCACACAATGTCGAAACCCGTGTTATCGCCAGCAGTAAAACCATTAAACGCTTAAAGCTCAGTGCCGATAGGGTATTGCTTGATGTGCCTTGCTCTGGTTTGGGTGTATTAAAGCGTAATCCCGATGCAAAATGGCGTGATACCGTAGAGCGTTTACCCGTGTTAATGGAACTGCAAAAACACATTTTGAGCAGTTACAGCCGCATGGTCAAAGTCGGCGGCATAGTCGTCTATGCGACTTGCTCTATCTTCCCTTGCGAGAACCGCGGTCAAGTGGATGCGTTTTTAGCCGAGAACCCCAACTTTCGCCTGATTGAGGATGAAAGTATCAGCCCAGCCGATAGCGGCTTTGATGGCTTTTACCTTGCAAAACTTGAACGTATTCAAGAATAAAGCATTGCTTTTTAGACTAAAGTAAACCTTTTACCGCGCAGGTAAAGGGTTTACTTAATTAACATTAATGCCTAGAATTTCTTATAAGTTATAAATATTTAACATTGTTAATCAGTATTTATATTGCAACTTTGCTCTTAAGGAAATTATGGCGTACGGCGTTAACCTTCCAGATCTGCTCGATCATGCAGACGTTAAACTCGCCCACAATGTCAGCATAGCTTGTTATAGCAGTATTCTTTCTATGCTGCTCAATGGCGCACCGCTACATGAAATCTTGCACGCCTTAGTCTTAAAAATCGAGGCTCAAAAAGTAGGAACCAGAGGGTCTGTGTTACTGCTCAGTGCTGACGGTAAACGTCTGTTATTAGGTGCCGCCCCCAATTTACCCGACAGTTACAATCAAGCCATTAATGGTGTCGAAATTGGCCCCAATGTGGGTTCTTGTGGCACGGCTGCCTATTATGCGCAGCGTGTTATCGTTGAAGATATCGCTCAACATCCTTACTGGGTTAATTATAAAGAACTGCCATTACGTGCAGGTCTTAAATCTTGCTGGTCAGAACCTATCAAAGATACTCATGGCAAAGTGCTAGGCACATTTGCCATGTATTATGATACGATAAAATCCCCAATAGAGCAGGATTTAGAGCTCATTTCAGAGGCGGCAAGACTGGCGAGTTTAGCCATTGAACGCAGTCGTGCAATGGGATTTCAGCATTTAGCTGTGAAAATTTTTGACCGGTTACCCCTTGCTCTGGTTATTTCCAATTCTGACGATGCAGTTCTCTATGCTAATCCCGCTTTCAGACATATAGTTATTCCTCAAGATACTGATATAGCTAACTTTCACCCTAAGATTTTTTTAGCATCATCCCAATCTAATGAATTAGTGGGGTTATTTGAGCATTTAGCTCAGGACAGAATGTGGCAGGGTGAGTTGGTGGGTCTTAGGGGAAATGGCGAGGAGTTTTATCTTGACCTTATCGTCACAACCTTCCGAGAGTCCAATGGTCAGCAACCCTGTTTTGCATGGCTATTTTCAGACATTAGTGAACGTAAGAAAGCGGCGCAGCTGATTAAGTATCAGGCCAATAATGACTCTCTTACGGGACTTGCTAACCGCAATGCGTTATTCAAGCAGATCCAAGCGTTAATTACTTCCGACAGTTTGACTCCCGGCTTTAGTTTTATGTTGATGGATTTAGATAACTTTAAGCAAGTTAACGACACCCATGGCCATGACAAAGGTGATGCGCTGTTAGTGCAAGTGGTTAAACAGATCAGCGAGTGTGTCGATGACACTATGGTGTTTGCACGCTTAGGAGGGGATGAGTTTGCCTTGCTATTACCTGGGGTTGTTAACCAGAAAGAATTGGCACAAATTGCAGATACAATTAACAAAAATGTGGCAAAACATTATGTGCTAGCCGATGGAAAAGGCGTTTATAGCTCGGTAAGTATAGGGATTGCCCGTTTTCCTGAAGATGCCCTCGATCTTGAACAGTTGTTAAATTGTGCCGATCAGGCCATGTATATTTCTAAGGCAAATGGTCGCAATCGATATCATTTTTTTACTGAACAAATGCAGCTAAATGCCGAGCGTGTTGCTAGCCTTCATAATCAGCTTAAGCAGGCATTAGATCAGCATACCTTCGAGCTTTATTACCAACCCATAGTCAATGCGACCACAGGCTTGATTGTCCGTGCTGAAGTGCTGCTGCGCTGGCAGCATGAGGGAACGTTTATTCCACCCGATGAATTTATTCCTATCGCTGAGAACAGTGGTTTAATCGTTGATATTGGCCGAGATGTTCGCCTTGGTGCTATGCAGACTATTTTAGAAATGCAGGAACGAAATTGGCCCATTAATTTATCGGTGAATGTCTCGACTTTTGAGTTTTGGTCCCATGAACTACAAGATGCCTTTGTGGAATCCTTTGCTGCGATTATCGAGCAACTTGAGGTGACAGATTTCCCTTATGATAGATTAACCCTTGAGATCACTGAATCTTTATTGATGAAGCAACATACGTATCTTATTGATGTACTTAATGGTTTGCGAGTTAAAGGGATTAAAATTTCCTTAGATGATTTTGGGACGGGTTACTCATCTCTATCTTATTTAGCTAATTTCCCTATCGATCAAATTAAAATCGATAAGAGCTTTATCGACAGATTAGATGAAGGCAAACGTCACGAAGCGTTGGTGGAGGCCATAGTGCGTTTAAGCCATGCGTTAGATTTAACTGTGACCGCAGAAGGGGTAGAAACGGAGTCCCAGCTAAAATTTGTAATGGCAAATCATATTCAAGAAATTCAAGGCTATTTATTTTATAAGCCTATGCCCAAAGCTGCATTCTTTGCCCTGTTGGCAAAGCAAGCTGAGCTGCATTAGGTTCTTGGTATTGGAGCTTTGATGTTTGACCTAAATATGAGGGCGGCTTAACCTGCGACAGCCTGATTGATATATTGGGTTTAGATGTAAGTTAATAATCCAATATTTAGGAATATAGTGTTGAAAGATAACAAATAAAAAGAGCGCCTCGGCGCTCTTTTTATGATTGAAAACGGATGCAGTACTGAGTCAGCTTGATGAATGTTAAGATTTAGCGGTTAGCTGACCATTAATCACTAGGCTCAAGTATTGCGTAAAATCGTGACCGTGATTTTGCAGCATTTTAGGGAACATAGAAATCGGCGTAGAACCTGGGAAGGTATTGATTTCATTCAATAGAATTTCATTGTCCGCGGTTAAGAAAAAGTCGATGCGCGATAAGTGACGCAGCTTCAATCCTTTAAATGCCTTGATTGCATAAGCGCGGATCTGTTCGCTGATCTCAGCTGACACATGCTGCGCGACCACATCGGTGCGTGCTTTACTGTTTTTGGCGTATTTCTCATCGAAGGTGTAGAAGGTGTGGGTATCACAGATGATTTCACCTGGTACTGTCGCCACCACTTCACCGTTGTACTCGTATACTGCGACTTCTAACTCACGGGCTTTAATGGTTTTTTCAACGATAACATAGGGCGCATAGCCGAAAGCATCTTTAAGCACGCCAGCGACTTTATCGCTGTCATCGACTTTATAACAACCAACAGAGGAACCCTGTGAGGCCGCTTTGACGAAGATGGATCCCCATAGTGCTAATGCGGCTTGGGTTTGCTCTATTGCTGCATCATCGAATTGGTTTAGGAAAATATACGGGGTATTCGGAATACCTAAGGCAGAGAACCACATTTTAGCGGTGATCTTATTAAAGCAGTTACTGCTAGCCTCGGATTCACAGCCAAAATAGGGCAGTTGGATCAAATTAAAATAGGATTGAATGTCACCTGTTTCGCCGGGATAGCCATGAATGCAGGGAATGACGTAATCGACCGGCCATGGGGCTTTGCTCTCATCGCGGAAGCGAATTTCGCGGCTATTGGTCAGTTCACAATCATCACCCGCAGCGGTGCGGTATTGACCAAATTTATCCAGTTCGACACGCAATACACAAAACTGTTCGGATTTTGCCAGTGAGGTTTCAAAATAATTGGCCGACATGAGTGAAATATCGTGTTCGGCACTTCCGCCGCCGCACAGCAAAAGCAGGTTGATCTTAGACATTGTGAGTGATTCCTCAAAGTGAGCAAAATCGGATGACATCGGCCTGTGGCAATACGAATATCATCCTATAGTACAGCCGCTGTCATCTTAGTTTTCTTGCCCCTATGAGTGCAAGGTTTTGCTGACTGATGGCTATTAAGTGGTGAATTTTAACGCATTACATCGCATTGCAAATATGGGGTAGTGCCTTTGTCAGGTTTATTTTGATTTTTGTGGCGTGAGATGGCAATGTCGTTGGACTATTGCTTCGTCACCGTCATCTAAACTGTGCAACCCAGTACGAGTGACATTGACTTTAGGCAGATTACAGCATGGTATCTCATGGTGAATAAAAACATTCGGTTAGCCCGCTTACAGGATACAGATAGTGTGCAGGTATTACTTGAGCAACTCGGTTATTCTTTGCCCCATGCTGCTTTAGCCCAGACGTTAAGCCAATATCAGCATGATTCTCTGCGCCGCAGTGATGAATTACTGGTGTATGAGCAACATAATGCGCAGGGTGACCTACAAGTTGTCGCTGTGATGGCCTTAATGTTCTTTGATTATTTCCCCGCCTTGAGTCGTATCTGTCGTATAACCGCAATTGTGGTGGATGCCGACATGCGGGGTCAGGGCGTTGGCTCTCAGTTGATCGCCTTTGCGAAAGAAAGGGGAAAGCAAGAGAATTGCCAGTTACTCGAACTCACTACATCGATGCAGCGCATTGCCACACAGCAATACTATGAAAGTATAGGGTTTACCAAAACATCTTTTCGCTACAGCTTAGTGTTGAGCGAACCAAACGGCTAATTCTTGGCTCGAGCGAGCATAATCAGATCCGTTGTCCTTGTGCCTTCGGGTACCGGAAAAACGTTGCGGGTGACATTGATAATTTCAAATTGATTGATTTTAGCAATTGATATTGCCTGGCCCACAGCCGATATTTAGTCATGCGAATTTGTACATTAATACCAAAGCTCAGAGTAAATAGTTCAGATCAAAACAGATGTTTAGCCCTAAGTTATAGGCATGATTTTTATGTAAATTCACCATTAACTCGACATCCATCAGTTGCGCTAAGGTCACTGGTCTCGCTTCCCAGCGCGGTGCGTGGCCAGCATCATTACAGTGTGCTAGGTATAAACGTCGCGTACTTTGATGTATGCCAAAATACGTCATATTACAACGCTGGCTAATCGTTAAATAGGGCTCAAAGTCGAGTGCATATACCTGCATGTCTTGAAATACTGACCACTGGATATAGCGGGTTTTTTCATAATAACGCTTAGGTAAAGTGGCATCTGGTGCTATGGCGTCAAACAAGGCAATAACGGCTTGTAGATCCTTAAGTGTAATAATGTCCTTTTTAATCAATGTTTAAATCCTTAGTTTCATGGTTAGAGTAAATCTAAAAGCCATATCTTAAAATGTAGTTCCTAAAGTGTTCCCCATTGACCACAAAGCTTCATTTACCCCCAAAGGCGGTCGGCAAGACCCGATGCGCGTTGGGTTGCTTGGCTACTGGCCCGCTCGAATACGTGCTGGGTGCCTAAGCAGGTAAAGTGGACTTTAGCGCGGGTGATGGCGGTGTAGACCAACTCTTTGGTCAGCAGTTGCCACTGGGCTAGGCTGGGGCTCGGCGGCAATACTAAGGCCACACTGCTAAATTCGCTGCCTTGGCTTTTGTGTACTGTCATGGCATAACAGGTTTCATGGCTGGGCAAACGGGCTGGCAAGACTTTTAACAGGCTGCCATCGGCCTTGATGAAGTGCGCCATTAAACGTTCGGGTTTATCTTCATCCTGCAAAATCAATCCGATATCACCGTTAAACAGGCCTAAGTTATAGTCATTGCTTTGGATGATAATCGGCCGACCCAGATAAAACTCCTGTAGCGGTTTAATCAGCTTGGCATTGGCCAGTGCTTGAGTCACATACTGATTTATGCCTTCAACCCCATAATCGCCCGAGCGCATAGCACATAGAATACGGTACTGGTTAAAGCGTTCAATGATGTAAGCTGTGCTTGGATGCTTGCTTAAATCACTATTACTCGTATCGCTATTCAAGGCGCTGAGATAAGTGCCATATTGCTGGCAGGCTTGCTCCAGTAGTAAATTGAGTCCCATATTATTAGCAGGCTCGCTTACTTTGGCTTGGGTTTGGCTTACGACCATACTGTGTTCTAACCAGCTCAATTCTGCAGGTCCCTGTTGCCATACCTGCAAAATACCTTGAAGATCTGCGCGATTGACGGCACTGGCGAGCAGTCCAATCCCTGCATCGCCTTTAAATCTGTGGCTGTGCATTAGCATACATAAGCTATCGCCAAGTTTAGGGGCGTCGCTGGTATAGGGCGTTAACTCAAAACCTGTTAACGCACTCAGACGCTCGGCTTGTTCCTTGGAATAGCGCATTTGCCACAGAGCAGGGCTGTTTGACGCTATGTTGTTCTGAGCAAGGTTATTGGGATCTACTGGTATTTTAAGGCCCGCACAAATATCGGCGAGCACAGCGCCCGCCTCAACCGAGGCGAGTTGGTCTTGATCGCCGAGTAAAATCAAACTGGCGTGCTCGGGCAGTGCGCTGAGCAGTTTGTACATCATGGGCAAATCGACCATAGAGGCTTCGTCGACAATCAATAGGTCGAGCCTAAGCGGATTACCTTGATGGTGGCGAAAGTGCGGCGAATTGGGGATCACCCCAAGCAGCCTGTGTAAGGTTGATGCCTCCTCTGGAATACGTCCCAGAGCCGTTAAAAAGTCTTGGCTATTTCTATTGAGAGCTCCATCATCAACAACATCAGCATGGGCGCTGAGTTCCTTCGCCAGACGCGCTTTTGAGGCTTTGATTGATTCGCTTAAGCGAGCCGCTGCTTTTCCCGTTGGCGCGACTAAACGGATTTCCTGCTGTGATTCCATTTGTAGCAATAACAAAAGCTTAGTCACAGTGGTGGTTTTGCCCGTACCTGGGCCGCCAGTGATCACTGACAGCTTTTTACCTAGCGCTGTTGCTGTGGCGACCTTTTGCCAATCAATGGGTGCTGTGTCTTCACTGTTAGTGAGTACATTGGTAGTGAGTGCATGGGTCGCGCTCACATTGGCAGGGAACAGTTGATCTAACAGTGACCTCAACTCAGCAGTTTGAGTTTGCTCTTGGTGGCTTGCTTCTTCAGATAAGTGCTTAGATACGCTTCCGGACAAGCGGATTAATGAGGCGGCGACTGAGGTTTCAAATTGATGATAACGTTGTAAATAGAGTCTGCCATTATCAAAAATAAGCGGTTTGTTACTGCCCGCTTGGCCGACGGCATCAAAGGTTTGTAAGGCCTCTGTGAGCGCTTCGAGGCTTAAGGTGATTTTACAATGGCTATTTTGTTCGGCCATGGGATTGAGTGGCACTATATGGGCGAGCACTAGACAACTGTGCTGTGAAGATAATTGCTGGCTTAATAGCGCGCACAGCAAAATAAACAAGGGATGTTGGCTGTCGCTTGGATGTAAGAGACTCATTTCGAGTGCGAAATGCCGATCGAGCGGTGTGAGCAGTCGTTCTTGCTCCCACTGTTTTAACAGCTCTGGCAGCGGCGCTGTAAGCTGAATTGCGCCATTATCTATCCATTTCGCTGCTGTGAGTGAATGTGCATTTAGCCCTTGAGTTGAGCGCATCATGCCGTGACTCCTGTATCTATTGCACGAGCCAATCTGCTGTGAAATAAATTGTCATTAAAAAGTGAATCTAGCGCGAGAATAAGTGCCTTCGGCGGCTTGTCGTAGTAAATACCATAGCCGGGATATTGAGCCGACATTCCCCGTAAGAACAAGTAATAACAACCGCCTATGTGGCTATCGTAGTCATAACTTGGCAGGCGTAAACTCAAATACCTGTGTAGCGCCAATGAGTAGAGAATGTACTGCAAATCGTACCTGTGATCGGTTATTGCGCTTTGCAGCGCGCTCTGATGATAGGCATTGATGTTGTCGCCTAAATGATTCGACTTATAGTCGGCGATATAATATTGACCTTGGTATTCAAAGGTTAAATCGATAAAGCCTTTGAGCATGCCCTTGAGATCATCAAACTTAAGTGTCGACTCATAGCCAAATTGCAGCAGTAGCGCATTGAGCTCAGTATCTTTAAGTTCGCTTAAGGGTAAATAAAACTCCATTTCGACTAAGGTATTCTGCGGCGATAACTTGGCTAAGCACAAATCAGGATGAGCAGGTTTGACGGCGCTTACATGCCCCGTGACCTGCGACTCTAAGGCGTGCGGTATCGCGCAGAGCGGTGCATGCAGCACATCCAAATACCAAGTATGTAATACTGTTTGCCATTCGGGCGCGATACCGTATTGCAGCATAGCTTTAGGCAATTGCAGCGGTAAGTCGATTTCTGCCTGCGTAAAATCAATCTCTTCTAACACTAAATGCATAAAGCTACCGGCATTGGCGCCGCGTTCAAAGTTAAAGCGATTGAGCATGCCATCCTGCAGCTCATGACTTGGCTCATCAGGAATAGAGAGTGTTTGCGCAGCCATATATTCAAGCGTACCTAATGCTTCATCATCGGCGCCCGGAGCGGCTTTGCCATGGCTGGTATTTTTAACTAGGCCTGAATAACTGCCGACTCGCCACGGCGTGCTGTATTGGCGGGTTAAGGTTTTTGCGCTCAGTATTTGTGCTATGTCTTGGCTTGAGGGCAATGGCCGCTCGTCTATGTCATCGGGCACCTTATCAATACTTATGGCTTCCACATCTTGGGCGAGCTGCTGCGCAGCATTGCAGATACGGGCAAAGTCACATTCTGAGTCGCCTATGCCCAATAGATAGCCGATAGCGGTTTCATGCAGCTGACTTTTAAGGCCATTTTTAAGCTGACGACTGTGATTGGCGATATACAAATAACACAAATACACAGGGCGAGTGAGCGCCACATACAAAAGGCGCAAGTCTTCGGCCAAGGTTTCTTGTTTGGCGCGATCCCAACCCTCATCCGTGCCTTCGATATCCCATACTAGCTCTTGCTCACCTGCATCGTTAGTTCTGTGGTACAGCATAGGCGTCGGGCGGCGGCGATTGTCACGGGCTAGGCTAACAAAGGGCACAAAACATACGGGATACTCAAGGCCCTTACTCTTATGGATAGTGACGATCTGCACTAGATTCTGCTCGCTCTCAAGGCGCAGCTGCTGTTCATCTGTGCCTGTGTTATCAATCAGTTGCTGTTCATACCAATTGAGTAGGGCACTCATACCATCAAGTTCGGTGGCCTTTTGCTGTAAGAGCTCAGCAAGGTGGCGAAAATCCGTCAAACGGCGCTCGCCATTCGTGGCATCTTGCTCCTGTGCATCGGTTTGCGTACTGGCGGTGTGCAGTAAACGGTCAATCAGTTTAGTGCTATTGGCAAGGCTGAGTAGCGCGGGCATGATGCCGCGTTTTTGCCACACTTGGTGCAAGTTAAAAAATTGCTCTAATAACTGCTGTCTGTGCTCTTCATCTTGGTTAAAGGCATGGATTTGCTCGGCGCTATAACCTAATAATGCCGTGGCTAGGGCGCTGCGCAGTGCCCGTTCATCCTTAGGATTCGCCAGAGATCGCAAAATTAACGCCATTTCTCGCGCTTCAAGGGTATCGAACACACTGTCGCGACTTAAAAACACCGCGCCTATGTGGCGTTTACTTAATGCGGTTTTCATCACTGCCGCTTCGTTGCGATCCCGCACTAGGATAGCGATGTCTTTAGCGATCAAAGGCCCTTTAGGGCTGTGGCATTCGCCATTGGCCGCATCTGTCAGTAAACGGGTAATTTGTGCCGCCGCGTCTTCGGCGAGCAAGTGTCTTGCCGTGGTTTTGTTGAGGCCGTTTTCTGCGCTTTCGCTTAAGAGTCTTAATCTTAAGGCGGCGGGATTGGCAGTTTTTTCAGTGAGGATTTTCCCTTTAGCACTGCTGGGCGTTTTCACGCTATCAAAGGGGATCGATTGATTGATAAAAGGATCGTGATGCTGGCTAAACAGATGGTTGACCCCAGCAACCATGTTTGCGCTTGAGCGGTAGTTGGTATCCAGATGATAGTGGGCCTGCGTATGATGACGGGCCTCAATATAGGTATGGATATCGGCGCCGCGAAAGGCATAAATGGCTTGTTTTGGATCGCCTATCATCAACAGACTGAGCTTATTTTCTGTATCGTTTTTGCCTTGCTCAAACGAGTAGCGGCCTTGGTAGATGCCAGAGAAGATTGCAAATTGCAGCGGATCGGTATCTTGGAATTCATCGATAAGCGCGACGGGGAAACGTGTTGCTACAGCTTTGGGCAAGGTTTCATTATTGGCATGTAGCGCGCTTGCTAACGTTGTGAGCAAGTCATCGGGAGTCAGCACGTTTTTTTGCTGCTTTTGCTGGGCAAATCGCTCGCTTATGCCGAGTTTCGCGCTATATAAAAACGCCGGTTTAATGGCGGCAATCAATGTGGCGAGCTGCTCCATATGATCCATCAGCGGCGCTTCGCTCACGCTTGGGATCACGCCGCCCTTGTTGAGTTTTAACTCAGACAAGGACAAGGCTTCTAATTCTTTCAGTGGCGGCAACCCATGACCGAAGGCGAGCCAGTTATCTAGTGCATCGAACATGGCGGCGAGCTTGGGGTACTTATCCGTTGCTTTGCCAAAGCGGGTGCCGTTGAGTGGCAAACTGTGTAGCAATGCCAATAAGCCATCGCGTCCCCTTGGCCAAGCTAATTTAAAGCGCTCTAAACTTTGGCGTAGTGACAGGGCTAAGGCATCAAACTTAAGCGCGGGTTTCAGAGGCTTTGCTTGACTGGCACCAAGGAGCGGTCGCAACTGTTTGACTAAACCATCGGGCTCGCCAAATTCCTTGGCAATGATTTGCGCTAAGTAATCGGGCAGCGGATAACAGGCCTCACGCCAAAAATCCCGCACGGCATGGTGCAAAAATTCGCTGTCGTCCAAGGTAAAGTCCGATTCGAACAGTAAGGAAGACTCAAAGGCGAGATCCGATAAAATTCGCTGACAGAAACCGTGAATGGTAAAAATCGCCGCTTCATCGAGGGATTTAAGGGCGAGATCGAACCGCCGCAGGGCAATGGCGCGTTCATTCTCTGGGGTGTTGTCATACAACGCCTGTACAAAGGGATCGGCAATCGTTAGCCCTAAGAAGCACTTAAAGGCGACTTGAATACGCCGGCGAATACGATCCCTTAGCTCTTCGGTGGCCGCATTGGTGAAGGTGACCACGAGAATTTGTTCGCAGGTGAGCGGTGCAAGAATGCCATCACCAAGCAATAAGCGTAAATAAAGACCTGAAATCGTGTAGGTTTTACCTGTGCCTGCGCTGGCCTCAATAAGACGACTACCGCCAAAGGGCAGAGTGAGAGGATCAAGCGCTTGTGGTGCTGAATGTAAGGCTTGCGTGTTCAACGGCATGTGTTCACTCATGCTTGCTCTCCCTGTGCGCTATTGCGGTTCAAATGTGGTGCGAGAGCTTGTGTGTCAGTCGCGTGTTCATTAGCAGGGCCTTGGCTCATGCCATCGTTGAGCGCAAATTCCTCAAGCTGAGCCAGCGTGTCTTTGATATATAAACTCACCATAGGGCGATAGATACGCTCGGCTAATGCGCCAAAGCTATCCTCAGAGAAATCCCGCGGGAAACTGAATAATCGCTGGTAATGGGGTTCATTTCCTTCTCCAAAAGCAGCTTCACCCAATTGACTCTGCTCATCTAACCATTCGGGTAACGCTTGCTGCAAACGCTCATCGTGCTCACCCTCGCAGCTGACGTAGGCCAGTGACGTGCGCGGCATAAAACACAGTGGGTGTTGTTGGCCTTGATAAAACAGCACCAGCAAATCGGCCAGTAACGCATGGGCGCGTTCAGCAGTGATTGGCGCTAGGGCGTGGAAATGCCCCATGTCGAGTAGATAGCTTGCATGTGTGTGGCCCATTGCCATTAAACACAGGTGGCGAAGGTATAACCTCAGCACATCGCGACCGTGGGCGCTACCGGGACGGTAATTGACTAACCCCTTAGGGCTGATGTCATCGATACGACCTTGCAGTAACACTTGCTGGGATTTACCCGCCGTGATGGGCAAGTCAAACACGAGTTTAATATCGGCGTGACTGCTGGCTTGTTCTCCCTTGAGGAACAAGGTTCTGCCAATCAAAGGTTTAATATCATGCTGATATTGGCGCAGTAGCAAATCATCGAAGGGCTGCATGGGCAAAGTGCCACTGGCTTTGAGGCGTTTAATCAGCTCGATATCGGGCTCAGTTAGGCCTTGGCCTATGGCATCATCGAGTAACTTGGCCTGTAACATATAGCGCTCTAGGGCATTCAAGCTAAAGGGCTCGTCATTATCATCGGCCTGAATATTAAGGCTGAGATCGACTTTTAACGTACGGTTGAAGAAGTACTGCGCCGGATTTCGAAAGAAACGGATCAGGGCTGACACATCCACTTGCTTACTTTGCTGTTGTTCGTGCTCAGAATCTGGCACTGAGTCTTGTTCATCCGCGTCGAGCATGATGCGAGTTTGCACGCCGATAAAGCGGCCCGCATGTGTACCCACAGCGTCCGTATTGGGTGGACACCATTGCAGGCTGTAACTTTGGCCTATGCCCGAGCTATTTGGGGTTCTGCCTGAGCCATCTATGTTTGAGCCATTTTTGTCATCATTTTTTTCTGTGGCTTGATACAACTTAGGATCGAAGGGTTGCAGTGGCTGGTGGCTGACAATTGCGTTATAGAGGGCTTTTTCGGCATCCTCTGGGTCTATGGGGCTTGAAGCGTTTTGCGATTGAGCCAATAGCGTTTCAGGTAGATAGCACAGCTGACAATATTCAATCAGTTCAGAGACGAGCATAGAGGCGATACGCTCAGAGTTATCCCGTTCGCTGCGTCCGATGTAGCTGATATACAGTTGCTCCCGCGCCGACAATAAGGCTTCTAAAAACAAATATCTGTCATCGAGGCGGCGGGAGCGATCGCCTTTACGGGCACCAAAGTGTGCCATTAAATCAAAGCCAACGGGATGTTGAACCCTAGGATAAACCCCATCATTCATGCCGAGTAAACACACGACCTTAAAGGGGATCGATCGCATCGGCATTAAGGTACAAAAGTTCACGCTTCCCGCAAGATAACGCTGGCCGACCCGAGATTCGGTTAAGCGTTGATTAAACCACTGCTGCAGTACTTCAATACTGAGGCTCAGTCCGCTTATACGCTCTTGGGTTAGCGCCTCTAGCGGGTTTGTCTCTAACGTTTTTGTATCTAAGGGCCTGCCCGCTGATAGTAACTCTTGCTCTAGGGCGGCAATGGCATCGCGGATTTCCTGTAATTGTTCGCGTTCGTCTTCATCTGTGTCGTAGAAGGCATCTAGTAGCTTAGTTAATTCCGCTAAACGCAGGGCGCCCACTTGCGGCAGGGCGAGTATTTGCGCCGTTTCATCGAGTACTTCAATAAAATTGAGTAGCTTACCTAACGCCTGTGCCGATTGGCCTTCGATGCCAGTGACGACAAGATGGTCTTGGTAGAGCGGCGCATCGTCACTCAAGGCGTAACCTAAAATCAGCCTTTTAATACCAAAGGCCCAGGAGTTTTGCTCAAACGCTGGCACACCTTGTTTAAGGCGGCTTTGTTCATCGCGGCCCCAGCGCACGCCTGCTTCATCTAACCAGCGGCGGATCAGTTGCAATTCATCGTCATCGAGCTGGAAACGGCGCAAAATGGCGGGCACTTCGAGTATGCTCAAAATGTCGGTCAGACCAAAACGACTTTGATTAATTCCAAGTAAATTTAAAAAGCTATTGATGAGCGGTGATTCCTGCGCTGCGCCGCGATCGGCAATGGCGTAGGGAATGTAATACAGGCCTTGCTTCGCCGAGAAGACGGCATCGATATAGGGTGCGTAGGCGGCGACATCGGGCATCATCACCACTATGTCTTTGGGTGTCAGGTCGACATTATTGCTGAGTAACTCAAGCAAGTGATCGTGCAGGGTTTCGACTTCCCGCAGTGGGCTGTGACAACTCTTGACTCGAATGGATTCATCGTCGCGCTTAAGCAGGCGTCTGTTCTCGACATTTTGGTACAGCTCGGCATCTGGCCCTAGCACTCTGTCTAAGGTTTGCATCTCTAAAATATCGTATTGCACGCCGTGGAGCATGCTGGCGTTACTGTGTGGCAAGTTGGGATCGTCACAGGGTTCACAATACACATCGTCGCCAAAGTCGCAGTGTTCGGCGGGGAGCTCAAGCAGCATATCGAGTAATTCACGGCCCATCTTGCCGTTATTGGCAAGCAGCGGATTACCCACTTCGAGTTTATCTTCCCACAGTTCGGCTAATTGGCGTTTACCCGCATATTGCACCGCCATGCGGGCCCGATTACGGGGATCAACAATGTCGCCCCAATAGTGCTGACAGGGGCTTAAGCCAAGCACGATCACATCGATACGACTTGCCAGATGGTAAAGCACTTCAAGGGTTTGCGGCGCCATCGAGGAAATGCCAAACACAAATAGGCGTTGTGGCAATTTGGCGAGTGACGTGTCGGGATGATTCAGCGCGGCAATTAAGTCACTGTGCAGGTTGGCCCTGTGGTAATGGCTTTGATTAAGCTCATCATGATTAAACGCAATCAGTGCGCGCCATAAAATGGGTTGCCAGCGTTGGTCTTCATTCAGCGGCTTGGTGAGTGATTCGGGATGCTCGTTTTGCTCCCACGCTAAAATCCAATCGGGGCGATACACTAAGTATTGGTCGAAGATATCGGCAATCCGGCCACAGAGTTGGTACAGCTTAATATCGTCAGCCGTCATATCACTCGTGTCGGTGGCATTTGTGCTGGATTGCTGATGACTTAGATAGTGTCTCAACGGCCCAAAGGCGTCATTTTGTAGCATGCGCGGTAAGAGTTGCATTAGCTTCCACGTCATTGCCGCCTTAGTGAAGGCGTTATCCTTAGGCACATTGGGCAATAAGTCATGGCACAACTGCCAGGTAAAGCTCGATGGCAGCGGGAATTCCAGTGCGGCGGCAATTCCATTTTGTTTGGCGATTTCGAGGCGTAGCCAAGTCGACATGCCGGGACTCTGTACCAGAATATGCTCGTTACTCAGTAGACGTGCAAAAGCAAGCGGTTGGGTCAGGTAAGCGGCTAAATGGGCGCAGAGCACTTCCATCTGATTGGACTGGATTAACTTTAGCATGTGCAACTCGGCATGGTGACAATAAAACAATTCTATGTGTTTGATTTATAAGATTCAACACTATTGCTGCTTCTGTGGAATTAACCCGCAATTTTAGGTGTTTATTGGTGCTTGCTCCGATGATGTATCGTCAGTTATAGCTCAGTTGACGAATGCTAGGCTAGCGTGAACTTATCTTTCACTTTGGCTCTGAGCAATAACCAGTTGAGTTGCTTCGCCGCCGCTTTAAATGCGGTTAAATGCGCTTGATAGTCATCAGCCGGTAAATCTTGATATTTCAGCGCCACATAACTTTGGGTCAAGGTGTGCATCAGCGTGCAAAGCTGTGGTGCACTGTGTTGGTATTGCTCGATAATCTGCTGCGCAAATTGGTTTGGCCCATCACTGTCATTACGCTTAATACCATGGCGGGCGAGGCGATTGCAGATCTGTTGATAGCGGGCGCTGATAGGATCGCCCTGAGTGCTAAAATGTAATAGCCCCGCACTGTAGGCGATATAGAGCACGATAAGGCTGATACACAGCCCCATAAAAACCGCGATTTTAGTGTTAGTTACATCACCTAAGATGCCGCTGAGCACTTGATTCTGCCTATCTTGATTGAAACCCAATACCCAAACGCTCCAGTAATAATCTATGCTGGCAAAACGTTGTCTTAACTCATTGAGCCAAGGCATGGATTTAAAGTGTAAGCTACTAAAAGGGCTTTCCTGCAGGTAACTCAGTGCGGGATCAAATTGAGCGTCGAATCCTTGCTCGATACGATCGGGCGCCACCATAGCGGTCGGGTCGAAACGCACCCAACCTTCACCTTCGAGCCAAACCTCTGCCCATGCATGGGCCATATATTGATACACGCTGTAGTAACCCGCTTGCGGATTAAACTCTCCGCCCTGATAGCCTGTGACCATACGCGCGGGTAAGCCTGTGGCCCGCGCCATAACAATGAAGGCTGCGGCATAGTGCACACAAAATCCGGCTTTGTTTTCAAATAGAAAATCATCTACTTGTTGCGGCCCAAGGGGGGGAGGCGTGAGTGTGTAGAAAAAAGGCTCGGTATTGAAGTGGCGCATCATGGCCCACAATCGTGGCTTAGGCTCGGGATACTGAGTCTTAAACTGCTCAGCTAACGTTAAAGTGCGTGGATTACTTTGGCTCGGTAGTTCGAGGTTAATCTGCCTTTGCCGCGCAGATAGCCTGAGATCCATCTTAGCCTTAGGCCAAGACTCTACTTGATAACTCATTCGCTGATCGATATTGCGCAGCGCCAACAGCCGATAGTCGGGCATATTGACCACGTTATCATCTTGGCTATAGGCCACATCGAGACCAAATAACCACGGCTGGTGGCTCGGCTCAGCAATCACTTGATAACGAATACTATGCTTATCTTGCTTACTTAATGCGATCTCTTGATCTTCACTGCTTATCGGAGCAGGACTATTGCTCATGGGATCACTCATGGGATCAGGATTATTGACCATCAATGCTGGGCTGGGCCGTGAGGGCGGAAACAGCAGCGCATCTTTTTGCAACTGTTTAATCCCCGCTTCTTGGCGCCAAGTGACACCATCATAGTTCTCCATCACGAGGGCACGCCAATATAACTCGGCATTAATGGGCGTTGCATTGGTAAAACTCGCCCTAAAGGCAAGTTCAGTCGAACGGGTGAGCTTACCTATATCACCAATCGCTAGACTATCGGACAAGCCCGTTTGGGCTTCTTTCATGTTAGGCACTAACCAGAGCGGTGCAAGACGCGGTAACACTAAAAATAACAGCAGCGCGAGGGGAAGGCTCTGGAGTAAAAATTTGCCACCGATCCAAGCCGTGTGTTTTAAGGATTGCTTATCTTGATACAAAGTCACGAGTACGCAGGTATTGATCAGCGTTACCACGAGTAAATGCGCGGTATTAAGCAGGGATTGATGGTCGATAAAGGTCAGCGCGATAATAAAATAGCCCGCGAGGACGACAACGCGCACATCCCTTTGATTACGCATTTCAATGTATTTTAAGGCATAACCTAACAGCAGCAGATTCACTAGCGCATTGAGTAAGCCGATTTCCTTTGAAACGAGTGCCAATGTGGTTGCGGCGCCGATCGCAAGACTGGTCACCAAAAAACGCGGTGGTTTTGCCACTTTGCCGACATAAATCCCCACACGCCACAGCAAACAGATAGCGCAAATGCCCAAAGTCCAAGGCGTGGTTTTATCAAATAGTGGGCTTAATACCGCAATATTGGTGATCAATAACCAAAAAAGTGTCTGGCGGCTAATATTGTCGCCGATTTGAGGTGTCGTGCTATTGGCCGCTAACTTCATACTTGCTCCCTCGAAGTAGGGATATGATGCTGCTTGCGGGGAGCTTGATTCGTTTTTTGTGGCTGATTAGCGGCTGATGACTGATATGGGGGCTTCGCCGTTGAAGGCGCTAATTGTGGATATAAGGCAATGGCTTTTTGACAGGCGATCCTATGGTGATTGCCTATCGCGGGCGCGATCAGAACATCGTCTCCCATTGGGTTTTGCAGATGTAAGCCAAAATACTGCTCAAGTTGCGTGAGTTTATTGACTTGCCAGCTTAACTGACTCAATTGGGTTTCGAGGCGTTTGGCATCGGGTCTGAGCCTTAACCAGACGGGATCACCTTGAGGCTGCTGGAATTCTTTAGTCAGCATGCCGCGACCCTGTGCCCATTGTTTCCATGCCACTTGCTTGAGGGATTCGCCGAGCACATGGGGTTTAAGGCCTTTAAACTCATCAATCCCCGACACATGTTTACCCGCGAGTAACAGGGGATCTTGCTCCGACTGGGTATGATCAGCCTCAAGCTGTAGCGGCGCTTCAATCGGCTGGGCAAAGACTAAGTGACTAATGGCTAAATCCACATGTGACCACGCGCGGCAAAGCCCTAAGGGATAGAAGGATTCAATTTTGAGCCGACCCGGTGACACATGACCCCGCTGATGATATTCGAAGGGCACGAGCGCTTGTTGTTCATCTGTACCCAGGTTCTGCACCGTATAAGTGCGATTATTCGGATAGTTAAGTTGTATGTTATGGCCACTATGGTGAGTGCTGATGAGGACGGGAAAGGTTAAGGTTTCGCCCGCATAGACTTCGGGCGGCGTCGTGGCCCGTAAATGTAAGCCGGCCAGATTTTTGTAACTGTATAGAATGCAGGTATTAAAGAGGCTTAGGAGTAAGATGCTGAGGCCAATGACTAAGTTGTTTTGATAGTTAGTGCCGAATAAGTATAAGAGTAAAACCAGACCAAGCCAAACTAACCCAAAACCGCTCGGCAGAATAAAAATGCTGCGATGGCTTAAGGTTATTTCGGGACTCGGTGGCAAGCGTCTTGCTAACCAACGTTGCCAAATCGGGACTAACGTCGGAATGAAAGTCGGGAGTATCAGTCGTTTCACTTCTGAGTTATTTCCTTAGTTTAATGGGTTAACTGCATACTTTAGCGATATCTCCTCATTACAGTATCTTGCTACATAATAGGGTTAACGCTGGCGAGAATTCGCTCAGATAGGGCTTCACCCTGTAATTGGCTACTGGTTCTGAGTCTATGCTCCGCTACACAACAAAATACCGCTTGCACATCTTCGGGGACTAAATAATGTCGACCTTCTAAAAAGGCCCATGCCTTAGCTGCTTGTAATAGCGCTTTGGTGGCACGGGGTGATAACCCCACGCTATCACTTTGGCTACGGGAAAAACTCACTAAGGCCAGAATATAATTGAGTAAGGCATCGGAAGCGCTGACCTTGTCGCACTGCTCTTGCAGTTGCATTAAGGCCATCGGTGTCAGGCATTGGGGCAATTGATCTAAGGTTAAGTGGTTATGATTGCTCTTAAGCATAGCGAGTTCAGCATCGTGGCTTGGATAACCAATAGAAAGACGCATCATAAACCTGTCGAGCTGCGATTCTGGTAGCGAAAATGTACCGGATTGATCGGTGGGATTTTGAGTCGCGATTACAAAGAAAGGATTGGGCAATCTGTGGGTGATGCCATCGACGGAAATTTGTTGTTCGGCCATCGCTTCGAGTAAAGCGCTTTGTGTCTTAGGGCTGGCGCGATTAATTTCATCGGCCAAAATCATCTGCTTAAAAATTGGTCCAGGATGAAAGATAAATTGTGCTTGATGTTTATCAAAAATCGATACGCCGAGAATGTCGGCAGGCAGCATGTCACTGGTGAATTGGATCCGCTGATAGCTCAAACCTAAGCTTTGGGCTATACCATGGGAAATACTGGTTTTACCCATGCCGGGTAAGTCTTCAATCAACAGGTGCCCACGGGCGAGAATACAGGCTAGAGCGAGACGAATTTGCCTAGGTTTGCCCAGCAATATTTGTTCGAGTTGTTGTAGTAATTCGCTGATCCCAGATTGTGCCACGGGCGACTCCTAATACATTTGGAAGTGTGCTTAAGGTGCATTTGCAAGCTGATGTGCGTTATCACTATGGCGGATCATCGCCCGTATATCCAGTGGCATTTCTAGTGCTAAATCAATTACTCGACAGCATTAGGTCTGGTCTTGAGTGGGCTGGTGGCGCGAATGTAAACCGTTTTAGCCTGATCTTACGTAAGGCACAGTGCTTGGCTGCTGGTGGGGCGAATAAACCAGGATTTAAACAAAAAGCCTTGGACAAAGTCGACACCGATATCGCGCGCAAAGGCTAAGTGAGCTTCAGTTTCTATGCCTTCTAAAATGCATTGTTTGTGAGTCTTTTTGGCAAAGTTGACCAATGCAATTAATAATTGGGCTCCCTCTGGGTGTGTTATGTGCGTTAACCAATGACGGTCAAATTTAAGATAATCCACGTTCATCATCAGATCGACACTGAGCATGGAGTGGGGCGCACCAATATCATCCAGCGCCACATGTATCTTAGCTTGTTTAAATTGAGTGAATAATTGACTGGCCAGCTGAGCATCGTTAATGCAGGTGTTTTCGATGATCTCGACCGTGACTCGTTCATAGTGGGACAGCAAACGAATGAGCTTGGCGGTATGTGGTCCATCGACGGCGTGGGGATCAACATTGATAAAAATTCGCTGCTGACTCGGCGCATGGATGAGTTGAAATGCCTTGGCTTGATATTCAACTGCAGCGAGTATTTCTGTGGATTCATGCAATTGCTCGAACACAATATTAGGTGCAACCGCATCACCATTAGGCAAGTAAAAGCGTGCTAAGGCTTCATAGCCGTCGATGGCTAAAGTATGAGGATTGACAAAGGGTTGGTATTCGCAGCTAAGCGTTAACGAACTAAGGTTAATCATGGGTGTAATGGGATTCTTAATGCTTTAATACTAATTATTCGCATTTAACGCCCTTCAGTGCAAACAAGTTTTCGATAAAACGGCGTGATTGCTGAATAATTATTCGCTTTGCTAATTATTTGAATTTAGAGAATAACATTTAGAATTTTTGGTGGTTAAAGCATGAGCTTTACCCTAGGGTATGCTGAAAAGTAGGAACTCGATGCTGCTGAGTATCGAGTTCCTTTTCATGTCGCGAGTTAGTAAGCAAACTTAAGCTCAGCTTCGCTGAATAATGGCTGTGCTTTTTGCTTTTGCGCCTCATAAATCAATCGATAGCTGAGGACGGCTTGAACATATTCACGGGTTTCAGTAAAGGGAATCGCCTCGATAAAGCCCATGGCATCGAGTTTGCCATCAGAGTTTGATAACCAGCGACGCACGCGAGAGGGACCCGCGTTATAGGCCGCCGTCGCGAGGATGCGGTTTTGGTTAAACTCTTTCAACAGCTGGGCATAGTAAGCGCTACCAAGATTGAGGTTAAGCTCTGCGCTGTAGAGATCCTTTGGATCGCTATATCTGGCCCCGTGTTTTTTGGCGGTAGCTTTGGCCGTGGCAGGCATAATTTGCATTAGGCCACGGGCACCTACGCCCGAGGTCGCATAAAGATAGAATGCACTTTCGCGGCGGCTAATCGCACGGATCTCATCGATGTTAACCCTATGCTTTTTGCTGGCGTGCTCAAAACCGGCTTGGTGTGCCATAGGGAAGCGTAGAGGAATATCATCCCACAACTTACCTTGAATACTGGCTTCAACACCAAAATCGTACCAGCCCTGTTCATGGGCATAGCGTCCATAGCGTGCTCGCATCGTATTGTCACTGCGTTTTAGTAGCGACATCCATTCATAGCGAGCATCAAAATAACGGTCGAGCGCCATTAACTCTTGCACGCGCACAAAACCCAGATCATCGGTTAACTTTTGGCTATTGGCATCAACAACAGGCTCAGGGCTTTGATTGAGTGATACCGGTTTATTTAAGAACTGCGCAGCAGCAAAACCGTAAAAATTACGTTCATTACTGATTGTCGCGAGCGCTTTTATGGCGCTTTCAGGCGCTTCTTTGGCATTGGTGCGATAAAGCCAGTATTGCCAACGTTCCTTTGCCAAGGTTGCTGGTTGGAGTAGGTTCAAGTAACGGGCAATACTGCGCATGTCGTGATCGCGGATAGCCCATCTTAAACGGCGCTCAAATAGGTCGTCATTTTTCAGCTCAGTGAGCACATTGTCGACATAGTTTTTATAGTTATCATCTTGTTCAATTAAAATGCGGCGAACAAGGTATTTATCGAGTTGCTGCGCTTGTTCTGGGGTAAAACGATGGGCCTTTTGATACCGTTCATACAAATTAATGGCTTGGTCGAGATCCTTACGGGCAAGGCGTTTTAATCCTGCGGCAACAATGTCACCGACAATGGGATTTTTATCTTTAAACTTTTCGGTATGGCGCAGGCTATTGGGATCTTTATAGACGGCGACTAAACGCTTAGCTTCGTTACTATGGGTGGTGATTTTTTGGGATAAAAAACTCAGTAAACTCGTTTCGCCAGCCTCGAAACTCAGCATCATTCGCGCCCATACGACATCTTGAGTGCGTTTACCGGCTTTGGTCCATGTGTTGAAAAGAGGATCACATTCCTTTGGGCGCGAACCCCCAAATACCCAAAGTGATTGTGCGGCCGCATAAGCCGTTTTTAGATCGCCCTTGGCGAGTTTCGCCTCATAGTAATAACACTGCAGGCGGATGTCGGTAGGCGCTTCTGGGGTGATCGCAAGATAATCATTCCAGCGTTTTTGGCTACCAGCATTGTTTAAATATTTAGACCGTAACCTATTGTACATGGGTGTGGTTTCATATTTTTCAATCAAGGCTTTAGCTGCATAACCCTGTAAGGCATTAAGAGCACCTATGTCGATATCATGATCTAAATAAATCGCGAGCGGATAATTACCTAGTTTTGCCCGTAGGGGTTTATAGGTTGCATAATCTTGCTTCTTCAGGGCTTTTTCAGCCTCAAGAAAGGTTTTCTGCGTTGACGTTAACGCAAGTGCAGCAGGGGCATTCAATGCGCCTGCGAGCAATATTGCACTGGATATAACCACATTTATAACTGCTTTGCACATGGAGCGTTTGCCTCCGGGCATCAAGGTATCAATCGACATGTCCGTATCGATTTGAGGTAATTAATGGGTGTTCAATTCTTGTTATCTATCATTGCACTCGACAGGCTCGAGTTCTGTGTCCTTAGGATCGCGGGTATGCGATAGATTAAGTTCAGCGTCGTCATCCTGAGTGTCGTTATCGTCTTGGGCTTCATTGAGTGCTTTTTCTAGCAGCATTTTATCCAGTTGTTTGCTGGTATCGACCCCGAGCTGCTGCATTAAATGGGCTTGACGCACTAGGTTGCCTTTGCCCGATGACAGCTTGTTCATTGCGCTGTGATAGGTTTTTTCTGCATTATCTAAGGCGCGGCCGAGTTTTTCCATGTCTTCAATATAACCACATAACTTGTCGTAAATTCGACCCGCTTGTTTTGCAATGGTTTGTGCGTGTTGATTTTGATATTCGTAGCGCCAAATATTGTTAATTGTGCGCAGGGCCACCAACAAATTCGTTGGACTAACGAGCATGATATTCTGCTCAAGGGCAAAATTGACTAGGCTAGGATCATGCTCCAATGCCAGTAAAAATGCCGGTTCGATAGGAATAAACATCAATACATAATCGAGACTCTTAAGGCCATGCAGATGTTGATAATCCTTTTGACTTAAGCCTTTAATGTGACTGCGAATTGAAATGACATGCTCGTTAATGGCCTGTTGGCGCAGTGCCGGATCTTCACTGTTGAAGTAGCGCTCATAACTGACCAACGACATCTTAGCATCGATGACCACATCTTTATTTTCTGGCAGATGCACAATCACATCCGGCTTAAAGCGTTTACCGCTATCATCTTTGAGATCTTGCTGAGTATGGTATTCATGGCCCTCACGTAGACCGCTTTCTTGCAGCACGCGATCGAGGATCACTTCACCCCAATTACCTTGTTGCTTGTTATCGCCCTTGAGTGCTTTGGTCAGGTTGATAGCATCTTGGCTCATCTTTAGATTGAGCTCCCTTAAGTGCTCAAGCTGATGTTTGAGGGCGCTGCGTTCGGATTGTTCGTGGGTGTAGGATTCACGAATTTGCTGTCTGAATCCTTCTAGCTGTTGTTTTAATGGCCCAAGCACGCCTTCGAGTTGGCTGGCATTTTGGTGCTTAAAGTTTTCGCTACGTTCTTCAAAAATACGGTTTGCGAGGTTTTCAAATTGGGTTTGTAAACGCACTTCGGCCGATTCTAAGCTGGCAATTTTATCCTGCAGCGATTCTTGCTGGGCATCGGCCTTGGCTTGAATGGTTTGCTGCATGGCATTGGATTTCGACAGGGCTAATTGGATCTCTAACTGACGGCGCTGGCTATCATTTAATTGCTGCTCTAAGGTGGGAACGCGTTCGGCTAAGGCCTCGGCTTTGCCCAGTTGTTCAATCTTGAGCTCAAGGCGTTGCTGGTATTGACGTAATTGCGCTTCTTTGTCATCGACCAAAATTTGCTGTTGTGCTAAGGATAATTCTGCATCTTCATTTACTTGACGCATTTCTTGCTCAAGTTGGTCTTTGTGTAGTTGCCAGCGTTGGCGGGTGAGTCTTTGATTGAGCAGAGCACCGATCAACAGGCCTAAGAAGGCAATGGCGAGAAGGCCGATGATTTCGGCGACAGAAAAAGATTGAGAAAATGGCATGATCAATAGCACTCCTTTAGCTTTGGCGCTTAGGTTCGCATGCCCCCCAACAGGCTTCAAGCCCTTTAATCAACTATATCTGCGCTTAATGCTTGAATGAGCAAGTCTTATACGTTTAAGGTGAATTTATTCACGGGTGGAAAGTTTTTCTGGCTTTTACCTGTCTATATAAGAGTGAGCGATACAGACGAGCGCCAGAGAAGGTTTTTATCGCAACTCGGTGACTTTAATCATTGGATGGTAGAGGTGTCAATTGGCTAAAAATTCCCGTTTTACCCCAGGTATTCTTAAAAAAGCGCAGTGGCACATGCAAGACAACCAAGTGACGCCCGAAGCGGTATTTCGCTCGCGTCGGCAAATTGTAAAAGCCATGGGACTCGGTGCTATCGGTGCCAGCGTGCCCGGTTATGTGCAGGCTGGATTATTCGATCTATTTGGCGATCAACCTAAGTCCTCATTTATCACTACGCCACTGACGTTTCAATCCAATAAGCAGTACGGTGACGCCGATGTGTTAACCCCGTTTGATAAAGTGACGCAGCATAATAATTTCTACGAATTTGGTACGGACAAGCAAGATCCCTTCAATAATGCCCAAGGCTTTAAAGTCGACCCTTGGCACCTGCGTATCGAAGGTGAAGTTGAACGGCCCATGACTTTAGATTTTAATGATCTGACTAAAATGTTCCCGCTTGAGGAGCGTAACTATCGCCTGCGCTGTGTTGAAGCTTGGTCTATGGTGATCCCTTGGGTGGGGTTCCCGCTGGCGGCATTATTGAAAAAAGTTGGCGTCACCAGTAAGGGCAAGTATGTCGCCTTTGAAACCGCCTTCGATCCCGAACAAATGCCGGGGCAGAAGAGCCGATTAATGGGCGGTGGTATTCATTATCCCTATGTTGAAGGCCTCACGATAGCCGAAGCAATGAACGATTTAACCTTAATGTCGGTGGGGTTGTACGGTAAAACCTTGCCACCGCAGAACGGTGCGCCCATTCGCTTAGTGGTGCCGTGGAAATACGGCTTTAAGAGCATTAAATCAATCGTGCGAATTCGCGTCATGGATAAACAACCGCCGACCAGCTGGAATCAGCTTGCTTCACACGAGTATGGATTTTATGCCAACGTTAATCCGGCGGTGGATCATCCACGCTGGTCGCAGGCCACAGAGCGTCGTATCGGCGAGGGGGGATTGTTTTCAGCAACCCGCATCGATACCCAGCCGTTCAACGGTTACGGCGAGTTTGTGGCTTCACTGTATGACGGCATGGATCTGAGGAAATACTATTGATGATTGGTTTGTTGTTTGGGGATTCGCCATTAAGCGGGGACAAGCTATGTTGAGATTAACCGCTAAGCACTTGTTTTGGCTAAAAGCGTTATTTCATTTGTTGGGTTTAGTGCCCATCGTCTACCTTGTGCTTACAGTGGTGCTTGGCCGTGCAGGCGGCGATCCCGTGCAGCACATTATCCACTACACAGGCATAGGCGCATTAAATGCACTAGCGGCGACCTTGCTGATCTCACCGATTGCCAAGTTGACCAAGCAAGGGCTGTTGATGCTGACCCGCCGTTTAGTGGGGTTATATGTGTTTGCCTATGCCACTTTGCATATCTTGGCCTTTTTTAGTTTAGATCTGTTGTTTGCTTGGGAATTACTGTTTAGCGAGGTGGTAAAACGGCCGTATATTTTAGTCGGCGCAGTGGCTTATCTTATCGTCACCGCTTTGGCGATAACTTCGTTTAAAGCCTTGATGCGCAAGATGGGACGTCGTTGGCAAACCTTGCATAATGGGGTGTATTTAGTCGCTATATTAGCGCCAATCCATTTTTACTGGTCGGTAAAATCGGAAATCATCGAGCCGAGTCTGTATATCGTAGGTTTTAGTGTGTTGCTGCTGTGGCGCACGCCTTGGTTTAAACGTCATTTCAGCCGTAAAGTGGCGAACAAAACCGAGCGAAAGCTGACACAAGATAAAGCTTCGATAAAGTCGGTTTAGACGCATGGCGCGAGCAGTAAATCACTGGCTTGATTTATGTTTCTTTGTGCCTAATGTGAGATCTAAAGTATAAAAACAAAAATGCCGAATGAAGATCCGGCATTTGTCGCTGAATAAATAGTCTTGCTCAGCTATTTTTCGGGTTCAGTTGGCAGGACTTAACCTAAACCTTGAGTCGCTGATTTCATTTGAATGAACTCAATTTTATAACCGTCTGGATCTTCAACAAAGGCAATCTCTGTGGTGCCACCTGCGACTGGACCTGGTGCACGTGTTACTTTGCCTCCGGCTGCGGCAATAGCAGCGCAACGGGCGTAGATATCTTCATCGCCAATCGCTAAGTGGCCAAAGCCAGTGCCTAAATCGTATTTGTCAGTACCCCAGTTATAGGTCAGTTCAACCACGGCTTGGCCTGTGGATTCTTCACCGTAACCCACGAAAGCTAAAGAATATTTGTACTCTGGATTTTCAGAGGTGCGAAGTAGCTTCATGCCGAGCACTTCAGTATAAAAAGCAATACTGCGTTCTAAGTTACCGACGCGGATCATAGTATGTAATAGTTGCGACATAGGTCCTCTCTCTAAATAGATTACGGGGTGGAGTATACCAAAAATCCGTAGATGGACCTCGATAAATGTCAGCCATTGTTTTTACTGCGCTTGACCCAGATTAACGCTTAGGATAGGGAAATGATTGTCTGTAAGAGGAATTTTCAGGATTTAGAAGAGAAAATTGCCGATAAATTGGCTATCGCTCACAAAACACAGATACAAACATGGGTTTTTATCACTGGGTTGATAATAATGTAGCCATACCAACTAGGAGAGTGAATGATGAACACCGAACTTAAAATGGCTTTAGGCACCACAGTTGTTATTGCTTTATTTTTCAGTGCTTTTTTTGTTTCAATGTTTTAACGACTAATACAAGTTTGAGTTGACCCAGTTCCAAGTTAAGCAAAAAAGCCGCTATTGCGGCTTTTTGTTTGTCTGAAATCCAGTCTAATCAATGTGAAAACAACACTGAAACGTCAATTTGCTCCACTCAGTTGATTCGAAGCTTATTCTTCAGGGTATATTTTTTCTTTAAATTCACACAAGTCTTCAATGATACAGCTACCACAGCGGGGTTTGCGCGCGAGGCAAGTGTAGCGTCCGTGCAGGATAAACCAGTGGTGTACATCGACTTTAAATTCCGCCGGCACGACTTTTAGCATTTTCTCTTCCACTTCGACTACGTTCTTGCCGGGCGCGAATTTAGTGCGATTGGCGAGGCGAAAAATATGGGTGTCTACGGCGATGGTTGGCCAACCAAACGCAGTGTTTAGTACCACGTTAGCCGTCTTGCGGCCAACGCCGGGCAGAGATTCTAGGGCTTCGCGGTTTTCTGGTACTTCGCCATTGTACTTTTCAATCAAGATCTCACAGGCTTTGATCACATTGATGGCTTTGTTGTTGTATAAGCCTATGGTTTTTATGTATTGCTTTAAACCCTCTACGCCAAGGGCATAAATGCTGTGGGCTGTGTTTGCCACAGGAAAGAGCTTGTCTGTTGCCTTGTTGACACTCACATCTGTTGCTTGGGCCGATAACGTCACTGCCACTAGCAGTTCGAAGGGACTTGAAAAATTGAGTTCGGTTTCAGGTTTGGGATTGTTATCGCGAAGACGAGTGAGGATCTGGATACGTTTTTCTTGATTCATGTACGATTCCTGCGCTGTGGTGGGTTTCAACTCTCAACCGTTCATTATCACTATCTTATTAATGATGATTGATGAGTTTACAACCCACGTTCGCTGATTTTCTTATGCTTTGAGTTTTGCCGCTAATCATGTGCTAGGCACACATTAAACGCGTTAACACGAGCGCCATAATGCCTGTCGTTACTTGAAAGCCTAACCTACCTTAGTGATCCGTGCGCGGGTAACGCTCGGTTCTGCGGCGACTTGAGGTTGGCGTTCTTTGACTTTTTTATCAATCACATTTTTCAATGCAATCAATAATCCCATCACGATAAATGCGCCGGGTGGCAACATAGCAAGGAGAAATGGGGTATCGACTTGCCATAGATGCATGGTTAACGATTTAGCCCATGGGCCGAGCAGTTGATCCGCACCATCAAACAGTGTGCCTTGGCCTAAGATTTCCCGCGTTGCGCCCAGCACTGTAAGCACTAAAGTAAAACCAAGGCCCATCATTAGACCATCGAAGGCGGCACTAAACGCATTATTACGCGAGGCAAAGGCTTCGGCGCGGCCGATGATGATGCAGTTCGTCACAATTAATGGCAGGAAGATCCCAAGGGATAAATACAGGCCGTAGGCATAGGCATTGATGAGCAGTTGCACTGTGGTGACTAGCGCGGCGATGATCATCACAAACACAGGAATACGAATTTCTTTGGGTACATAGTCGCGCACCAGTGACACCAAAATGTTAGAGCCAATCAGCACCAGCATAGTGGCTAGACCAAGGCCAAGGGCGTTAGTGATCGTTGCAGTAACCGCAAGTAGCGGACATAAACCTAACAGTTGCACTAGGCCTGGGTTGTTTTTCCACAGTCCTTGCCACGCAATTTCGCGATAATTAGTCATGGTTGGCCTCACAATTTAGCGGCTGGCTGAAAATTTGTGCTTGGTTAGTGCTGAAATACCATACCGCGTTTTTGACTGCTTTAACATAAGCGCGCGGGGTAATGGTTGCACCGGTAAATTGGTCAAAATCGCCGCCATCTTTTTTAACTAACCATTGCTTATCATCTGCAGAGCCCAACACTTTACCAACAAACTGAGTGACCCAATTCGATTTACGTAGTTCAATTTTGTCACCCAGCCCAGGGGTTTCTTGGTGGGACAAGGTACGTACGCCTAAGACTTCACCTTGGATATTAATCCCAACAATTAATTTGATATTACCGCTATAGCCATCGGGTGCGATGGCTTCCATGGCGATAGCGACAGGCTTGCCTGCATGGGTAGCAATATAGGCCGGCATTGGACTATCCGTGCCTAATGCTTCTTTGTTTAATAGCAAGGTACACTGAGCGGTAAGCTCGTTATCATGTATTTCATCAGGGATTAATTGTTGCAATACTCGCATCAATTCCTGTTGTTCTTGCTGCTTAATCTTGTCAAAGGTTTGTTGATTGACCGCGGCGACGAGACCCGTGCAAATCAAGGCAAACAGCGCCAATAAAAAACCATTTTTAATCATCGGATTTTTCAACTCTTTTTCCTTAAGCTCTCGTTGCCAGCAGAATGACATTATCTTGTAGCATGACTTAGTCCGCCAAATGGCCTTAGCTAGCTGAATGACCATAGGTGCGTGGCCGCACATAGTAGTCAATAAAGGGGGCGCAGAGGTTAGCCAATAACACAGCAAAGGCAAAGGCGTCAGGGTAACCGCCTTTAGTGCGGATGATATACACCAACACACCAATTAACGCGCCGAAGATAATGCGACCTCGGGGGCTGGTTGCAGCTGTGACGGGATCGGTTGCGATAAAAAATGCCGCTAACATGGTCGCGCCAGAAAATAAATGTAATAGGGGACTGCCTTGGGTATCGGGCGACAGTAAGAAACCAATACTCGATGCAACAAAGAGCCCCAATAACACGCCAGTACTGATGTGCCAACGAATGGCTTTCAGTTTAAGTAACACTAAACCGCCAGCCAGATAAGCTAAATTCACCCAGAACCAACCTACGCCTGTGCTGCCATCAAAGATGGCTTTAGTTAGGCTTTCAGTGGTGGTTAATCCTAGGGATAAATCGGTTTTAAGGGTATCGAGTGGCGTCGCCATTGCGATGCCATCTATTCCTAAACGAAACTGTTCCAAGTTAACGTGGGCGCCAATGTTGAAGATAAGTTGCAAGCTCTCAGCTAGGCTAGGCGAATGCAGCGCAACGGTACTCGGTGCTATCCAAGTGGTCATTTGCACTGGGAATGAGATTAACAGCAATACATACGCCGCCATTGCAGGGTTAAACAGGTTATGGCCTAAACCGCCGTAAAGGTGCTTAACGATAACGATCGCAAAGGCGGTGCCCATCACTATCATCCACCAAGGTGCTAGGGGAGGAATGGCGACACCAATCAAGATTGCGGTCAGCATGGCGCTGTTATCGCTAAGGCTGGCTTTGATATCACGATTGCGAAGTTTCATCACCGCGGCCTCACAGCTTAGGGCAACAAGGATCGCCAGCAGGACTTGCACGAGCGTGCCCCAGCCAAAAAAGGCGCATTGCACCACAAGGCCCGGCAGTAAACATAAAATCACCCTTTGCATCACAGTTGAGGTATGCAAATTACGTGTGACATGGGGTGATGAGGCTATTTTAAACGCCATTGTGTTCCCTTTTTATCATTCTGTTCTTAATCATTAGCAACATTTGAATCGCTCGAAGCTTCGGTTTGTTGAGCGAGTGCCGCTTTTTTGGCTTTCGCCTTGGCGATGGTCGCAGCAATCCGTGCTTTTTTAAGCTCATCGCCTGATAAGGCTGCCGTTTCAATGGGTTCTGCGGATGGTAAAACGGCTTCAGGTTTGGCTGCTGCTATCGACGGCGATGCCATGTTAGCTTTAGTTTGAATGTCGTCAACGGACTCTATTTCAGACTCAGCTGCTGATGCCGCAGCTATTTTCTTCGCTTTAGCACGAGCAACAGCGGCGGCCACTTTGGCCTTTTTAATCGCTTCAGCGTCGTTAACGTCAGTAGCGGCGGCTTCTGTATCATCATTCACATCTGCTTGAACGCTAGCTGCGGAATCAACTGCTGGAGTCGCTGTCTGAGTTAAATCATTGTCAGCATTTGTCTCAACTTGCTGCGCGGCTTTTTTCGCTTTAGCACGGGCAACCGCGGCGGCTACTTTGGCTTTCTTAATCGCTTCTGAATCATTAACGTCACTAACGCTAACATCACTAACGCTAACGTCAGTATTGCTAACTTCAATATCACTAGCGGCGGTTTCTGCTTGCTGCGCCGCTTTCTTGGCTTTTGCCCGCGCGACTGCGGCAGCCACTTTGGCCTTTTTATCATCGGCAGCGCTGGCTTCTGATGTGCTGTCAGTGGTTTCAGTAGGCTCAAGCGGCGCAGTATCGGCTTGCTGAGCCGCCTTTTTAGCTTTGGCACGAGCAATGGCCGCGGCGACTTTGTCCTTCTGAGATAACGGCACTTCTTGCGCGATTGCATTTGTTGCTAAGAAGGATTCATCACTTGCAGTAACATTCACCACATCGTTTGTATCAGCACCATTGGCATTCACTTGGGCGGCTTTCTTCGCCTTAGCGCGGGCGATGGCTGCGGCAACGGCAGCTTTACCCTTGGGCGCGTCTGTCGTATCAGTGCTTATTACGTTTGATTGATGATTCAATGATTCTTCAGTCGACAACTCTTCAGTTGCTGATTGTGCAGCTGCGGCTTTTTTCGCGGCGATCCGTGCCATGGCTTCAGCGACGGCATTTTTATCCGTGCCAGTCATAGTCGCTTGTCGGCGCTCTGCGGCTTCTTTGGCCTTAGCTTCACGGGCAAGCTTTTCTTCTTCAAGACGCGCTAAACGGGCATCGAAACGCTGTTTAGCGCGCTCCGCTTGCTGCTTTTCATCGGCGGCTTGTTTAAGTGCGGACTTGGCAATGCGGTAATACTCGACTAAGGGAATATCACTCGGGCAGACGTAACTACAACAACCGCATTCAATACAATCCTTTAGATTGTAGCTGGCAGCTTTGTCATATTCTTCGGCCTTGGCGTGCCAAAAGAGTTGCTGTGGCAATAAGAGTGCAGGGCAGGCATTGGCGCATTCGCCGCAGCGGATACAGGCTTTTTCTTCTGGCGTAGTTCCTATTTCTTGGCTGCTTGGCACCAGAATACAGTTAGTACCTTTTAAAATAGGCACTTGGATATTCGCCAACGCATGGCCCATCATAGGCCCGCCAATAATCACCTTTTGTTCAGGCTCTGGCGTGAACTCAGTCGCAGCCAGCACATGCTCAACAGGTGTGCCTATCGGTAACCAGTAGTTCCCCGGTTTACCGACATTTTTGCCCGTCACAGTCACAACACGCTCAATCAGCGGTTTACCTTGAGTAACCGCTTGATGAATCGCAAAGGCAGTGCCGACGTTATGCACGACGATACCGAGTTTGGCGGGAATAGCGCCCGAGGGCACTTCGCGGCCAGTAATTATTTGAATTAACTGCTTTTCACCACCAGAAGGATATTTTGTCGGAATGACCGTTACCCGAATGCTGTCCGCTGGGAGCCCACATTGCACGACTGCAGCTTGCATGGCTTTTGCCGCTTCTGGCTTATTATCTTCAATGGCGATAACAATGCGTTTTGGCGTTAATAGCCGATGAATAATGCCAATACCGGCGAGGATATCTTGGCTGTATTCGCGCATTAATCTGTCATCTGCGCTGATATAAGGTTCGCACTCGACGCCGTTGATGATGACTAAATCAATTTCACTGACCGGATTAAGCTTAATATGAGTTGGAAACGCCGCGCCGCCCATGCCTGCAATGCCAGCAGCACGGATCTTATCGATCATCTGTTGATGGGTTAAATCATCAAGCTCATTTTGCACCAGCTCACACCAAGTGTCTTTGCCATCGGCTTGGATAACGCAGGTATTAACCGGCAATGCTGAGGCGTGGTTACTGGCCCTTGGCTCAATGGCAACGATAGTGCCTGATGTCGGCGCATGCACAGGTAAATGCCAAATGGAGGTGCCTTGCGTTAACGGCGTGCCTTTTAATACGCTATCGCCGATGTTTACCGCAAGTGTGCAATTTTCACCGACTTGAGGAATGGGCACTAAGTACGTATCGGCTAAGGGCAGTTGGCTAATCGGCGTCGCGTTCGAGAGGAATTTGACTTCGGGTGGATGTATACCACCGGGTGAGCGCCAAAGGGTTCCTTTATCTAATTGATCTAATAAAGTTAACACCGCTTTTCCTCTTCTAACTGTGGGTCTTGGTTCTGAATCTCTTTGATGAGAGTGTCTTGGATGAGAGTCACTGGGATGGCATTTAAACGCCAGTTCCAATTTTTAAGATTCTGGGTGACTGGGATCATATCAATACAATCGACGGGACAAGGCTCAACACAGAGATCGCAACCCGTGCAATCGGTTGTCAGCACAGTATGCATAAGCTTACCTGCACCGATAATCGCATCCACGGGGCAGGCTTGAATACACTTAGTGCAGCCAATACATTCGTCTTCACGTATGTAGGCTACCTTTTTCACTTGAGATTGTGCTTCGGCATTCAGCGGCTCTGGCTCGACGCCCATCAGGGTCGCCAGTTTTTCCATGGTGGCAGTGCCGCCGGGAGGGCATTTGTTGACTTTATCGCCGTTGGCAATCGCTTCAGCATAAGGGCGACAGCCAGGGTAACCACATTGACCACATTGGGTTTGTGGCAGAATCGCTTCGAGTTCATCGACAATCGGATTGCCTTCAACCTTAAATTTAACGGCGGCAAAACCGAGTAATAGTCCAAAGACTAATGCCAATAGGGTCAACAATATGACTGCAATTAAAATTCCGGACATCTTACTTAACCAATCCTGTGAATCCCATAAAGGCGAGGGACATAAGACCTGCGGTGATCATCGCTATGGCGCCGCCTTTGAAAGGTAAGGGGACATCTGCGGCTGCTAAACGTTCGCGCATCGCCGAGAAGAGAATTAACACTAATGAGAAGCCTAACGCAGCACCAAAGCCATAGATAGCCGATTGGATAAAATCGTGCTTCTCGTTAACGTTCAATAGGGCAACACCCAACACAGCACAGTTAGTTGTGATCAGCGGCAGGTAAATCCCTAAAGCGCGATGCAGTGCAGCACTGGTTTTTTGCACCACCATTTCAGTAAATTGCACCACAACCGCAATCACTAAAATGAAGCTCATGGTTCGCAGGTAGCTCAGATCAAAGGGCAATAGTAGATACTGGTTGACGAGGTAACTGAGAATAGAGGCTAACGTCAGCACAAAAGTGGTCGCCATAGACATGCCAATAGCGGACTCCAGTTTACTGGAGACCCCCATAAAAGGACACAAGCCTAAGAATTTCACTAAAACGAAATTGTTGACCAGTACTGTACTGATCAACAAGAGGAGATATTCAGTCATCTCAATACTTTTCTAAACGGATCTTGGCCGTATTATCGACTTTTCCGTTTGCATAAACAACATATAGAATGCAGGGTTAACCATCTTTACTGTAAATTTTGGCGACGAATTAACCCGTTAAAGTATTAAATTTGATCTGTAATCGCCATGGCTTGGGGCTGTGCTATGTAATAGCCTTGCAATCCATCAACTAAGAGTTTTTCGAGGGTGAGTTTTTCTTCTTGGCGTTCGACGCTGGTCGCAATAACCCGAATGCCTATCCGCCTTGCGACATCCACCATCATACGGACGAAGAATTTATTATTGCTGTCTTCATCAATGTTCGACGTGTAGCTGCCATCAAGCTTTATGTAGTCTGGGCGCACTTCACTGAAGAATTTGAAGGACGTAAAGCTCATGCCAAAACGCTCTATCGACACCCGTGATCCAACGCTATGTATTTCGCGAACGAACTTATAGCTTGCCCCTAAGTTAGACTGCATACCGGACTCATTGATCTCAAATACTAAGCGCGAGGCGATGTATTTTTGCTTGCCTAAAATGTCCTTTAGCCAAGCGACAAACATATCTTGATGCGCAGAAAATGCGCTGATATTGATGCCAAAGTTACCCGAAATGGTCGGGTTTTCCTTAAGCATTCTTAATGCACTGATCACCACCAGTTTATCTAATTCAGAACTCATTCCGTGACGTTCGGCCATAGCGATCACTGTGGTGGTCGGTAAAAACTTACCTTCGCTATTGTAAAAGCGCGCCAACAACTCACGGTAAACCTCTACATCAGTTCGGCAGGGCTGAATTGGCTGTTGGTAGAATTTTAATGCTTGGCGAGTGACTAAATCATTGATCGCCATTTTCCAGCGATCATCGCCAAACTGCTCGTCACCATTGAGTTTTTCTTGGATATGATAACTATTAGGCCCAAGGGTCTGCGCTATGCTGACTGCGGTATCCGCAATCGTCAGTAAATTAACCGCATCGGTACCTTGGTGATAGGGAACTAAACCGATATGGGCAACAGATTCCGCTTTTGTCATCTGCAAATATTCATCGAGATAAATTTTTAATTGATCTAAAAATTTTGGCGCATCCTTCAGCATGACATCAGGAATAAAGATGGCAAAATCAGCACTCGATACCCTGAAACATTCTGCATCTGAATACTTACTACAGGCTTTGCGGATACAATTGGCCACCCTTGAAAGATAATCATCCCCCGCTGTTCGCCCTTGTTTTTGATTGATTTGCGCAAGCTCTGTCGCCTTAACCATTGCCATCAGCCCCAATTGAGGAATATCGGGATTGCTTATGGTTTCTAATTTTTGGGTAAAGCGCTGGCGACTACCAAAACCCGTCACTGTGTCTTGATAGGCCGCTTTATGCAGCTTTTCATTCTCTTGATTGAGTTTATCGATTTGGGCTTTAAGTTGAAGACGACACTCTTCAAGGGATATTCCAATGGGGTTTAGCTCATCTGTGAGTTTTGATGATGCGACAGCAGAAAACCCTAACTCAGGTATTTTTGAAATATAATCAGCAGCATAACGTATCGCCGCCCTATGTTTTGACATTAACAGAATAAACACTAACAGCAAGATAAGGTAAGCCACCAGTAACATGACACCGAGCTTTTGAGTATGACTAATCGAAGTTTCAATCGCTTGGTTTGCACTGAGTTTGACTTGTAAACGACCGGTTGCCAATTTTTGTGTATGACTGAGCTCGATAGAAAATAAACGGGCTAAAGGATGAGGATGTTGGCTGTCTAAACGACCTTCAGTATGACTCCGTTGGCCATCGGTATCATCAATATATTGGAAAAATTGGAATGGGTAATTTTCAGAAAGTTTTTTGAAGAGTTCGGCTCCATCACCTTGCCATTGTTGGTAGCGGGTTAAACTGGTTTTAAAGCTATCCAGTTCTTGCTGTTGTTGGATTTGTAATTGGCTATTTTCGCTTTGATATACCCAAGCAAAAAGACCTAAGAAAATAAGCAGTAAAAAAATTGGATATGATTTTGACATGGCCATAAAAATCCGCTCTATTTTTTTTGGTGAGCTCAAACAGGATAAGTTTAAGTCAAGAATACTTAACTGCAGCTATCTGTGTGATGACACTCATAAATTTTTATTAATAAGCTGATAACAGTGTAACTGCATTTGCTTAAAAACAAAACGGAAAAGAATAGGGTAACTTGAAGCCGGAAGAGGCAAAGGCACGAGAACAAAACGAAGAATAAATTGGCTCCCCTGACTGGACTTGAACCAGTGACATACGGATTAACAGTCCGCCGTTCTACCGACTGAACTACAGGGGAGTAGAGGGTGCGATATTGCTATCGACTTTACAGAAATAACACTTTTTAAATGGCTCCCCTGACTGGACTTGAACCAGTGACATACGGATTAACAGTCCGCCGTTCTACCGACTGAACTACAGGGGAATCGAGTTGCGATATTACTATCGACTTTTTAGCTTGCTTAAATTGGCTCCCCTGACTGGACTTGAACCAGTGACATACGGATTAACAGTCCGCCGTTCTACCGACTGAACTACAGGGGAATCATTTTAATGCTTCAGCTTGATAATGTAATTGGCTCCCCTGACTGGACTTGAACCAGTGACATACGGATTAACAGTCCGCCGTTCTACCGACTGAACTACAGGGGAATTGTTTACAACTTATCTTACTGCTTGTTCTAACTCATTTTTATCATGTGCTTAAATTGGCTCCCCTGACTGGACTTGAACCAGTGACATACGGATTAACAGTCCGCCGTTCTACCGACTGAACTACAGGGGAATCGTTTCACACAATCGTAGCGACTCGTTGAGAACGGAGCGCATAGTAAAACGCTCTGTTGGATGAGTCAACTCGAGTTACTAAAAAAAGTGTAATTATGCTGTTAAGTGCTCATCTAATGTGCATCGTGGTGCAGAATTCGACATTTTTCGTGAAAAACCACTTAACAATTCGCAATATAGCCATAATTGAGTCCATCGTTTTTAAGCGGTGATTCTATGAAATTGAAATCATTCGCTAAATAATCGACACCGTTTTCGGTACTTGGTCGAGTACTTAAGACTCAAACCGCTCAAAAAAGGATCTCAGGTGGGGTAATGTGAATTTACTCAGTTCTTTATACCGATAGAAAACGTGGGTTATCTTTTCGCCGTTAAAGCCCGTTTTTCTGTTTTAACAAGTTTACTGTTGTTGATGGGGGTGTTAATTGAGGCTTTATCGAATTAGCGTGAGCTGTTTTTCAAATTAAGTGATGCACTTCACTATAAGTTGTGGCACCAGATGCGCTACTACAACTTGTAACCAGTCAAATGGATTGACAATAAGTGAGAACAGCCGAGATTAGTTGAAACTAGGCGGGAGGCCTTGGTGTACAAGAGTTGTTCGAGTGAAGAGTTAAGTCGGAAGTGATTCACTAGGATTGATAAAAACAAAGCCGGAGCATAAACAATGCGCCAGCTTTGAAAAAAAATCATAGGTCATCAAGATTGATAAACTCGGAACTTTTAAAAATTTAATCGAGGTTTTTACCCATCCAAACGACTTTGCCAATAATTTGCAGCATTGGCAGTTCACCCGCAGAGACAATCTGAGATTTATACTCCTTGTTGTCACTGAGTATCTCTATGCCGCCATCAAACAGTTTCTGTAAGCGCTTAGCATAAAGATCGTCGCCCAGGCGTAATACGAAGATACAGCCGTCTTCTAGCATCGTCTTACTGATATCAACCAGTAAGCTATCTCCGCTGTGTATGGCGGGCTCCATCGAATTGCCTTTGGCATAGACGACTTTGAGATTCTCGGGCTTTAAACCACGATATTTAAGCCAGTTCTTTCTAAACGGCAGCCGTCTGCGTACACCTGTTTCATCATTAAACGCACCATGCCCAGTGCTTACCACCACGTCATAGCCTTCAATCAAGAAATACTCTTCATTGAATTGGTCTTGGTGGACGTAAACAACACCTTCCTGGGAAATTTCATCGCGTTGGCGATTGGGGTATTTAGGGCCATTGCCAGTTGCAAGCCAACGAATGCTCACGCCAGCCTCTTCTGCTATACGTATTGCTGTATCTAACTTAGGTTCTCCACCTTTGATTAGATTACGTAGGGTGCCTTCAGATACGCCAATTTTAATGGCGAACTCTCTAATACTGTTTTTCCCAATTGCTTCCGAAATACGGTCAGCAAGAGTGCCGACTTCAGTTGTGGAAGTCGGATCTAAAGTTGGATCTGAGTGTAAGGCTTCCGACTTCATTATTTTCCTCGAACCAAAATCTATTTAACGCTCAAGAGAGCAATAGTTATTACTTAAAAACTACCGAATAAGTAATGGTTTACTGAATATTCAACCGAAACTACATCAATCTTTTGCGCACTAAAATAACTTTAGTGCGTAATTTTCTGCGCAAAAAAGCAGAAAGCTGTTGATTTGTGCTTAACTCGGATCTATATTCGCAATACGTTACGCAGTGCGTAACGTATTGTAGTTAAACTGCGTTCGTTCGCAATGCGAACGTAATCAAAATATTAGCACGGTAATTCTTATGAAGATAGAAAGCGCTCGTCATATACATGCAGCCTTGCTCGCAAATGGACAAAGCTGCCGTGCGTGGGCGATTACGCATGGATATAACCCAAGGACGGTTCAGAAGTGCGTTCAATGGTTTGCACCCAATACAGGTCGTAAACCTAAACGCTTAAAAGCCATCAAGATCATGGCTGCTTTATCTGAGTACCTTGGTGTTGATTTAGTGGGAGAGCACCATGACTAAGGAATGGTTTAGCACTGTAGAAATTGCAGAGCTATTGGATGTCGGGGATAGACGCGTTCGTGATAGGGCAAAACATGAAAACTGGCAAAAGCAGAGGCGACAAGGGCTAGGTGGAGGATTTGAATATCACCTAAATAGTTTACCCCTTGAGGCTCGTCAGAAGCTGGCAAAACAGGAAGCGGAGAAGATAGCAACATCTCCAACGTCCCTGATGCGTGCGGGATCTGCTGTTGCCAAACTGCAAATCCCTGCAGTGAGTCAAACAGAAAAAGCCAAGAGCATTCAGCAGTTTATAAATCTACCTGATAAAGCGCAAAAGCGGGCAGATGCAAAGATGCTGATCGTCAATGCCAAGGCTAAATTCTGCATGCCTTACCTTGAGGTTCGCAAGCTCGTTGATGGTGAAAAAGCATTCTGCAAAGCGTATGCCCAGCGTTCGATTGCACTACCGGACTGGGTATTCTCAATTATTAGCAGCGTTTCTATTGTAACGATCCGCCGTTGGGAAAAGGTCTTAGAAAAAGATGGCGTTAGCGCACTCGCTGGTAAATATAAAGTTGAGCGTCCTTGTCTACTGAATGACGAGCCCGACTTAGCCGACTTCCTAAAGGGGCTGATCACTGCCAAACCGCATCTGGCAGGCAAGGCAAAGCAGCTTAAAAAGCTAGCCGAGATCTATGCGATAAAAACCGACATGCCTTGGCAGATCCCAAGCATCTCCAGCATTCGCCGCTGGGTGAATAAATGGATAAGCCAGAATCAAGCGGCTTTTACATTCACTACAAACCCTAAAAAATTCAACGATAAATACCGGACTGCAGTTGAGCAAACCTATCCATGGATGGCTGCGCCAAACGATGTATGGGAATTTGACTCAACCCCAGTCGATGCCATGTTGAAAGAAGGGCGACACACCATTATTGCGGTGATCGACTGCTTCACACGTCGCGTCAAACTGCTTGTTTCACCTACTTCATCAAGCGAAGGCATTTGCCTTTTAATGCGTAAAACCTTGCTGGCTTGGGGAGTTCCAAACCAAGGCGGCTTAATGCGTACCGATAATGGTAGCGATTATGTCAGCCAGCGAACCACGAGCATCTATCACTTACTCGATTTAGAACAAAGCCGAGCTAACCCATACTCGGGTTGGGAAAAGCCCTTTATCGAACGTTTCTTTAAGACGCTCAGCCATGATCTTATTGAGTTGCTGCCTGGCTACATTGGCCATAACGTCAATGACCGCGAGGCTATCGAGGCTCGAAAAGAATTTGCGGTACGCCTTAAAGAGCGCAACAAGAAAGAGAACGAAAAGGCTGATTACGATCTCCGTATGACGCAACCGGAATTACAGCAACTTCTTGATAATTGGGTTGATGCCTATTATCACCTCCGCGCACACGATGGCTTAAAGGGTAAAACACCCAATGAAGTCTATCGCGCAGCTCAATATCAAGTGCGGGCTGTCGAACATCCAGAAGCCTTAGATCTCCTGCTTAACCACGTTGGCGAGTACACCATCCTTAAGGGCTTTATTAAAGCGGGAGGATTGCGTTATACGGCACCGGAAATGTTGGAGCATGAGTGGAAAGGGCAACGAGTCCGTGTATTTCTCGATCCAACTGACGTCGCTCGAGCGTTTATATACCCGATCAATAATTGGGAAACCCGAATCGAAGCAGTTGATAGCCGTCTTTTAGGTCAAGAGATCAGCCCTGCGGCTTATCGTCAAACCAAAAAAGAAGAAGCTAAGGCACTGCGTAGTTTCAGGGCCGAAATGAAGCAACTCGCTAAAACGTTCAACATAGGCGAGATCCATCAAACCGTTATCGAGCACTATGCCAAGCAGGCTAAGTCACTAGTCGAGTTTCCAACCCAGCCAATAGCCCACCAAAACCCCAGTTTAATGGCATTAACTGAGGCTGCAGAGCAGCTCGTTAAAACCAATAAGCCTGCTTATAGCGACCAACAAATTGAGCATTTACGCCAGAAGCGTAAAGCGATTGAAGAACGTAAAAACACCATTAATCAACAGCATGCAACCTTAGTGCGTAATGAGCACGAAAAGGCACGTTTGCTTGCCGCTGAATCTCTCAACCGTGAATTAACGCCAAAGGAGGATGCATTCCTAAAGGATTACAAAAAGCACAACAAGTTAGGGGCAAAACGGATTGATGAAATCATGGGCCATAAGCGCAGAGCGACCAACTGAGCACTTATGACCCATAACGGCCATGAAGGCCATAAAACTAAAGCAAATGGAGTATACAAAATGAAAGCAGTGATCGCACCTGTAAAAAATGTTCTGACAGCCCAAGACGCCTTCGATAACCTTTGTACCCGAGGCATAGGTGTACCAGGTCTCGGTTTGTACCACGGCCCAAGTGGCTTTGGTAAAACAACTGCAACCACTTATCTGTTTAACCAAGTGAACGGTATCTATGTTCGAGCCATGGCCACAGACAGTGCCAGTACGCTAATGAACCGTATTGTGGGCGAACTCGGATCGAGCGGCATGTGGCGCATTAATAAGATGGTCGATTTCACTATCGAGCAAATGAGCATGTACGAACGCCCGCTGTTTATCGATGAAGCCGACTACCTCATGTCGGACGTTCGTATGCTTGAAACCGTGCGCGATCTCTACGACAACACCGAAGTCCCAGTGATCCTCATTGGTATGGACCAAATCGCCCGCCGTATCAGTACACGCAAACAGTTCTTTAACCGTATTTCAGAGTGGGTTGAGTTTCGACCAGCCGACTTAGATGACGTCATGGTGATGGCCGATTCCCTCTTAGACAACGACATCAAAGTCGAACCAGAACTCCTTGATGAACTGCGTAAAGCCAGCAGTGGTGAGGCTCGTCGCATTGTCATTGGCCTTAATCAAATCGAACGTCTCGCCAAAATGAACGAACTCGATTACGTCACAGCAGAACACTGGGGTGCACAGCCATTCCATGGTGTTCGACGTCCAAGCCTTGTGGGTTAAGCGTTATGGCACAAGTCAAACGCTCAACCCCGTTAAGGCACAGCGCATGGTTGTTTATGTGTTGTTGTCGCAATCGAAAAGTCAGCTTTAGTGCTGAACAAGTTGCCGATGCATCGGGAATGCCCAAGTGCCTCGCAAATCGCTTTTTACGTGATTTGTATCGAGAAGGGCGCTTAACACTCGAATGGAAAGGGCGTACAGGGCTGACCAACCGCTACTGGTTAAACGATGACAGCCCGTTAAAGCGCCAGTCTCAGTTCGCTAAGATTAAAGCGAATCAGCGGATCTGGAACAGCTGCCGCATCATGCGCAATTTCTCGATTGAAGAAATCATGGTCACAGCCAGGGTGGCGCGCTCAACGGTAAAGCGTTACCTCAATGCCCTGCAACGTGCAGGCTTGATCCGCATCAGAGCTATCGAAGAGGAAATGATCATTTATCACCTCAACGTTGACTGTGGCGCTTTAGCGCCAGAGCTAATCGATGACGGTATTTATGCACCAACCAAATCGAAGTTTTATCCCTATAGGGAGGCGCTATGAACAAGGACAATTGGTTCCAAGTGCTTGAGTTAAAAGTCAGTGAGAGCAGCCAAGCGCAGATTGCCAGAGAGCTAGGTGTCAGTCCGACCATGCTTAATCAGGTCCTGCTGAACAAATACAAAGGCAATATCGACACCATTAAAAATCGTGTCGAAGGGCGCTACTTACGTCACCACGTACAGTGTCCCGTTGCAGGACAAATCAGCGTTGATACCTGCAAAGACAATCAAGAACGGCCTTTTAGCTCTACCAACCCACAACGCGTCCGACTCTATCGCGCCTGTCGCGGTGGCTGCCCACATTCGCAGTTAAAGCAGTCGGCAGTAACACAGAGGATCGATGTGCAATCCGCGACAGACAGTCGTTACAACGTAGAGGAACAGCTCGCGTTCTGTCGCCGACTCGCCCAGGGCGATCAACTACAGCATATCGAACTACTCGAAAGGGAGTTGCAAAAGGTGGCTAACCGCCTAAATAGCGCCCTTTGGGATAACAAATGGAAAGGTAAATAACATGCAAACAAAAGCTATCAATGTGATTGCCGCCTTAAGGCTTCGTGGGATGAAGGTCGTTAGCCAGCATCGCGGTGTTATCCAAATTGACGTTCCAAGCCGTGATTTTAAACGCATGGCAGTTGAGATTATCGAGAACATAAAAGGTATTCGTCGCCGTTGTATGGCGGTGCAATTTCATGGCGTGACAGTGCGCTGGAATGAGGACAAATAAGATGAACACACAAGAACAAACCCACAACCAAGCCGCTATTCCGCAGGGCTACCGCAAAAACGCGGTAGGCGATTTAGTACATGAAGATCGCATTAAGCCAGTAGACAAACTGCGCGATGAAGTGGTCAAGACCATAGTCAATAACGCCAAGCTGCTGCGTCAGTCGATGACCGAATTCAAGCTAACCACCATGGCAAATATCAATGACTTTGTGGAACTGTCTTCATCGGAGTATGGCACTAAGTTCGGCGGCGCTAAGGGCAATATTCTGCTCACTTCCTTCGACGGCCAATACCAAGTGCGCCGTGCAGTGGGTGAACACCGCGTATTTGATGAGCGCATTCAAACCGCTAAAACCTTGATTGATGATTGCATTAAAAGTTGGAGCGGTGGCGCGGATACCCGCCTGATGGCCATGGTTGAGCATGCCTTTCGGGTAAACCAGCAAGGCCGAATCGACGTTAATCAAGTACTCAGTCTGCGCCAGCTGGATATCGACGATGCCAACTGGAAACGGGCCATGGACGCCATAGCCGACGCGATTCAAATCACAGGCACTAGCCAGTACCTGCGCCTATATGAGCGTCAGCCTAATGGCAAATACACCCAACTACCACTGGATATCAGCACCCTTTAGGGGGCAAGGAGCACATCATGACACTCAGTACACAATCGGGCATTCAACACCTATTCGATGACAACCAAGCCGCACTCGATCGGGTGGCGTTTCAATTACGCCAAGCGACCTTACTTGAAGCCAGCTTTGACAATCTGCGCAGCGAACTCAGTGGCCTAGCTGCTGAAAGACCGCATTACTGCTTGATGATGTGCGCCGCTCTGCTCAATGCACTTAAGGAGTTAAGCAAAGAGTTTGCGGGCGAGCGCCGCGCTGTGATCGCCTTTTTTATGGAGAAGTCACTCAATAATTTAGAACTGCTAGAACCAAAGCCAGCAATGCGTTAACCCTGCGAAACCCGCTCCAGTCATTGGGGCGAGGTCTATCCAGTGTAGTGGCTGGGTACTGATGAGCAGCTAACAAAAAGAGCACTAATTTTAAGAGTGAACAAGATGACACCCTATGCTAAACGCTTACTCAAATATGCCATTGCGAACTGCCCAGTTATGCCCGTTCGTAAGGGGAAAACTAAGGCAGAACTGCTCGCCGATCGTGAGCTTTGGGCTGTTAACTTTTTAAATGCAGCAACACCGAATTGGCAGCAGCTTAAGAGTCAACCTAAAGCCATCAAGATAGTATCCAGTGCGACAACCGATGAGGATGACGAATGTTAGAAACTAATCAAAAAGCCCCTGTGCAGACTAATGCGCAGGCGCACCCAGTCGCTCAACACAAGAAGCGTCTGATCACCTTAATCAATGTGGCTAAGGGATCATTGCAGCTCGATGAAGCCATCTACCGCGCCATGCTGAAAAATGCCACGGGTAAAGATTCCCTGCGGGCAATGAACTTGCCCGAGCTTGAACAGGCGTTAGAAGTGTTTAAACAAAAGGGCTTTAAACCCACGTTAAACCCCCATAAAAAGCGCCGTTTAAGTCCTGCTGCGGGTAAAAGTAAATTGGCCAGCATAGATAAAATACGTGCCATTTGGATCACCATGGGCCACCACTTAGTTATCCAGGATAACAGTGAATCGGCGCTCGATGCCTATGTGCGTCGCATGACGCTACGCAGCCGCATTACTAATAACCAAACCCAAGGCGTGGACGTCACCGCTTGGATGACAGAACCGCAAGCCTACAAGGTACTTGAAAGCCTGAAAAACTGGCATAAGCGCGTACTTATCGAGCGCATTATTGTCCGTGGTGAGCGGCTAAAGATGAATGAAGCAGGTACACGCCCCGCAAACTATGAAGTGATCGTCGCGCAATACGAGGGGCATGGCTATGAGTAAGAACATCTTAAACGCGGTTAGCATTCCAGAAAACCAGTTGGATTTATTGTCCACCAGCGCCGCCGAGCTGGAACAAGCCCTCGAAACCTTAGCCACGCTTAAGCCAGATGAGCGTGAGGACTTCATTCGCCGCTGGCCCTCAACTCTACAAAGCTTGTGCGATGTGATGCGCCAAACCCTAAAGCAATACGATATTGATAACGCGGATAATGTGAGCGAAGCCTTAGCTACTAGCCTAAGCGCCTACCTAGGCGGGCGCGATATCTACATCCCCAATGGCGAACGCCTCAAGGATGCGCTGCGGGATATCCGCATTTGGCGCGAGTTTAAGGGAAATAACCTAGAGCAGTTAAGCCGTGATTATGGACTCACCGAACGCCGGATCAGTCAGATAGTGGCAGAGCAAAGGGCAGCATTTGTGGCGAGGAAGCAAAGGCGACTGTTTTGAAATCTAATCTATATCACAGGGCTGCTACGAAGTAGCCCTTTTTATTCCGTTATTTTGACGATAAACTCAACAAAGTTGCAATATATGTTAAACAGTTAGGATGTTGAAGCATGCTGAAATGGATATTACTCACAAGCATCGTGGTGCTGCTAAGCACTCATGTAAATGCTGAAATCTACAAATGCACCAATGACGGTATTGATACCTATAGCCAAACTCCCTGTGCGGAAGATGCGCAACCTATCATTATTACTCCACCTGCCAAGTTGCACTCTGGCGAAAATACCGTAAATGAAGATGAGTTAGTATCACAATGCGTTGAAGTACTTAAGCATTATGCTGGCTTTAAAGATCCTGACTCGGTTAAAGTTGAAGGGCATTTTTTCGATTGGCTTCAGGATGATAGTGGTGCTAGAAGAGTATTACAGATCAAAATTAATGCAAAGAACAGTTATGGTGCTTATGCAGGCAGTGAATTTTACCCCTGTTTTTTGAACTACACAGGGACTAGATTAAGCGCGAATCAACAATTTATCTTTAAATAATTTTGAGATTAATTAGTAGGATCTACATGGATTTTTTTAAAAGTTTTGCTTTTTGGATAGCCATATTATTTATTTTCGCGGCACTTTCTCCTTTTATGATAAATTTTTGGGGGATGGAACTATCAATGAAAATGCAAGATTGGGCGAGTTTTGGTACATATTTTTCGGGTGTATTAACACCTATTGCAGGGTTAGCTATTTTTTGGCAATTGTGGAGCCAACATCAACAAGTACAAACATTTAAAAATGATAAAGTGAAAGATCATTATGTGAATGAGTTAAAATCTAATGTTGATGAGTTAAATTATATGATCCGTTCTTATGATAATCGATATCATTCCGATGATGTACTAACTCTACGACTTTTGACTGATGGGCACCTTAATCCATGTGATTGGCATGCTGTGATTTTCGATCATAGGTATAAGGAAAATTTTCCTTTTGAACAGGAATATGTTTTAGGGAAAATTTGTAAAAAGTTAGTCCAGATTAAAATGCTAGCAATTAAGATAGATGAAAAAACTACCTATGAGAAATTGCACAATGATTTTAGTGCATTAGTCTTTGTTCTCAGTGCTAACAACTGGTTAGAGAATAGATTCACTTTTCTCGATGAGGATTAGAACGCGTGAAAGAATGTAATAAAGAAGTAGTACTTGAGAAAGCTTCATCGGCAAAATTAGTTGTTGATTATGCTAAATCAGGTTGGGATGATGAGCTTAAAAGGTTTTACAGCATTGATGATAAGCTATCAAAATTATTGCGTTATATTTTGAGCGTACTGGTGCTGTTAACAAGTTTTCTGGCATGGCTTTACGTTCATATAAGCGAATTTTCATATATCTCCGCCATTTTTATTATCGTTACTAGTGTTGTTTCTTTACTAGCTTTGCTTAGTGCTATGTATCAGTCTCATAAAGGCATCCAATTAATGGAGCTTCCTCGTCCAGCGATGAATAAAGCACTGCTCGAGTTGTTAGCTAAAGATAATGAAGAATCTGCTAAATTAATTGCAGAAACATATTTAGCTACGATTGCAAAACACCGAGACATGATGAAGGTAAAGGAAGACTGCTTTGACTTATCATCAAACGACGTCATTTTTTCTTTGTGCGCTATAGCTATAACTATGTTTTTATTGATATTACTAAGGGGAATATAATGAGTGAACAACATAAACATGACCGAACGCCTTCTGTTCCAGCCACGGGCAGTAGTGATAAACGTAGTAAAAACGATGGTGGATTAGGTGTCGAGTTTGTTAGAAATAATAAAGAACCCGGCAATGGGAAAAAGCAAGAGAATAAGTAAGTTATTCACCCTTAGCTAATCCCGAAACCTTTCCAATCCACTCCAAACCCTTAAGCCGAGACAATGAACCCATGTTCACTGTCTCGGTTTTTTTATGGCCTTTGTCACCCACAACAACTATCGCAGCGGCGTTAACAGTATGCCGATTGCGAATGCGCAGCCCAAACGCATACAAAACCGAGTCTATCGCCAGTGCGCTAAGGACGGTTTTAATGCCCGCATCAAGGCGGAGTTAGCAGGCGATGTGCCCGCCACCGTACCCGTGTATAGCCACAGTCTCACTCGTCAAAGCTACTTTGAACAAGGCTGGCATGCCGTCACTCACCTCCATGTTTTAAAAGCCCGCGAGCAACGCAAGGCACAAGCTATGGCGGTGCCAAATGAACAGTAAACTCAAGGCTATTTTACTGGCTGCTGGCTTAAGTTCGGCGGCCATCACTGGCGCACAGCTTACCGATAAATGGGAAGGGAATAGCCTGAGCGTCTATATCGATGCGGTTGGCGTGCTGACCGCCTGTCGTGGCCATACGAGCAAAGACTTGAGGCTTGGGCAAACCTTTACCGAGCAACAATGCATGGAGATTTTTGCCAAGGATATCGCTCGCGCTGATAAGCAGTTGCTGCAACTCACGGCCCCTGTAGCACTTACTGATGGCGAGCATGCGGCCTATCTGTCGTTTATGCATTGGGCGGGCTATGGCAATTTTGCCAGCTCAACCCTGCGTAAAAAGCTGCTTGTAGGGGATCGTGTGGGTGCCTGCAAGGAGCTAACGCAGGCCTGTTCCACCAATCCTCAAACGGGTGAGCGCATCTGCAATGGTTGGACCTATGGCACCCGCCTAGGTGTCAAGGTGCGCCTAAATGGGCTGATTAAACGCCGCGCCGAAGAGCAGACCATTTGCTTAAGCGAACTGGGCCTCTCGCAAACAAAGGGGGGCGCGCAATGAATCCCTCACAAATCATTAGCACTGTGCAGTGGCTATTTTTGTCACTGGCATTAGTCACCATTGGGCTGATGTACCACCAACAGCAGAGCACTAAGAGCCAGCTCACCCAAGCGTTAACTGACAATGCTGCCCTAAAACAGAGCGCAGACACGCTAGCGGTATGGCTACAAGACGCCAACGTTGAACGCATTGCCCTAAAAGACGAAGGCGAAACCCTCGCCCTACAGGTGCAAACCGTTGAGCAGCAAAAGGCCGCGTTAGCCAACCGCAATCAAGATCTTAACCATCAACTCACCCAGTTACTTGAGGACGCCCAGGATGAACAAACACAAACATGGCGTGTGGCTAGTGTGCCTAACGATGTTGTGCGCGTGTTCGACAACGCCGCCCGCTGTGCGTTACGTGCCTATTTACAAGACCCAATATGTGTTGCCGCCCGAAGTACTGATGCGAGAGTGCAACGTCACTCAGGTTCCACTACAGGTATTGCAGTGCCTGCAAACCCAGAAGGAACAGTGCCTATCCAACCCAAAGTCAGCGGGGCTAATGCTCTCGCTACTCACTGACCTTGGGCAATGCAACCTCGACTGGCAAGCCCTGCACGATTGGCGGCAACGCCATCAAACTGACCAAACAAAATAAGGAACCCCATGGACGAAACCGATTGGGCTAGCAATATGGAAACCCGCGAGCGAGCTGCCTGCGTTGATGCAGTAAGGGATGCCGCCAAGCACAAACAGCATCGCCAAGGCAATGGTATTTGTATTGATTGCTTAGAGCCAAATGAGCCACAGCGGCTTAACGAGTTGCGCTGTATCAGTTGCCAAGAAGATGAAGATAAGCGCCAGAAGATGCGCTATGGGAAGCGTTTATGATCGAATCGCTATTTGAATATTTCGGTAAGTATTGGGGCTTCATTGGCAGCGTCATTAGCGTTTTATGTGCACTGCTGATGGCGTGGTTTAGCACGCGATTTACCCCACGAATTGAGCATGAAAAGGTGATCCAAAAGGTGGCTGAAATCGACAAGCGCCTTAGCGAAACTGAAATGCAATTGGAGTACATGCCTACCCGTGACGAACTGCATGCGCTCGATAAAACCCTCACAGGTTTAGGTGAGCGCTTTGGCGCAATGGAACAAGGCATTAGGCGCTTAGAAACCAAGACCGACATGCTTCTCGAAAACGAACTGAAAGGAGGCCACCAATAATGGCGATGCAGCAAATTATCAATGAGCACCAACGCCTTGTGGTGCTTCGATTACTGACCGAGGCGGGAGCCTTCGCGCTCAATGAGTCCATCTTACAAGATGGCTTAAATGCCTACGGCCTCGACATTAGCCGCGATGCCTTGCTGGTGCAGCTCGCTTGGCTTAATGAGCAAGGGCTGATTAAAACCGAGTTAGTGGGCAAAGTGACCACGGCCACGCTAACAGGTCGCGGCCAAGATGTGGCGACAGGCCGCGCGGTAGTGCCAGGGGTTAAACGTCCACGGGCGGGAGAGTAGCCATGGCCGTTAAGCCGTTAACTGCTGGACAAAAGAACGTGCTTTATCACTTAGCCCTCGCTTTGGTTACCGCTGATGTAGAAAACCAAGTCATTAAACCCATGATGGAAAAAGAAGGTAAGCGGTATATCGAAGGTGAGTTCCGCAAGATGTATTTCGCCAAAGTGCCCCAAGTCGCACAGGCCGAAAGAGCTTTGCAAAAAGCCATGGCTCAAGCGCAGAAGGATCTTGCTGCTTCGATAAAGTCTTCTAAAGGAGCTGACAATGGCAAATGAAACCCGAGGTCGCCGCTCTAAGGTGGATTTAATGCCCGATCCTATCCGTAAAAAGCTCGATGCGGGGCTGCGTAATGGTTCGATTCAGCAGATTGATTTGCTCGATGAAATCAATGCGCTGATTAAAGCCGCAGGCTTGCCTGAGGAAAACCAGCTTTCCCGCGCAGGCATCAACCGCTATGCCACCAAGATGGAGGCTGTGGGTAAATCCCTGCGCGAAATGCGTGAGATCACCCAAGTGTGGACGGCAGAGCTGGGTGACAAGCCCACGGGTGAAGTGACTAAACTCATCCTCGAAATGGCGCGTTCGCAGCTGTTTAAAGCCCTATTAAACCAAGATGAAACGGGCGAAGGTGCCGATGTTGGCATGATTAAAGATGCCATGTTAGCGGTGCAGCGTTTGGAGTCTGCTGCCATGGCCAGCCATAAGCGCGAGAAAGAGATCCGCACCGCGTTCGCGGCCGAAGCGGCTAATGCCGCCGAGAAGGTCGCGAAAACCGCTGGCTTAACCAGTGATGCCGTGGCCTTGCTTAAGCGCGAAATACTGGGGATTGCCTGATGACCATTAAGAAAAAGGTGTTAGCAGCCGCGACTGCGGTAGCGCTAGCCATCACGCCAACGGCAAGCTGCTTTGATCCCACGTATGAGGCAAGTTGCCTAAGTCGCTTTGATCCTAAAGAGGTGCTGCTCGGTTATCAGAAACGCTGGATAGCCGACGAGTCACCGCTGAAAATTGCCGAAAAGTCGCGCCGAACTGGACTCACTTGGGCTGAGGCTGCCGATGCTTCTCTTACCGCAGGCGCTGCCCGTGGCCAAGGGGGGACTAACCATTTTTATGTGGGCAGTAACAAGGAGATGGCGCGGGAATTTATCGACGCTGCGGCCATGTGGGCCAAAGTATTTGATAAAGCCGCAGGCGAAATCCAAGAAGAAGTGTTTGTTGATGAAGGCCAAGACGGTAAAGAGATCCTGACCTTTGCCATTTACTTTGCCTCAGGTTTTAAGGTGCAGGCGCTATCGAGTAATCCCTCGAATCTGCGCGGTATGCAAGGCAATGTGACCATAGACGAAGCGGCGTTCCACGAACGCTTGGCCGAAGTACTAAAAGCTGCATTGGCGCTGACCATGTGGGGCGCGAAGGTACGCTTGATCTCCACCCATAATGGCATTGATAACCAGTTCAATGAGCTGATTAACGATTCCCGTGCGGGTAAAAAAGATTACTCCATTCACCGTGTCACCTTGGACGATGCCTGTAGCGAGGGGCTGTATAAGCGTATTTGCCAAGTGCGCGGCATCGAATGGAGCCAAGCGGCCGAGGATGACTGGAAAGCGAAATTACTCAAAGCCACAGCTACCGAAGAGGACGCATTAGAAGAATACTTCTGCGTGCCTAAATCGGGCGGTGGTGCCTATCTTAACCGCGCGTTAATCGAAGCCCGCATGGCCAGCGTGACAGATAGCGGCCCCGTTATTCGCCTTAAAAAAGACGATGCTTTTGGACAATGGCCAGAGGGTTTACGGGCGGCGGAGATCCTTAAGTGGTGTGAGGATGAACTAAAGTCGGTTCTCGATAGCTTAGACCCTGCACGCCCCCATTGCTTTGGTGAAGACTTTGCCCGTAGTGGTGACTTAACTGTGATTGACGTGGGGGAAATCGCCCAAGATCTCCACATCAAAACCAAGTTACAGGTCGAGCTTAAAAACATTCCCTTTCGCCAACAAGAGCAGATCCTGTTTTACATTGTGGACCGCTTACCACGGTTGAGGGGCGGCGCGATGGATGCGCGCGGTAACGGCCAAGCGCTTGCTGAATACGCCCAGGATAAATACGGCAGCGAAGTGATCGCCTGCGTGATGCTATCTGAGTCCTTTTACCGCGAACAAATGCCACGCTTTAAAAGTCACTTTGAAGATGGGCTGATCACTATCCCAAGGGATGACGACACCAGTACTGACCTGCGGGCCTTGAGCATTAACCGTCGAGGTACGCCATGCCTTGGCGATGTACGCACAGGCCAAGAAAAAGAACGCCATGGGGATGCCGCGATCAGCCTGTTCTTGATGGTATACGCCTCCACCTTAGACGGTGCCCCCATAGAGTTCACCCCCATTCCAAGAAGTGATCACCGCAATCCGAATGCCCATGCAAGTGCCCATGAGGATGATGATCATCAAACGCAGCGAGGTTGCTGGTAATGCAAGAAAAAATAACTGAATCACGTATTTTGGACGCCAGTGGTCGGCCGTTTAAACAGCGTGAAGCCAAAGCGCTGCAGACCGACGATGTGCGTTTAATTGGTCTGCAACGTACCTTTAGTCAGCACCCGAGTAGTGGCTTAACGCCCGCCAGTGCAGCCAATATTTTGCAGGCCGCCGAGCAAGGCGATCTCATTGCCCAATGTGAACTAGCCGAAGATATCGAAGAGAAAGACGGCCACCTATATGCCGAGTTAGACAAACGCAAACGGGCACTGATCGGCGTGGATTACTATTTAATTCCACCCCGTAACCCGACGCCACAGGAAAAGGCCGACACTGAATATCTGCAAGAGATGCTCGAAGAAGGTAACTGGATAAAGACGCTCATTAAGTCAATGAGTGATGCCATTCTCAAGGGCTTTAGCATGCACGAGTTAGCCTGGACGCGAGAGCTAGGGGAATGGTTTATTGAAGTGCCAGAGTATCGCGATCCGTCTTGGTTTATGACTCACCCTGAGCGGCGCAACGAACTGCGGCTGCGTGATGCCACGGTCAATGGCGCTGACCTGTGGCCCTTTGGTTGGATTAAACATATTCACCCAGCCAAGTCGGGCTATGTTAGCCGCAGTGGTTTAGTGCGTCAGTTAATCTGGCCGTTTATTTTTAAAAACTACAGTGTGCGCGACTTAGCTGAGTTCCTTGAGATTTACGGTTTGCCGCTGCGTATTGGTCAGTATCCTGCGGGTGCCAGCGATGAGGAAAAGCGCGCCCTGTTAAATGCAGTGATGAGCATTGGCCATAACGCGGGTGGCATTATGCCCAAGGGCATGGTGATGGATTTTGAGAGTGCCGCCACAGGTCAAGCCGATCCCTTTGATTTGATGATTAGCTGGGCTGAAAAGACCATGAGCAAGGTGATTTTAGGCGGCACCTTGACCAGCCAAGCCGATGGTAAAAGCTCAACTAATGCGCTCGGAAACGTGCATAACGAAGTGCGCCAAGAGCTGCGCGATGCTGACCTTAGCCTGATTGCCGAAACCTTAACCCGCGACTTAGTGGCCCCCTTGTATGCGCTTAACTGTAAGAGTTATCAAAGCCATCGTCGCCATCCTCGTTTAGTCTTTGATACCACAGAAGCCGAAGACTTACGGGCCTTAGCTTATCCGCTGCGTGCGTTCGTCAGCATGGGCATGCAGATCCCACAAAACTGGCTGCATGAAAAGACCCGAATCCCTAAGCCCGCTAATGGTGAAGCCGTGTTGGTGATCCAGCAAGAAGACCCCAATGCCAGCGCTGCTAGCCAGACGGCATTGGCGGCTTTAGCCGCTCAACCGTCTAGTGCTCCGTTGAGTGAACCGAGCCAAACCGCCTTAGATAAAGCCTTGGATGCACTCACTCAAGGGCAAATGAGCGAAGCCTATATGGCGATGGTAGAGCCATTACTGGCACAACTGCAGAGCGAGCCGGAGCAGCTGCGGGCGCAACTGGAAAAGGACTACCCCGCCATGGATACCGAGCAGCTTACCGAAATGCTCGCGCGGTTAATGTTTGTGGCTGAACTGTGGGGTATTGCTAATGCCTAAACAAAGAGTGCCTAAAACCGTTGATTTAAGCATTGCCATTAACCAAGCCCCCGCCGATGCGGTGGCCTATTTTCGTGCCAAAGGCTTTGCCATCAGTGACGATTGGCAAGACGTGTGGACTCGCGCCCACGCCCGAGCCTTTACTGTGGCCAAGGCGGCACAGATGGATGTGCTCACGGCGATCCGTAATGAAGTGGATGCAGCCTTAAGCCAAGGGTTAACCGCTAAGCAGTTTCAGGCCAACCTTAAACCGCAGCTCGAAAAACTCGGATGGTGGGGTAAACAAGAGATCGATGGCCGCGAGGTACAGCTAGGTAGCCCGTATCGGTTAAACACTATCTATCGTCAAAACCTGCAAACCGCCTACATGGCTGGGCGCTATCGGCGCATGTTATCGCGCACTAAAACCCACCCCTATTGGCAGTATGTGGCGATAGATGACGGCCAAACACGGCCAGCCCATGCGCGGCTTAGGGGTAAAGTGTTCCGCTTTGACGATCCAATATGGGACATCATTTATCCTCCCAATGGCTGGGGCTGTCGTTGCCGCGTTCGGGCGCTCACCGAGGCGCAAGTGAAGGCGATGGGGATCACTGTGGAAAATGGCGAAGGTTATATCCAGCGCTTTGACACAGAGACAGTCGCACGCGGAACGGGTGAAGTGTTAACCGTGCCCCATGCGCGTATCGATCTGCCCGATGGCAGCAGCATGAGCCCCGATTTAGGTTGGGCCTATAGTCCAGGCGAAGCCGCCTTTGGTACCGACGTGGCCGTCGCTAAAAAGCTTGGCACTATTCAATCCCTCGATACCCGCGCGCAGTTTATTCAAGCACTCAATAATAGCCCACTGCGCCACGCCCAGTTTGCCCAATGGACGGATGAAGTCCTTGCCGCCAATCCAGGGCAGAAACGACGACCAGGCTTAGGCGTACAGGCTTTAGGTTTTATGACGCCCTCGATTCAAGCAGCGGTAACAGCACGTTTAGGCCGCGAGCCTAGCGCATTGCTCGCTATAACTGAGCGGCAACTCAGTACAGCGCATGCCTCGGTGACGCCTAACCAGTTACAGCAATTACCGCTGCTGCTGACTAAGCCCGAGGCCGTGCTATGGGATAACGATAATCAAACCTTGCTCTATGTGTATCCAATGGAAGGGCAAGCAACCAATGACCCAGCGAGCAATAGTAAATTACTTATCGCGAGCCAGTGGCAATTACAGCGCACACCTAATGATGGCCAAGTGGAAGTACTTAAGTTATCGCTAGTTGAATTGCAGCAAGCCCAATACCAAGTGCTTGAAGGCCAGTTAAAAGAGTAGGAGGCACTATGAGCAAAGTGGATATTCAGTTTACCAACGGCACAGTATTGCAGGTGCTTAATAGCTTGCTGGATAAGCTCGATGACTTAAGCGAGCCGATGAACGATATTGCTGCCGTGCTCGAATTGGCCACCGAATCAGCATTTGAAGCAGAGGCCGATCCCACCACAGGCCAAGCTTGGGCATCCTTAAGTGATGCCTACCTTAAAGCCAACCCTAAACGCCAGGGAGGTAAGATGCTGCAGGCCAGTGCTGGCGGGCTAGCTGCCAGCGTGACTGCTGACAGTGGTGACTTTTGGGCGGCGATTGGCAGCAATAAAATCTATGCCGCCATTCACCAGTTTGGTGGCACCGACGATATGCCCGCAGGCCCAGCGGGTATTCCAGCACGACCATATCTAGGTGTGGGCACTGAGGATGAGCAGCAAATAATACAAATAATATCCGATTACTTTTGTTAAATTAAAGCTGATTATCTATTCGGATATAAAACTCCATAAATTATATCTAGCTGATTATTAATTTCTGGCGCATTGAAAGTACATTGAAATGGTTCTAGCATTTTCCTAGCTTCATCTAAATAGATATTTGCGATTACTGGATTACTAGACAGCTCGTTATAGATAACTACTAACTTTGCAAAATGAATTAAGAGTTTTTCAAGCTCGATCCATTGATTAGTCGTGTTAGTATTCTTAGCTTTTAAATAGAAAACGTGGAGTAAATTCCTAGTGTCTTGGTTGAGTTTAGTTGAAAAATTATGCCCTTCTAGCAATAAACTCCGAATACGAATATTTTTCATTTCATAGATAGGAGGTTCTGAATAAAATGAAATATGATTTGCTAATTTCTTATCGTAGGTAACTTGCTCATCTAATGTGAGTTGACATTGAGTTCTCAAGTCGGCCATAACCCTCATTAGCTCATTTAATTTTGCTTCATTCTGCAAATGAGACACTTGAGCTTGCATCGCTTCTTTGGTTCCTTCTAGTTCACTGCGGGTAAGAGCAAGTTCTTCTCTTTGCATCTTCAGTGACCAGATAAGTAACCCTACTGTCGCAAAGCCTAAAATAGGGTTGAGCACACCACCTAGAAAGTCGCCAAATGCACCGAAATCGCCTTGGTTACCCCAGCCCCCGTTGAAATTGATAAAGTACAAAGCAAGTAAAAAAGCAGCAACAATGGCCAGCAAAATGATAAGCCAATTAAATGATCTCTCGGATTCGTGGTTTTGAGTCTGCTGTTCTGCTTGAGGCGATGTAGAAGGGGTGCTCATGTGCCGTCCATGGTTTAAAAGTAATGACTGTATTCTAAGGTAACAAGCTCCGAAGCGTAAAGCTCTCAAACGCATTTTAAGCGCCTTAACTCTCAAGTTGGTATAACGGCTTAGCGCAAAACCGCTTAAACGCTTTAACAAGGATTTAAACGGGTTTTAAACTGGGTTATGCTCGAACTCAAATCACTTATATGGATCGTCCTCATGGAAAAGGAATTTATCGGATTACTAGGTGTAGTTGTTGGTTTTGTGCTGAATCTTGTCTATGGCGCATGGGGGAAACGAAACCAGCGAAAACAAGAACAGTATTATCTTGCCGTTGTGGTAACGATGCAGCTTGATAGATTTTTTGATGAAGCAGTTTTCTTATGTGGTGATAATGGGACACCTGATCAAGAAGGTTACTATATTTCCACAATCCCTTATCCCAAGTTTGAGTTGCCAACCAAGGATGTAGATTGGCGCAGTCTACCACAGGACCTTATGAGGGATATTTTGTGGTTACCTGAGTGTATACGTAGTGCGCAGGAATTAATCGCAAGTGCGTCTGAATACGCAGCTAGTCCTCCTTATTTCGAAGAGTACTTTGAAACGAGGCAGTATGAGTTTGCTAAGCTGGCTCTTTCGGTAAATAAGATGTCTATGAGATTGAGGAAAGTGGCTAATTTGCCCATGAGAAAAATTAGTGATGAGTATTATGATCCTATCACTGGTTTGATAAAAATAGTTTCCAAGGTTGATAAAGTGCGGGATGAAAGGCACTTGAATAGAAGTATACTGTTGAAAGAAAAGCGTGCTACATAAACGGCATCTAACTAATCTTATTTTTCCAATCAGCCTAAGCACTCCAATGTGAGTGATAGTGCCCATCATACCGTAAAAGCCACTTAAACCATTTAAGAAGGATTTAAGCAGGGATTAAAGAAGGTTGCGTTACTTGTTAAGTGAGCATTAGAATTGCAACCTACATTTTACAGAACAAAGTCTTGGACATGGAAAATAAAACAACTCACCAGATCATTTTATCTTTTGGTAAGAAAGACAATACAAATCATCAAATGCCACTAGCTACGTATATTACTTCTCTGCAGGGATTGCAGGAAGTAGTCGAACAGACTGATAAAATCTTGAATGGTGAAAATTCTGAATACGATATTAAGGTAATTGCTGAGCAACCTGGATCATTCGAGACTGTGATCGATTTTGTTCAGTCAGGTGGTATTGACGTATTCAGAACTTTGGGCTTCGTCGCAGGAGGTTTTGCTTTAGGTACAGTGTTGGAAGTTGTCGAGCAGTTAAAAAGTAGAGCTATGACTGAGATTGAGATTAGTAAAGGTGAACACGGTAAACAAGCTACAATCAGAGTAGATGGTCAGGAAGTTACTTGTTCTGAAACTGTCGCCAAGTTGGTCAAAAATCCGAAAATTAGATCTGGGTTAGATAAGTTGCTTTATTCATCATTACAGGACGAGGATGCGAGTAATCTTAAGATTACCTCAGAGGGGGGAATTTCTTTAGAGGTGGATAAAGATGAAGCAGAAGTGTATAAAGCACCTCCTTCAGTGATGCATCAAGAAACTGAAGTAGAGACCATTGTTGCCGATGTTAGATTTACTAAGGTTAATTTCTTAGGTGCGAAGGGATGGGAGATTGCTTATGGTACAGCCAGATACCCAACTCAAATGACGGATGAGTTCTTTTTAGAAAAAATCGCAAACGGTAAAGATGGTAAACCTTTAGAGATATCTTCCGATGACTTGTTTGTAGTCGAGATGAAAAAGACTGAAATTACTTCTAATGGTAAGAAAGGTCGCCCACGTTTCGTTATTACAAAAGTCAATCGCCACAGAAAGGCCGATGGCCGAATAGTGTAGGATTATGAGCGCATTAGGTTGGGTTATTACATTTGGAGCTGTAGTACTTGCATATCGACTCGGAAGAGTCGTGGTGCGAGTGCTGTTTGATTTAATGCATGGTGATGTCAATCGCCTGAAGCTGACTTATGTTGACGCGAACGGCCAGAAAGTTTCGAAAATTGTCGAGATTGACGACGATATTGAGCAGCTAATTCAAGAGATCAAATTGATTCAGCAAACCAAAGGGACCACGACCCGATGAGTAAAGTGAGTAAATTTGATTTTGTTTTCTTTGTGGCTCTATGGGTAAATCTTATTAATTATTTTAAGCCAACTGCTGGTTGGCCTTACTTTCCGGATGTTATTGATGCTCTGGTTCCTGCTGTTGGCGCATTAGGCTCACACGTCACAATGCTAGCCATTATGGCTTTAAAATTACCTACTGAAGATCAAGTTAGAACTTGGGCAACTTTGAGATCACAAAAGCGTGAAATAAAAAAGCAGCTTAAAGATCCAATGCTTGATGATGAATACAAAGCTGCATTAAAGCAGCGCTATACATTGTTGCACAAGACTAAGCTGGATTCCTTAGGTATCGAAGTTACGCCAGCTGATAAGCAATAAACCTAAGAATGTAATCCCGAAACCTTTCCAATCCGCAAGTGATTAAAGCGAGATCATCATAGGCACTCCAATGTTATTGAGAGTGCCTTTTTTATGTCTGCAACCACCACAGCTTTGGGTTTTGCCGCCTTAAGCTGCCAGTTAAACGTCAATTCAGAAGCAACCTTTGTGGTTGGTGAAGATGGCTACATTCAGGCGCTGCCTGATGGTCACTTTGCTGCCGTAGATGGTCGCCCTGATGATGTAGCTGGTGGCAAGTGGTTGATGGATAGCGTTGCGTTCGCGGCCCTGCGAGCAAACACCCCCCATAAAGCCGGTGATCTGGTTATTGACTACGAACACCAAACCCTCAACAAAGAGAAGAATGGCCAGCCTGCACCCGCTGCGGGTTGGTTCAACATCGATGACGTGCAATATCGACAGGGGCAGGGCTTGTTTATTAAGCCGCGCTTTACCGATAACGCCATCGCTTATCTCACGGCCAAAGAATACAAGTACTTCAGCCTAGTGTTCGGTTATGACACCTGCACTGGCCGCCCGCAATTTATCCATTCAGCAGCGTTAACTAACCGCCCTGGTGTCGATGGCATGTTGCCACTCGCATCGTTGGCTGCACTGGCTGCTCTTAATACAAGCCTCAATCCACACGAACCTATCCAATCCACCGACACGGAGGAACTCCATGTGAACCCATTACTGAGAAAAATCTTAGCCGCCCTTGGGGTAGATGTGCCCGAGGATGCAACGGCCTTAACGGCTGAGCAAGAGGTCGCGGCGCTATCTGCACTTAATACGCTAACCACGGCAGCAAATAGCGTTGATGGCTTAAAGCAACAGCTTACCGCGCTGAGTGCTACATCGCCCTCGGTTGATCTAAGCCAGTACGTTCCAGCGGCAACTGTCGCTGCTCTGCGCACGCAACTTGTTGCACTTACTGCTGAAAACGGTGTGCTTACCGTTGAGCAAACCGTGAAGGCGGCGATAGATGAAGGCAAAGCCTTTGAGTGCGAACGTGATTACCTAACCAAGTTAGGCAAGCAATCCATGGCGGCGCTTACAGCCAACTTGGGTGAGCGTGTGGCTATTGCCGCATTAACGGCCAAGCAAACCACCACAGTTCCCGATCCTATCAAGGACAAGGAAACCAAACTCGCGGCACTGACTGCCGACCAAATCAAAATGGCCGATTCTTGGGGCATGTCGCACACTGACTTTGCTAAAGCTATCGCCGCTGATCAGGAGCACAAATAATGGCTGCTATTAATGCCCCAGTATTACAAGCCCTGCGCACTATGGTGCGTAGCGAGTTTCAAAATGCGTTAGCTAAGACTGATCCACTGTATTTAAAAATAGCCTCAGTGGTGCCAAGCAATACTAAGTCCAATACCTACGGCTGGTTAGGCTCAATGCCGACCATGCGCGAATGGATTGGTGCGCGGGTGATCAACTCCATCAAAGAGCATGGTTATTCAATCACTAACCGTACCTTTGAAACCACCATCGGTATTAGTCGTGATGATGTGGAAGATGACACTTTAGGGATTTACAAACCTATGGTGCAGGCATTGGCGCAGGAAGGTGAAGAGTTTCCCGACGACTTGGTGTTCGAGCTATTAGCCGAGGGCTTTGGCACTTTGTGTTATGACGGGCAGAACTTTTTTGACACTGACCATCCCGTTAACGAGAAGCACGATGGTACGGGGGCTGACGTATCGGTGGCCAACATGGTGGTTGATGGCGCTTATACGGGGGAACCTTGGTTTTTGCTCGATACCACGCGCCCATTAAAGCCACTCATCTTTCAAGAGCGTCGCAAGCTGGATTTAAACACCCTGTTTAATCCAACCGACCCTGCAGTTTGGACCAATAACGAGTTCCAGTTCGGCACCGATATGCGCTGTGAGGCGGGCTTTGGCTTCTGGCAAATGGCCTTCGCCAACAAGCGTACTCTCAATGCCACCAACCTATGGAGCGCTTACAAAGCCATGCAAGCTTTTACCAGCGATGGCGGTAAGAAGCTCAAGATACGCCCCAATTTGCTGGTGATCCCAGCTTCTCTTGAAGACGTCGCACTCAAGTTAATGACCCGTGAGCGCATTGATGAAGGTGGCGTGACCGTGGATAACGAACTGAAAGGCAAGTTCGAGATCCTTGTGGTGCCACAGCTTTAGGTGTTTACCCCTTAAGTTTGAGCAGCGAATCGCAGGCACAAGGATGCGCCCGCACCCCAACATCGAGTGAGGTAACAATGAAATGGCGAATCCTTCTAATAACATTCAAGTCCTGTTGGTTATCTGTCTTGCGCACACTGGCTACCGCCGTGCGGGCATGGCGCTTAACAAAGGCGAAAACTTTATACCGCTGGCCGAGTTGTCGGATGAGCAAGTTGCAGCGTTTGAAGCTGACCAGCGCCTTAAAGTATCCGTGCGTGATATGGCACCAGCGTCGGGGAGTGTGGACATTCCAGACGGTGATCAGACATTAGGCACCGATATCACAGGCAAGCTGACTGGCGTGAAAGAGCCTAGCGGTGAAGAGAAAGTCTTAAACCAACTGACAGTAGATGAACTGTTAGACCAGCTCACGGTAAAAGATCTTAAGGCGTTAGCAAAAGACTTGGAGATCATCGGCTTTAACTCGATGAATAAACCTGACTTAGTCAATGCTATTCGGGCGGTAAGAGTCACAGTGCCAGGTGCGAGTGAAACGGCTACCCCAAGCGCTGAAACACCAAGCACTGAAACATCGTGCACCGTCACCAACGAAGCAGGTGAATAGCCATGGCCGACTTAGCCATCACAAGAGCCATGTACGCCACCCCTGACAACATGCTCAGTCGCTTTGGTGCACAGGACTTAATGCTGCTCACCGAGCGTGAAGACAGTGTGCCAGGGGAAATAAATACCGTCGTGCTTGAGCAAGCGCTGAGTGATGCGTCGGCCGAGATTGATGGCTATATCGTGGGCCGTTACACCTTGCCGTTAACCACTGTTCCCGCCGTATTGGAGCGTAACTGCTGCGATATCGCCCGTTACTTCTTGTATGGCGATAAAGCCCCTGAACAAGTCGAGAAACGCTATACCGCTGTGGTGAAATTTTTAACCGCAGTGAGCAAAGGCGATATCAGTTTGGGGCTAGCTGATACGGGTGAAGTCGCTAGCCAAAGTGAGTTAGTGGTCAGTATCGAAAGTGCAGGCAGCGTGTTTGGCCGTGCATCGTCTAAGGGGTTTATCTGATGTTTGAGATTAAAGATAACTACCTTGCTGCAGGTGATGCGTTGACTCAACTGCTTGAGCCATTAGTGACGAGCCAGAAGCTGAAAAAGGTCTATCAAGCCAATGAGCTAAGCGAAGTGGATGAGCGCAGCCAAATCACCCCCGCCGCCCATGTGCTGTATATGGGCGATACGCTGGCGGATACCGCACAAGGCGGCAACACCAGCCAAATTAAGCAGACTTGGCTTGTGGTATTGGCTTGCCGTTTATCTATTCACGAAGGCCAAGCGGGTGAGCGATTAGTCAGCCTGTTAAACGCGATTGTGGGTAAGTCCATTGCGGTGGATGGTCAGATGCTTGGCCCCTTTGTGCGAGTGAACAGCCCGATTAAACCCCGTTTCACTAAAAGCCACGGTTATTACCCCGTGGCCGTGAGTGTGCAACTGAGATTCAAACCCAGCTAACCCAACAACTTAAGATGAGGAAAATCCTATGAATGGATTATTAGTCGCAGGCAACTTTTTTGTTGACCGCTTAAATGCCCAAGGGCAATCAACGGGGATCATTGGTCCCATCAACACCACTAAGCTCGCCATTAAAACCGACGCCGACGAAAAGGTACGTGGCAGTAAAAAGAAAGACAGCTATGGCCAAGCTTTAAGCGTGGTGAAAATTGCAAAACCTGTTGAGGTGGAATGGTCGTTTGACGATCAACCCGCCGAACTGATTGCTATGGCACTGCTGGGTGATACCCAAGTGCTGAACACGGGCAGCGGCACCTTAACTGATGAGGCCGTGACCTTGCCTGATAATCAGCGTTGGATACAGCTACCTAAAAGTAACTTTGCTGCCCTCGGTTTTGTGGTGAAGAAAGACGCTGCCACCTTAGTGCTGGGCACTGACTATGAGGTGAACTATGCCCTAGGGCTAGTGCGCGCCGTAAAAGGCGGCGCTATTGAAGCGGGTGGCGCGGTGACGGTGACAGGCCAACATAACGCCATTAGCGGCACCCTCATTCGCGGTGGCATTAACGCCCAAACTCGTGCGCGGATCTTCGGAGAAGGTACCAACTTAGAAACAGGCAAGCCGATTAAGCTTGATGTTTTCGACGCCAGCTTATCGCCTACGGCTGCGATCGATTTTGCCGCCAGTGAGTTTGTGAGCGCCACCCTTGCGGGTAAAGCCCAGTTAGTCGCGGGTAAAGATCATCCGTTCGAGTACCTAGAGCTGGATGCATAAGCGGTTTTGCTTAACCCAAGGGCATGGCCGTACTCAATTGCCATGCCCTTTAATCCCCATTTAACCGCCGTTTAAACACCGATTATTTAGATACTAACGAGAGCATTAACGAGATAGCCATGGCTGATAAAACCTTAGAACTCGCCCTGCGGATCGTGGCAGAAGCCACGGGCAAGCAACACATTGCGGCTTTAGTCGATGAGCTTAAGCGCATCGGCACTGAGTCGGATGCGGCGAATCCTAAGACGCAGGCGCTCGCTGATGAACTCGATGGAGTGAGTGATGCCAGCCAAGCGGGTGCTAACCAAGTTGATGAACTTAAAAACAGCCTTGATCCGTTAAGCGACCAGTTAGACCAAGTTGCCCAAAGCGGCCGTAATACCAGCAACCAAGCAGAGCAGCTCACTAATGACCTCAAGCCTTTAGCAACAGGGCTTGATGATGTGGGCGAGAGTAGCCAATCGACCAGCCAAAAAGCCAATACCTTAGCCAATAAGCTCGATGAACTGGCTAACCAGCAAGACCTGATCAACACCTTTAAGCGGTCACGTAATGAGCTTGAACAACAAGAGCTTGCTGTCACTGCTGCAGCCTTAGCACTGCAGGACTTAAAGCAACGTGCCAGCCAAACGGATGCGCCTTTTGTGCAGCTGGCACGCTCTATTGATGTGGCAGAAAAAGAGCTGGAGCAAATGCAGCGCGAGTTGGCGCAGCAATCATCCAGCCACACTAAGCTGCAAAATGCCCTGTCAAAATCGGGCATTGACTACAACAACCTGACCACAGCGCAGCGCAAGTTAAGTGCCGAATTTGACGGCACTGGCCGCAATGTCGATAAGTTTGCCAATCAGTTAGATAAGGGCAATGCCAGCGCCCGTGATCATGCCAGTTCCCTGCGTGGCGTGATCGGCCAAGTGACCGCCTTAGCAGGGGCTTACTTGGGCTTTGACCGTGTAGCCCAAGCGGTGAAGGATGTCTTTGCCACGGGCGATCAATTTGAACGTCTTGGCGTGCAAATGAATGCCGTGATGGGCGGTTTTGAATCTGGCAAACAAGCCACCGCTTGGGTAAAGCAATTCGCCATCGATGTGCCACTGCAACTGAACGAAGTTAATCAAGCGTTTGTGAAGGCCAAAGCCTTTGGCCTCGATCCTATGAACGGCACCATGAAGGCGATTGTGGATCAAGCCTTTAAACTGGGTGGCGGTTTTCAAGAGGTCGAGGGGATCACCTTGGCACTCGGCCAAGCCTGGGCAAAACAAAAGCTACAGGGTGAGGAGATCCTGCAGTTGATTGAGCGCGGCGTGCCCGTATGGGACATGCTGGCTAAGGTCACGGGAAAGAACACCACCGAACTGCAAAAACTCAGTGAGCAAGGCAAGCTTGGCCGCGATGTGATCCAAGGCCTGATTGATGAAATGGGCCGAGCCGCAAATGGCAGCGCAGCGGCGCAGATGGCTTTACTCAGTGGCCAAGTATCAAACCTTAAAGATAACCTTTCATCCTTCTATGATCTCGTGGCTCAGTCCGGTGCACTTGATTGGCTTAAGGGCCAGATCAGTGAGTTGAATCTTGAGTTTGCCGCCATGGCCGCTGATGGCCGTTTAAAGGAATGGGCGCAGCAAGTCAGCGACACGATCGTGAGCATTGGCTCAGCGGTGCAAGATGGCGCGGCTATGCTGTACCACTTCCGTGATGAAATTGGTTTTGTGGCTAAGGCATTTCTAGCGTTAAAAGTCGGTAGCTATTTTAGTGATGTGATCACCGGAGCCAATGCCGCCATCGGCGTGATGCGTCTTTACACTGGCGCGATCATGGGTACCACTGCGGCGAGTGAGGGCGCGGCCTTAGCTGCTGGCAAACTTAAAACCGCCTTGGCAGCAGCGGCTAAAGCGGGTTTGTACTTAGCCCTGATTAGCGAGTTGATCGAGGTTGCTCGGGTATACCAAGAGTTATTGATTGCTGAAGAAGCACTGGCAAAGTCTAAACGCGCTGCCGCGTCTAGCGCCAAACAGTTGGAGTACTCACTTAAGGACCTCAGTGAGCAAACGGGCGTAGCCTTTACCACTATGGCCGAGTTCAACAAGGCGGTAGACGAAGGCAAACTGATTTATGACGATGCCACTGGTAAGTGGAAGAACGCCGCTAAAGCCATGGAAGAGGTTAAACAGGCCGCCGTTGAAGTCGTTGAGCCGATTAAATTAACGGTTGAAGAAGCGCTGCGCCTGACCTTTACCTTAAGCGAACAAACTAAAACGCTCGATGGCGTTAAAGGTGGTATGGGCGGTTTCATTCGCCAAATTGACGCCGCCTTAGTGCCGTTAAAGGCGGCGGGGGATCAATACGAAGGCCACGTTAAGTTACTCACAATACTGCGCGCCAAGTTTGAAGAGCAGCAAACCTATCTAGATGCCACGGCTAAGGGCACCGAGGCATTGGAGCAAGCCTATAAGGATTTAGGGCTGACCAGTAGCCATGCCTTAGAGCAGGTGAACACGAAAGCCGAAGCGGCCTTTAATCTGATTAAGAACAACCGTGAACCGATTGAGCAACAAAAGGATGCGTTTTTAGCCTGGGCTAAAGCGGCATTAACGGCCGCCGAAGCAACGGGCGCTGCGGTACCCGAAACCTTGAAAGCGCAAGCCGCCACCCTTGGGCTAACCAAGGAACTGAGCGAGCTGACAGCAAAGCAATACGGCTATACAGACAGCGTGAAGGAACTTTCACCCGAGCAAGCCAAGCTAAGCCGCGCAGTGGCAGAAACTGAAGCCCGTTTGCAGCAATGCCGCGATGTGATGAACAGCTCGACGGTATCGAGTAAAGCCAAAGCAAAAGCCCAACAAGATCTGATTAGTTTACAGGGCAAGTTAAGTGACCAAACTAAGCAGCTCAGTGAGGTTCAGGCACTCGAAGCTGCTAATTATGAACAGATAAAAAGCAAGTATGCCGCTGTATCTGATGAGATGTTGAGGCTCGAACAAGCCTATAAAGACGGCGGCATCACGGCGGAAGAATACCTGCGACAAAAAGAGCGCTTAGTTGAAGTGCTCAGAATATTGCAACGCTTAATGGGCGGTTTGGAAGATGGTGAGCAAGAGACTGACGAACAGGTAAAAAAGACCACTAAAACCTTAATTGAGCAACGCGAAGAACTTGAACAATTAGAGGAAACCACTGGCCGCGCCACTGAGTATGTCAACCTGTTCGCGGGTGCCTATGCCCACTTAAATAAACAGTTCAACTTTAACGAAGATAGCACCGAAAAACTCAACGCCCGCGTCGATGAGCTGACTAAAAGCATCATGAACAATATGCGGGTAAATACGGGCTTTTGGGGTGTGCTGGCGCAGCTCAGTAACCAAGCCTTTATTCGCGAAAAGCAGATCATCAATGAAACCTTACTGACCCGTAAATGGACTGAAGAACTCGAAAGCTCCAGCATTAGCCTCGATCGCGTCAATCAAATTAGCCGCGAGGCTAAGTGGAATATACGCGAGCTAGGTGACGAAGAACTTAAGCCACTGCAAGCGGCCATTGATGCTACCCGTGATCGTATTCTCGGCCTGCGTGACGATATCAACGCGACCTTGGACAGTCTCAAAGATGAGATGGATCAGCTTAACAATAACCAAGCCGCTATCGAGAAGCGCCGCTATGAGCAGCAACAGGCTGAGCTTAAGGCGCAGCTCGATGCTGCCCGCACTGCCCAGGATAAAGAGTCCATCGCCAGTGCCCAAGAAGCTCTGCAACTGAGTCAGCAAATCTACAGCACTAAGCTGAAACAAATCGAGGCCGAGGCGGCAGAACGTAACGCACAGGCGATCGAGCGTGCATCAAGCAGTGCAAGCACCGCGACGAATTCCACTCGCAGTCCCTCAAGCCAAACCACTGCGCCATCGGTGAGCAATCAGAACACAGGCGGCAGTGTACAAATTTATCGGTTAGAGCTGGCAATGCCGTCGGGCAATGTGGTGAAAGCCGATTTGCTTGATGAGTTTAAGCAGCTGTTTTTGCTCGAACTAGAACAGATTAAGGCCACCTCATGATCACCTTAGACACGCTTCAATTACCGCATTTTATTTGGCTTAACCGCTTTGGTTATACGCTCTTTGTGAGCAGCACTGAGTTTGCGCTCGATGGCTCGCAGCATGTTGAAGTGGCCGCCAAACAAGCGGGCCGCCCTGTGGTGTTATTCAGCGATGCAGAAGCCTTATCTGTGTTTAACGCCCTTGAGGCCCACGCCAATTCAAAGGGCGCGAACAGCTTTAACCTGGATATCAATGGCACTGCATTAACTGTGATGTGGGACTACAGCGAACAGCCCATTAGCGGCACGCCAGCGATCAATTACAGCGATACCGACCCCGACGAAATCGAGGCTATAACCTTGAAGTTAATCACTGTTTAAAGGCCGTTTAATATGACTATTTCCCGTTTAGATTTAAAAGTATTTAAGCCCGAGTTACTGGGTTCAAGTAATGAGGCAGGCGGCCAACGGACTAAACAAGTGGTGCAGTCTGGCAAGCTTAATGAGCTATTTTCAGCGATATCCGATATCGACCATGCCCAATCCAGTATCGACATTGTAAAAGCGTTCCCTGCGCTCGATACGCCAGACACCAGCACTTTGATTGATGCACATGTGTTTATCAGTGAGCCACCGATAGACCCATTAGTTAACGTATTCATGATCGAGTCTGCCGCGCTGGATGATGAATCTCGCATGACGGATATGAAAGAGATCATTGAGTCGTCAGTCACAGCAGGGGAATTGATCCGTGAAGGTGGTCCAGGCTTCCTTGTGAACCAAAACTCGTTTTCCTCAGATTACCTGCAGTCGTCCTATCGCTTTAATGACCGCGACTATTGGAAAACCACTTATCTGCAGATTGGCCAAGTGATCTGTATTACCGTGGAATATCCTGGTATTGAAAACGTGGCATGGCCACGCAAAACCCATTTTTGCAAAGTCACTCGTACTAGCATAGTGCCTGGCGCGGTGGGCACTGTTGTATTCGAGCCGCCGATACCGTTTGCGACACCAGAACCAGGTTTGCAAATCAATGGCCAGAGTAAATGCACTCGCTTGCGATTATCTAACACTGCATCACCATTGAAATTCCACGGGGTAACTAAGCTGACTGCCGCCGCCAGCGGGGTAAGTTTAGCTGTGGGGGCGACTCAATTGTCGTTACTGCCTGCGATCACCACCTTAGCGCCAAAGCCCGGCAATACCATCACGGGTGGCAGTGATAACGGCGATGCCACTGTTAGCCAAGTGATCCGCAAAGTAATTAGTCAGCCAAGTGCCCAATGGACGTACAGCTATACCTTCACCACAGCGGATTTACTGATAGACACTGATGTTGTCACTGCAGTATCAACAGATCCTTATGGCGTTTTCGGTGGGAGTAGTGCTTTAGTTCAGTCGATTACTGTCGGGACAGGGAACGTGACCGTTACGCTGCGGCCTGATGTGCGCTTTGCCTATAATCCCACAGTCTCGCTCTATTATGTTTCTGCATACAAATACAGCATTTACTCAAGCGCTAATGCATTCCCAGCCAATAAGCAGCTAACGGTCGGCAGTATAAAAGGCCGCGCTGTGTTTGCCGATAGTAACTATGTGCCTCAGGATGTGTTTGAAAATGTGAATAGTGGTATCGGTAAGTTGTATGACACCACTGAGTTGCTGGCGACCATTGATTATTTTACGGGTGTCGTTACCAAGCAAACGGTCAGCCGTGGTGATTTTGAATTGACCTATTCAGGTTTAGTTGAATCAACCGCTGCAGCGGCAGCCGGCGATACTACGGCTAAATTTGCCTTGAGTGTGGCTAATCCATTGTTAGAGAGCTTTTACGTGCAGGTTGAGCGGATATCCGATCACGCCATTATCAGCGCCTCATCTAACAACCAAGGGGTGATAACTGGCAGTGGTATTAGCGGCACTATTGTAGATGGCTTGGTTGAACTGTTATTTACCAATCCGGTGGATTTAACCACGCTGCGCTATGACATTACCGACCAATTGCGCCAGCTACCCCCCGCCGAGATTTATGGGCTAAACCCACTGCGCATCCCCAATGATGGCATTGTCGATATGTTCAGACGCTGGGGCACTGTCGCGCTGTCTCATGCCCAAGTACAGCAAGTCACAGGCTCTGTCGGCACTGTGTTTACGATTCGTGAAAATGCCCAGTTTGTGGATATCACCGATGCCAATGGTGCCAGCCTATGGACCACTAATAATGACCATTTCACCGTAAACAAGGTGGCCGGAACGGTCACGATTAACAGTGATTTTACGGGGTTTACTGCGCCGTTTGTGCTAAGAGATACCATTATGGAACTCGGTCTAGTTTCATCGTTTTCAGGCAATAGCGTTGTGCTGGCCAAGCCCTTAGCCCGTGAATATCCGGTAGGTACCACATTAGCCAGTGTGCAAATTCTTGGCGACCTGCAGGCGCGTGTTGGCAGCGTGCGGGATATGACGGCATGGGCCAACAATTGGGACCTCGATGGCGACCCAGCAACGGGCAACGTGAATGCGGTTGATTATCCGTTTGAAGTCAAAAACACCACAGCAGTGAATGAAGATTGGGTATTGATTATGACCTCAGCCACCGCCTTTCGTTGTGTTGGCCGCCGTCTTGGTCAAATCGCAGCAGGCGATACGCTGAATGATTTTGCACCGATTAACCCACTGACTAATGCCCCGTATTTCATTATTCGCTCAGGTGCATGGGGTGGCGGTTGGCAGCAAGGCGAAGCGATTCGTTTTGCCACGTTCGCCGCTTCAAACCCGATTATGCTGCTGCGAAATGTGCAGGTTGGCCACAGCCAAATCACTAAAGATAACGCCGTGTTGTCATTTTTTGGCAACGAGTCATAGGAGCAATTGCAATGGGCTTACCAGTTACTGTTTATCGTTATACCGATGCGGGTGCCCCGCAGTTGGTTAATGCTAATGTGTCAGAATGGATTAACATTCTAAAAAAAGTGTTGGTTGAGGGTTATGGTACTAAGGCATCACTTGGGTGGACATTAGAATTTGAAAATGCAGCCGCTTTTAAAGTTGCGTTTCGCAACACCACAACTGACGGGGGTAGTGGCGGTTATTTTCAATTTAGTGGTGCGAACTCGAATAATGCTACTTGTCTCATGTGGGCCAGTGCAGGTATGAGTGATCTTGATGCATTCATCAAAGGTGTGCCGTACCGAGCTTTTATAAATCAAGTGAGTCATAGAGGTTGGGAAATTATTGGTACGTCAAGAGGGTTTTATTTAATTTTGCATCAAACCAATAAGATGACAATGTCAGACGGTACTAACACCAGCAGCTATTCATATTATCAAATGTATTTCATTGGTGACGCTGAGTCATTTTATGCAAATGATCAAAGCACATTTACCTTAATTAGTGGTACTGGTGGTGGCAATACAACAGGTAATCTTGGTGTAAACAATAACGTTAAATATGCACGATTTTATGATGTAGAAGGTGGAAACGGTGGAGTGAAAGAATACACCGCTAACGATCCATTTACAGGCAATAACAATACAGCAAGTTATAACCAAAATGCAGAAACCTTAGGTATTCAGCACATATTATCACCACTACTACTGACCATACCTTATAACACAACAGATCGTAACGGTGATTATGCGGCAAGCAGCATGATCAGCCCTATGGTAAGAGCCAAAATACCCGGCATGTATTCCTCATGCTTTATGGGGTATAGGGATGAAGATTGGCCGATTGATTTGCCGATGAATGGTGTTATGCATACGCTATTAAGATCAAACTATTCCCCGCATCTTTGGATTAATACGGAGCAATGGTATGACTAAAATTATCAATGTTTCTGCAGCAAAAGATAGGGTATTCGCTCAGGCCATGGTTGAAGTTGATGCCGATGTTAACGCTGAACGAGTGTTGATTATTGATCGTTTAAGTGGTGAAACATATCAAAATTTCAAATTGCAAAACAATAAAGTGATGAAATTTATTGTTCCAATCCAACACAGTAATACTCACTCCCTACTGGTTGGGATATTGGATGATGATAACGTTTATAACGCTGAAATAGTTGATGGAGTTAAGGCCGAGTTAATTAATGGCAACATTGTGAATGTACGCTAATGACAGCCATCATTTTTAGATTTACTAAGCCTTGGCCAAATAAAACTTCACCGATAAAAATCCGGTTTGGTGATGACCCTATTCCTGAGTTACCAGACCCGCCTATCCGTGTTGGCAGCATAGGGATGCTTTGCGGTTTGGTAATGGAAACAGGTCAAAGTGTTGAACAGAAAATCACCCTCATTACACGTAGTCTATCGCACGGTACCAATGGAAATTTTGCATGGGAAAGCATTCTTCTAAAGCAGCAAATCAGCATGTTATGGAATGCCTCGCCACCATTAGCTGGGGAAGCGTTCGCCTTTGAGTGGCAGTGGAATACCTTGGTACCTTTTCAACTTGATATGAATTGGTTGGTACCTCAGTCCCATGGCCATCAAGCAATGAGCAATTGGATAGTGCCAGAGCTGCAGCAGATAATGCTTGAAATGCAGTGGTCACAGGCCGCCGCCAAGAGCCAGCAAATTACCGTTAAACTGCATATCGGCGAGCAACTAGCGACTGAGATAGCGCTTAGTTATACCAACATTCAAAGCCAAGGTGATAACAAGGCTGTGGCATGGGCTCCCCATGCGGCGCGTTGGGTGTGTTCCAGTAAATACGTACCGCCAGTGGGTAAGGTAACGCTGCGCTTTAGTGAGCCTTGGATTAACTCAACCAGCCCAACACAGCTTAGATTTACTGCCTCACCGAACGTGTGCTACTGGGACGATGGCGGCGGCCTGATAGGCACTAATCCACCATTACCTACCATTGATTTTAAGATCCCCATCGAACCGCAAATCAGAAGGAGTTACCTCATGCAGCCTCAAATCAGTTGTGTTCGTGTGAGTGACGGCGTTGCTGTGGTGCTCAAATCAGTATCCATTTCTCAGTCCCGTTCGCAATGGGCTAGTAGCGGAAGCTTAGCGTTTTCATCTCGTATTGATGCCGAGCGTGCCGCTAATGAATTACTGAAAATAAGCATTAACGGCTATGACTTTTACCTGCTTTGTGAGTCTCCCAGCGAATCTAAAGCATTCGGCAAAACCAGTTATAGCGCGACAGGTCGAGGTCGCTTAGCCACACTCGCCAGCCCGAACAGAAAGGCCATCAACTATGTGAACGTGGTAGCCCGTAGCTTTATTGGCTTAATGGCCGATATTGTGGCCAATACTGGGTGGACTGTCGCCAGTAAAATTAGTGACTACCCTGTACCTGCAAACGCCTTTAGCTATGCCGCTAAAACACCCGCTGAAGCGATTAACATGATGGCAAATAGCATTGGGGCCATGCTCGATGTGAATGATGAAACTCAGACTATAACGGTGATCCCGCAGTGGCCAGTCGTGCCTTGGAATACCGCAAGCGCAATTCCCGATGTGATTTTGCACGATGGAGTGATCCTCGAATTTAACGAGCGTATCGACATTCGTCCCGATGCTAATGCGGTGTTTGTGCGTGGTGAACAACAAGGCGTGGCGGCGAAAGTGAAACGTTTCGGGACAGCTGGTGACAACTTTGCTGGTGATATAGTGGATAAGTTAATCACTGATAATCAAGCCGCAAGAATGCGCGCAACGGCCGAGTTAGCCAACGCAGGTAATAAGGTGCAAAACAGCATTCGCGCTAAGGTCATGGCGGATTTGCCACCCATGCGACCAGGCATGTTAATTGGGGTTCGCAAAGGTGCCGAGGTGTTTAAGTCAGTGTGTGAAAGCTTCAGCATAAGCGGCAGCGTTAATGAGTCAACGGGGATGGTTACTGTGAATCAGACCGTGACGCTATTGCGTAATGAGGTGGCAGCATGAGCAACATCTATCAACGCTTAGCGAACTTAAACCCCAAGCCCCAGCGCAGTGTTGCCACTGTGATTAGCGTGACAAATGGCACCACGACAGTACAGCACGTCGATGGCAGTTATCAGACTGTTTTGGGTGACTCAGTTGCCAGCGGGAAAGTGTATATCGTTGATGGTCAGATCCAAGGCCAAGCCGCCGACCTGACGTATGTTGAATTAGAGATTTGATAAAAGAGAGCGGTCTAGCAATGCTACCAACACTGCTAGACCGTCAACACACAGGATAACACCCTGTGAGCCAACCAAGGCTCCCTCACCGCGTCGACACGGCGAACCGAGCCTAGCATAAAAAATCCTAAAAAAGGAGGCTCACATGCCAAAACCGATTATCCCTTGGATGGGCGGTAAGCGTAGATTAGTTAAGCAGATTTTACCGATATTCCCTGAGCATCATACCTATGTTGAACCCTTCTGCGGCGGTGCTGCAATGTTCTTTAGCAAGGATGAGGCAAGGGTGGAAGTGGTCAATGATATGAATGGTGATCTCGTTAATCTTTATCGAGTGATTAAACATCATTTAGAAGAGTTTATAAGGCACTTTAAATGGGCTTTAATTAGCCGTGAAGAGTTTTTATGGCAGAAGAATACTAACCCTGAAACTCTAACCGATATTCAGCGAGCGAGTCGCTTCTACTATCTTCAAAAGCTGGCGTTTGGCGGGAAAGTATCAGGTCAGAATTTTGGGAGTTCAGCGTCTCGACCAGCTGGTTTGAACTTGTTAAGGATTGAGGAAGATCTCAGCGTTGCTCACCTACGCTTGGCAAGAACCTATATCGAGCGGTTGGACTGGGCTGAGTGCGTAAGGCGATACGATAAGCCAGAAACCTTGTTCTATTTAGACCCGCCTTACTGGAGTACCGCAGGTTATGGTGTAGAGTTTGGACTAGAGCAATATGCCTTGATGGCCGAGCTTGCGAAGACAATCAAAGGCAAGATGGTGATCAGTGTGAATGACATACCAGAGATGCGCGAGGCATTCGCTGGACTACAAATGAAGACGCTGGGAATACGTTACACGGTAGGAGGCTCAAAACGCTCTGGAGAGCAGCAAGAACTGCTCATTTGGAACTGGTAGACCAACGTATTAACTAAGTAGAAAAGACTCAATAGCCCTCGATTTAGGGGGCTTATTAAGAAGTTTATCAAATTGAGTGAACCCATATTTATCAGACTAAGTGAACCAACGAGTAATTGATTAATCACTAATTTTCAATTTAGGTGAATTCGTTTATCAAATCTCGTGGCGCGCTACAAAATGTAATTAAATTACTAAATGCCGAGAGACGGTTGTTAAGACACATGACAGCCTCCAATCCCGCGTGGTTTCTAGGTTATTTCGACTTATCAACAAAATCTGTGGATAACCCTGTGAGTTGTCCTGAAAAATGGCCGCCAAAGCCTTGGGGTATGGGCGGCGGACTTAAAATGCACTATTTTGGGGTTCAAAAATAAATTTAAGTATTATCAAATGCATACTAAAAGCAAGTGGTTTTTGTTGAGGGTGAAAACAAGGTTGCAATTTTGTAATCGAACGAAATTGATTTCTTGTGTATTAAATTGGCATTTTTGCTTAGTTTGCGGGTGTTTTGTGAGCAAAAAACGCTGAAAACGCCTTAGTTTAAAAGTTTCATGTTTCTTCCTTTAAATTGTCATCTTGCGGTTTTAGATCGTATTGATATGACGACAGGAAGGATAACTGTGGAGCTTAGTCGGTGACTTGATTAGAATGGGGCGACTCACTAAAAGGATATGTGCGCGTGTCAGAATCTGTTTTTCAGCTTGAATCGCAATTCGCCCCCGCAGGCGACCAACCTACAGCGATTGCCAAATTAGTCGATGGACTCGAAGCGGGTCTGGCCTGCCAAACTTTACTCGGAGTGACGGGCTCAGGTAAAACCTTCACAATTGCCAATGTGATCCAAAAGTTAGGCCGGCCCACGATTATCATGGCGCCTAATAAAACCTTGGCGGCGCAGCTTTATGGCGAGATGAAAGAGTTCTTTCCCCATAATGCGGTCGAGTATTTCGTTTCTTACTACGATTACTATCAGCCCGAAGCCTATGTACCTGCGTCAAATACCTTTATCGAAAAGGACGCTTCGGTTAATGCTCACATTGAGCAGATGCGCTTATCCGCCACTAAGGCGCTGTTAGAACGTAAAGATGTGGTGCTGATTGCTTCGGTGTCGGCTATTTATGGCTTGGGCGATCCCGATTCCTATTTAAAAATGTTGCTGCATCTACGCCAAGGCGATGTGATGGGGCAGCGTGACATCTTAATTCGTCTCAGTGAATTGCAGTACAAGCGCAATGATATTGAGCTACAACGTGGTACTTATCGTGTGCGCGGTGAAGTGATTGATATTTTCCCCGCCGATTCTGAGCGTAATGCCATTCGAGTCGAGTTGTTCGACGATGAGATTGAACGTTTAAGTGAGTTTGACCCGTTAACGGGCCATATTATTAAACGTATCGCCCGTACGACGGTTTACCCTAAGACTCACTATGTCACGCCGCGGGAAAAAATTATCGCTGCCACTGAGTTTATTAAAGAAGAACTGCGTGAGCGTAAGCAATATCTACTCGATAACAACAAGTTAATTGAAGCCCAGCGTATCCATGAGCGGGTGCAATACGATGTGGAAATGATGGTGGAGTTAGGTTACTGCTCTGGCATCGAAAACTACTCGCGCTATTTGTCTGGCCGCGCACCGGGGGAAGGGCCACCAACCTTGCTCGACTATTTGCCTGCCGACGGCTTATTAATTATCGATGAATCCCATGTGACTGTGCCGCAAATCGGCGCTATGTACAAAGGTGACCGTTCCCGTAAAACCACACTTGTGGAATACGGTTTCCGCTTACCGTCCGCCTTGGATAACCGGCCGCTTAAGTTTGAAGAGTTTGAGCAATTGATGCCGCAAACTATCTATGTGTCGGCAACACCGAGTGCCTACGAGCTGGAAAAGAGCGAAGGCGAGATTGCTGAGCAGGTTGTGCGGCCAACGGGATTGCTCGATCCTGAATTAGAAGTGCGCCCTGTTGGGACCCAAGTGGACGATTTATTGTCTGAAATCGCCAAGCGAGTGGCCGTCAATGAGCGGGTGTTAGTGACGACGTTGACTAAGCGTATGTCGGAGGATTTGACTGAATACCTCGACGAACATGGCGTAAAAGTGCGTTATCTGCATTCGGACATTGACACTGTCGAACGGGTTGAGATCATCCGCGATCTGCGTTTAGGTAAGTTTGATGTATTGGTTGGGATCAACTTATTGCGCGAAGGCTTAGATATGCCTGAAGTGTCATTGGTGTGTATTTTAGATGCCGATAAAGAGGGCTTCTTGCGCTCTGAACGCTCGCTCATCCAAACGATTGGCCGCGCGGCGCGTAACGTCAATGGTAAAGTGATCCTCTATGCCGATCGCATCACCAATTCGATGGAGAAAGCGATAGGTGAAACTGACCGACGTCGTGAACGTCAGCGGGCGCACAACTTAAAGCACGGTATCACGCCTAAGGGCGTCGTTAAACGGATCACCGATGTGATGGATGTGGATGATGGCCGCGACAGTAAAGCGGTGTATGGCAAAGTGGCTGAGCCTAAGTCCCATTATCATAAAGTCGATGCGGCAGAGTTAAGCCATCAAATTGATCAGCTTGAGAAGAAGATGCATGAACATGCGCGCAACTTAGAGTTTGAACAAGCGGCGGCAATGCGTGATGAAGTCAAGCACCTGCGGGACCTGTTGATCAAAGCCTAGATTTATTCTTGCGCTTAGCATTAAAAAAGCCGTCCAGCAATCATGCTGCGACGGCTTTTTAATATCTTGACTTGGATTAAGCAGGGACTTTTGATTGGCTCATTTTTAGCTTAATAAACACCGCTAAAGCGCAAATCAGCCCGCAGATTAAGCCGACCAAATGCGCCTCGGTTGCTACGCGCGCACCTATCATGGCGGTGACATCACTGCTGGCACCATAAAGCTGTTCGTATCCGACCTTGATGATAACGCCAACGAGCAGCAGATAGCCTGAGCGCAGCTTACGGACAATATCCTGCACTGCGCCGTAGGCGAACAAACCATGCAACATACCGCTTAAGCCGACATAACCAAGCAATTGCGGATAGCCTAAATACAAGCCTATACCTTCAAGTAAACATAACACGAAAAATAGTGCACTTAAGCCTTTGAGATGATAATGAAAATGGTGCAAAAATAGCACCACCCACAGCCCTGCAAGGTTCATCAATAGATGCCATTGATTCGTGTGCAGTAAATTTCCAGTGATTAATCGCCACCATTCACCCTCACTAATGGCACTGCGGCGATAGGCGAGTAGGTTATCGACATCGGGGCTTGCTAAGCCTGCGGCATACAAACCCGCACAGATCAGACTCACCATCAGCGCGACCCAATAGGGACTGCGTGTCATGCTTTAGGCTCGCTGGCGTCAAGCTCAGCCATGACCGCTGCTTTATTCTGTAGATAGTCATCTAATCCACGTTTGCGAAGATGACAGGCAGGGCAATCACCACAGCCATCGCCAATCACACCGTTATAACAGGTGAGAGTATGGTGGCGAACCAGATCAAGTTGCTGATATTTATCCGCCAGTGCCCAGGTTTGTGCCTTATTGAGCCACATCAAAGGCGTGATGATTTTTAGTTGCTTATCCATGCCTTGTACTAAGGCGGATTCCATCGCTTTGACAAAATCGTTACGACAATCAGGGTAGCCTGAAAAATCGGTTTCACACACGCCTGTGATAATCGCCTGCGCCCCTAATTGATAGGCATAAATGCCCGCAAGCGTTAAAAACAGAATATTACGTCCAGGCACAAAAGTATTCGGCAGGCCATTTTCCATTAACTCATGTGAAACGGGTATCGCATCACGGGTCAGTGCCGATATCGCTAACTCATTGAGTAAGGTGACATCCATGACTTTATGGCTGGTGATCTTCAAGCGTTTTGCTAAGGATTTGGCGACTTCAATTTCTTCGCGGTGACGTTGACCGTAGTCAAAGGTGATCCCGTGTACTTCATCGTACTGGGTTAGTGCTTGGATAAGACAGGTTGTCGAATCTTGTCCGCCACTGAATACCACCACTGCTTTGGACGCTAAGGGTTTTGACACTAAGCTCGTTGACATAAAAGATTTCACTTAACCGTAGAACACTCATAAATAGGCCGTTAGTGTAACTCAGGCCATAGTCCTTGCAAACTCTGGCGATCTGCATCAAATAGGCTTTCTCGGCGCAAAAACTTGCAGCTCAAGCTAAAATCCACTATAAATGCCGCCCCAGAAAAGTGGAACGCCAGCATGAACTACCCAGTCAACGAAGTATTTGAAACCATTCAAGGTGAAGGTGTTTTTACCGGAGTGCCCGCCATATTTGTCCGCCTACAAGGTTGTCCCGTGGGATGTGCTTGGTGCGATACGAAACAGACATGGGATGTGCTTGAAGCCAATAAAGTGACGCCAGAGCAAGTGATTACCGTGGACGGCACCATTGGTCGCTGGGCTGATCATACGGCGCAAAGTCTTATCGCTGCCTTTCATGCTAAAGGTTTTACTGCGCGTCATATCGTGATCACCGGCGGTGAGCCTTGTATGTACGATTTACGCGAATTAACCGAGACCTTGCACAGCCAAGGCTTTGCGACTCAAATCGAAACCAGTGGCACCTTTGAAATCAACTGTGCCGATGACACTTGGGTGACAGTATCACCCAAGGTGAACATGAAAGGGGGCTATCAGGTATTAGCACAGGCGCTGAATCGCGCCAATGAGATTAAGCATCCTATCGCCACTGAAAATCACATCGATGAACTTGATGAGTTACTGCAAGACATCGATATTTCAGCGAAAACGATTTGCCTGCAGCCGATTAGTCAAAAGCCTAGAGCGACAGAACTGGCGATGAAAGTGTGTATCGCCCGTAATTGGCGCTTATCGATCCAGACCCATAAGTATTTGAATATTGATTAATGCTAATTTGCAAAGCATAAAAAACGCCTCACAGTTGTGGGGCGTTTTTTATGGTGGATGTTTTGTGGATTTTAAACCTAACGACTTAATACAGTTGCTTAATCAAGCTCACTTAACTGGCCGAAATGATTAAATGCTGCAAGTTGGCGCTGATAGGGCGCAATATCGCCGATGTTAGCTGCAATCCAATCTGTATCGTAATAAGTATCAAGGTAACGCTCACCCGAGTCACAAATGAGGGTCACTATTGAGCCTTGCTCTCCACGCGCTTGCATTTGTACGGCAAGTTGCAATGCGCCGTACAGGTTGGTTCCTGTGGATGCGCCGGTTTTACGGCCAATCAATTGTTCTAACCAATGAATTGTCGCCACTGATGCGGCGTCGGGAATTTGCAGCATAGTATCGACAACACCAGGAATAAACGATGGCTCGACTCTCGGTCGACCTATGCCTTCAATCTTACTGCCATTGCAACAAGTTAAGCTGGCATCGCCGCTCTGATAGAAATCAAAAAAAACGGAGTTTTGCGGGTCGACTACGCAAAGTTGTGTCGCCAACCTTTGATAGCGAATGTAACGGCCTATGGTCGCCGATGTGCCGCCAGTGCCTGGGCTCATCACTATCCACCGCGGGATAGTGTGTGGCTCGCGCTCCATCTGATTGAAGATAGAGTTGGCTATGTTGTTATTACCACGCCAGTCGGTTGCACGCTCGGCGTAGGTGAATTGATCCATATAATGGCCGCCAAGCTCTGCGGCAAGGCGCGCCGATTCGGCGTAAATCTCACTGGAATGATCGACAAAATGACATTGACCGCCATAGAAAGTGATCTGCTCAATCTTTTTTTTAGCCGTGCTTTTGGGCATCACGGCAATAAAAGGTAAACCGAGTAAACGGGCAAAATAGGCTTCAGAAATCGCCGTGCTGCCCGATGAGGATTCGATAATCGGCGTGCCTTGCTTAATCCAGCCGTTACACAGGGCATAGAGGAAGAGTGAGCGGGCGAGGCGATGCTTTAAGCTACCTGTTGGGTGAGTACTTTCATCTTTGAGATAAATATCTATGCCATCGAGCATAGGTAATTCAAGCTTAATCAAGTGGGTATCGGCGCTGCGCTGAAAATCCGCTTCAATCTTGCCTATCGCGTGGGCTTCCCATGTGGGGCAGAGTCTGTGAGCGCTGTGAGAATCCACTGGTGGTTGAATCGTGTTAGAAATCATAGTAGTCACATCGAAAGGGATCATTTTCAGAGCATATCACAGGGACGGGCAAAGCGGTTTTATTGTCATCCTAAAACCACCGCCTCTGGCGGTGGTGATTGTTCCTTGAGGCTATAGCCTGAATTACGCCCATGCTAAAAGAGACTTCTTATTCACCACAAGTAAGAGGAAACGAAAAGCATGGGCGATTATAGAAGTTCATCACATGTTTATTGGCGTTGCAAATATCATATTGTTTGGACTCCGAAGTACCGTTTTAAAATGTTAAAAGGAAACCTTGGTAAGGAGTTATACAGGTCAATTTAT